>CAZGOQ010000138.1:0-5780 GCA_964527315.1 uncultured Oscillospiraceae bacterium | reverse complement strand
AATTTTATAAAAACGCGCCCGATCCTCCCAAAAGCACGGAGGATCGGGCGTTTTCTATGGTTGCTTGTCAGAGCGGAACGCGCCGGGTGTCACGCCTTCGTACCGCTTGAAGGCTCTGGTAAAGGTCAGGGTGTTCTGGTAGCCCACCCGCTGAGCGATGGCGTCGATAGTATCGCTTGTAGTGGAAAGGTAGGTTTTTGCATGGCGAATCCGCGTCTTGTGGATGTAGTCGATGAGCTTTTCACCGCGGGCCTCCTTGAACAGCCGGGAGAGGTAGGATTGATTGAGTCCAAACTGACTGCAGATCATGGCGGCGCACAGCTGTGGATCGCTGTAATTTGCATTGATATACTCAGCGATGTCCGCCACGCGGTCCTGCTTTGGCTTGGAGGTATCTGAAAAGTATTTTTCAAAGTCCTGAAACAACTGCCGTACATAGTCGATGAGTTCTGCGTTGCTTAAACAGGCGTCGATGTTGAGCAGCACCTCCTGGATATCCAGACAATCATTCTGGGTTTGATAGTATGGAATCTCCAGGATGGCATAAAGAACGGTAATCAAGCCGCCAAGTCGGGAACGGGCTCCGGCGGCAATCCCGTAATACTGGGCTTCCAGCTCCAGCATATCCACGGTAGCTTGCCCGGCTTCCTGCAGTTTATGCTTTTGCGTCAGTGCCAGAATATTTTGAATCAGTGGGTACAGCTTTTCATTCATAGAATTGGCTGCCAGCATCATGGTATCCATTTCGCCCGCAGTGAATACGCCGCTGGGTTTTTCGCCGATATAGTCATCCGCAAGCAAATTGTCCAGCAGAGTCTTTCTGGCCCCGAGATGATTTAGGGAATCAATGAAACTGCTGACATAAACCCGGATATCTATTCCATAGGTCTCCTTCGCTCGTCTCACACAGTCGGCGCAGGACTCCTCCAGAGAACCCATAAACCCGGCGATCCACGCCTGGGTGGGAGCATTCTGGGGCGTTTGCAGATTCAAAAGAATGTAGCTCTGGCCATCGCTCAGAAACGAGTAGGCATTGAAGCTGTGTTCAAAGGACGAGACGAACATCTGCTCCACAACGCTGTGCATGACGGCATCCCGGTCTGTTTTCCGGACCAAATAGATGTCGAACTTTCCCGGCGTATAGTCCAGAATATCCACCATCAGCAGGACAAACTGCTCGCTTCCCAGGGTGATCCCGACCGTTTCCAGGATCCCGCTGTCGATGAGCTGCTGCCGGTTGGCATCCCGCACCAGCTTCTCCACGACCAGCCGCTGGTTGATCTGTGTCAACGGCTGCATCCATTGTGTATTTTCCATAGATGTCTCCTCAAAAAACGCAGAATGGGAATAAAACAATTTAATTATAGCACAATGAGCAGAATGGGCAAGGGGAAAAGCGAAGCATCAATTTTTTACGTGCCGTTTTCTCGGTAAAAAAACGATGGTCTCCGTTGAAATTAAGCTGTGGTTTGTTTAGAAGCGGGGTGAGATCATGAAAGGAACCGGCAGACTTATTTGTATTACCGATCTGGAATCGCGTCTCGATCGGAGCTTATCAGGAGGGCCAGAATATTGGGCGGGCAATCATTTTTTGACTTGCCCCAAATGCCGAAAAAAACGATGGTAGATTTTTAGACGGGACGGGGATATGCTGAACCCAGAATAATGCGGAGACAAAACAGTCCCCCTAAAAAAAGAAGGAGGAATTCCATTGAAAAAACTGAAAAAGACACTGGCGCTACTGCTGGCTGTTGCCATGGTCCTGTCTTTGACCGCCTGTGGCAGCTCCGACAGTGCAGAAAGCTCTGCAGTAAGCACTGCGTCAAATGCAGAGGCATCCGTTCAGGCGCAGGACGCCTCTGCGGATGAATCGGCAGCCACCGGGACTCCCGCGAGCACAGATCTGGTGGTAGGCTGGACCACGCCCGTAGAGGGCCTGGATCCCGCATCCTCCAACAACGGCATCGGCATGAGACTGGTCTATGAGACCCTGTTCTCTCTGGACGAGAATAATGAGCCTCAGCCGTTCCTGGCGGAGAGCTATGAAATGAGCGAGGACGGTCTGACACTGGACATCAAGCTCCGGGATGATGTGACCTTCTCCAATGGTGCGGCCCTCACCGGCGAGGATGTGCTGTTTTCCCTCAAATACTATGTGGATGCAGGTTCCAACCTCAGCACCTACTTTGCAGACTACGACTGGGACAACTGCACAGCCGACGGTCTGAATGTCACGCTGAAGTTTACCCAGAAGAACAACAATGTCCTCTATTACCTCACTGGCTCCACCGGCAAGATCCAGTGCAAAGCATATTATGAGGAAAACGGCGATGAAGCTTTTTGGGACAGTCCCTGCGGCACCGGTCCCTATGCTCTGACCGAGAACGTCTCCGGCGCGTACTCTAAGTATCAGCTCCGCGATGACTACTGGGGCGAGAAGCCCGTTGTGACATCCTACACCGTCAACACCTACGCTGAGGAGACCACCATGGAGGTCGATCTGGAGAACGGCACGCTGGATATGGCCTTTGACCTGAGCTCGACCTTTGTGGATACCTATAACGCTGATCCGGACGCTTATGCGTTTACCCTGACCACCCAGTCCAGTCTGGATGTTCCCATGCTCGTGCTCTCCGACTATGTGGAGTACTGGCACGATGAGAATGTGCGGAAGGCCATTGCCTATGGCGTGGACTGGGATGCGGTGGCGGCTGCCGGCTATGGCAGCCTGTCCAAGCCTGCCACCTCTACGCTGCCTGACAATGTTCAGGGAAAGATCGACGTGGGTACTTACGAGTATGATCCGGACAAGGCCAAGGAGTATATGGCCCAGAGCGACTATGCAGACGGCTTCTCCGTGAGCCTGGTCATCGTGAACTCCACGGCCAATAACGACAAAGCCACATCGCTCCAGTACTACCTCAGCGAGCTTGGCATTGATCTGGACATCCAGGCCTATGACATCGGAACCGCCATCCCCATGTTTATGAGCGGCGAGACGGATATGCTCCTAAAGGAAACCTCCGGCGGCGCGTTCCTGTTCCTGGCGGACCAGATCTACGATACCATGAAGTCCACCTCCACCAACGTGGCGGCGGCCATCATGGACCCCACATTTGACGGCTATCTGATGGGTGGCCTGTACGAGGATGCGGACCAGGCGGAGACTTGCTATGAGAACGCGCAGCAGTGGCTGTACGATAGCTGCTGGGCCATGCCCATCTGTGAACCGCTGAAGGCCTATGCCTGCAAGGACGGTATCTCTCTGACAACACCTTCCGTGGACTACCCCGATCTGACAAACACTACCTTCGAGTAAATCCTTGAGGCACTTTGCCAATTCTCCTATCAGCCCTTCGGGCTTCTATGGTCCGAGGGGCTGATTTTCAAAACACGCTGCATTTGAGGTGTAGACATGATTAAATATATAATCAAACGCATCCTGTGGATGATCCCGGTGCTCCTCGGTGTCACGTTTATCGTGTTTACCATCAATCGCCTGACGCCCGGCGACCCCATTTACGCGCTGATGGGCTCCAACATCACTCAGGAGCAGTATGACGCCAAAGAGGCGGAGCTGGGCCTGGATAAACCCTTCCTGACGCAGTTTGTCAGCTATGTGAAGGGCATTGTGGTGGACCACGATCTGGGTACGTCCTACCAGACCAAGCGCCCGGTCAGCGAGGAGATCGGGGAGCGGTTTATGACCACCTTGAAGCTGGGGCTTCTGGGCGTGCTGGTCACGGTGATCATCGGCATCCCATTTGGCATCATATCGGCCACAAAGCAAAATTCCATTCTGGACTACGGCGTCACCACCGTGTCCATGTTCTTCGCCGCCATGCCGAACTTCTGGCTGGCACTGATGATGATCATTTTGTTTGCCTATAAATGGCCTATTTTACCTGCGTCCGGTCTCAATGGCTGGACATCCTGGATCCTGCCGGTGCTGGCTGTGGGTCTGAGTCCTGTGGCCTCTGTGACCCGAATGACCCGGTCT
Source organism: uncultured Oscillospiraceae bacterium (assembly GCA_964527315.1). Classification (GTDB taxonomy): domain Bacteria; phylum Bacillota; class Clostridia; order Oscillospirales; family Oscillospiraceae; genus HGM13006. The sequence goes on along the minus strand of CAZGOQ010000138.1, from coordinate 1,780 downwards.
TCTATGCTGGAGGTCATTCGGCAGGACTACATCCGCACCGCCCGCGCCAAGGGCTTGAGCGAGGGCGTCATCATTCGGAAACACGCGCTCAAAAACGCCCTGCTGAACGTCATTACCGTGGTGGGATTCCAGATCAGCATGGTCATGGGCGGCTCCGTCATTATTGAGACCATCTTCACCATCCCCGGACTGGGAACCCTGATGATGTCCGCCATCAACTCCAACAATTATCCCGTCATTCAGGGCTGCGTCCTTGTGATCGCGGTGACAGTGTGCGTGATGAACCTGCTGGTGGACCTGGTCTACGGTCTGGTGGACCCCAGAGTCATGGCCCAGTACACCGGGGGCAAAAAGAAGGAAAAGAAAGAAAAGAAGGAGGAGGCCAAGGCATGAACGAACTGAAAACGAATTCCGAGACCTCCTTTGCAGACCTCAAAAAGCGGAGCCAGTGGGCGGACGTGTGGAAGCGTCTGACCCGGAACAAAATGGCCATGATCGGTCTGGTGCTGGTGGTGCTGATCATCTTGGTTGCCGTGTTCGCCAACTTCCTGGCCCCCTACGACCCCTATGAGCAGGACCCCACCATCGCCCTGCAAATGCCCTCCATGGAGCATCCTATGGGTACGGATAACTTCGGTCGGGACCTGCTCAGCCGTATCATTTACGGCGCACGGACATCGCTGCTGGTAGCACTGCTGTCTCTGGCTATAAGCATGATGGTGGGTATCCTGCTGGGCGCCACGGCGGGCTACTTCGGCGGCGCCTATGAGGCCGTTGTCATGCGCCTGATGGATATTATCATGGCGATTCCCGGTTTCCTGCTGGCGGTATCTATCGCGGCAGCCCTGGGAACAGGAACCGTCAATACAGCACTGGCTATTTCCATCAGTGGCATTCCCACCTATGCCCGTATTGTGCGAGCGAATGTCATGACGGTAAGGGAACAGGAGTTTGTGGAGGCAGCGCGGGCCACCGGGTCCAGCCGCAGCAGAATCATTTTTAAGCAGATTCTGCCCAATATTTTGGCTCCCATCATCGTGGACACCACTCTGCGGGTGGGCGCAAACATCCTTCAGATTTCCTCTCTGAGCTTTATCGGTCTGGGCGTGCAGTCTCCTCAGGCGGAGTGGGGCTCTATCATGACCGCCGGACGGGCCTACATCCGCACCTTCTGGCCGCTGGTCACATGGCCCGGCGTCGCCATTATGGTCACCCTGTTTGGATTTAACCTGCTGGGCGACGGCCTGCGGGACGCGCTGGACCCGAAGCTCAAGCAGTAAGGAGGGCAGTAGGATGCAAGATAATCTTCTTGAAATCAAGGATTTAAGGATTCATTATGTGACCACCGAGGAGACCGTCCACGCGGTCAATGGCATCGACTTGGAAATCGGAAAGAGCGAAACTCTGGGGCTGGTGGGGGAAACCGGCGCAGGTAAGACCACTACGGCGCTGGGTATCCTGCGGCTGGTTCCCGATCCTCCCGGAAAGATCGTCAGCGGCGAGATCCGCTTCAACGGCGAGGATTTGCTGACAAAAAAAGACGCGGAGATGCGGAAGATTCGCGGCGATCAGATCTCCATGATCTTTCAGGACCCCATGACTGCCCTGAACCCGATTCTCCGGGTGGGAGAGCAGATTTCCGAGGTCATTCATCTCCACGGGAATATGTCCCGGACAGAGGCCATGCAGAAGGGCATGGAGATGCTGGAGATGGTAGGTATTCCCGCCAGCCGCGCCAGAGATTATCCCCATCAGTTCTCCGGCGGCATGAAGCAGCGGG
>CAZGOQ010000137.1:0-5782 GCA_964527315.1 uncultured Oscillospiraceae bacterium | reverse complement strand
GTTGCTGTGATTATAAATCCGAATCATTCGCTTTGCAACGAAACCGCTCCATTGTTTACCGAAAATTCATGACTTTCTCAGCACCAGCAGAGAGACCTCCGGTCGGTTGTTCAGCCGAAGTCCTTTCCCGCCCAGCCCCCGGCTCACATAGAGTTGGGTCGCTCCCGATCGGCTCAGACCGCTCTCCTGCTGTCCTCTCTGGACCATCCCGCCCAAAAACGGAAGCCGGATGATCCCGCCGTGTCCGTGGCCCGCCAAAACCAGATCCGCTCCGGTCTTTTCCCAAACCGCCGGACTGTCGTTCCGATGGGCCAGCAGCAGAAAAAAACTGTCTGTCCCCTGCCGAAGCCGCTGTCCCACGATCTCCGGCACAGGCATATCACAGGGGCCGCAGGGGTCGTCTACGCCCCCGATCAAAATTTCAGCCCCTTCTTTTTTCAGCAAAACGCCCCTGTTCTGAAGCACCATCGCACCGGCAGCTTCAAAATCTGAGAGAACGCCGGAAAGATCAGAAAGGGACCATTCGTGATTTCCCGTCACAAAAAAGGTGGGCGCCAACTCGGCAAGCGCGCCAAGAAGCACCGCAGCCGCATCCGTATCCTCATCTCCGCTGACCATATCTCCCGTTACAGCGATGAGATCCGGCTCCAGCGCCGCCACTTTTTTGAGAAGATACCGATTCCCCTTTCCAAACTGCCGCCCATGAAGGTCGGAAAGCTGGACAATGCGAAAGCCGTCAAACTCCGCCGGAAGCCGCTGGGAATCGACCTCCGTTTTTATCGTCTGCAAATGCAGCTGTTGTTCCAGAAGCAAAAGAAAGAGCAAAAGCGCACAGGCCGTCCGCCGTCTCATGAGGATCCCTCCCGGAAATTCTATGCGGATTCTTTGCCGAAATGCAGAAATATTTTGAAGAAAATGAAGTTCATGCATCATAATGCAGCCTTTCGTCACATATTTGAGGTGCTACATCGAAATATTGTGAATTTTGCATAAAATTACTTGGATAATTACTTGACTATCCTGAACGTCTGGGTTAAAATGATACAGTTAAAATATTGCGGCTCTGCCGCAAATCTCAGGAAGGAATGAAGCAACTATGAAAAAAACTCTTGCTATGCTGCTGGCGGTCTGCATGATGGTCACAGCCCTTGCAGGATGCGGGTCCAGCGGTACTTCCGCCACATCCTCTGCATCCACAAGTTCTGACGGCGCAGTCTCAGAATCTGCCTCCACCTCGGAAGCAGCCGCAGCCACTGACTTCCAGTGGAACGGCCAGAAGGAAGTCTGGTCCATCCTGCCTACCACCAATGCGGAAGGTCTGGTTTGGATCAACGATGCCATGGGCGCTGTGATGGAAGCACAGGGCTTTACATATGTAAAGAAAGACGCCCAGGGCAACCCCGGCAATCAGGTCCAGTTCGTGGAGCAGGCCATTGCCGCTGGTAATGTCGGCTGCCTGATGATTGCCGCCATGAGCGTGGAAATGCTCAAGGATGTTGTGACTCAGGCTACAGAAAAAGGGATTGCAGTTGCCTATCTGGGCGCACAGCCCACTGATTACACCATTGCCGGCTGTGTCTACACCGCCTATGAACTGACCGGTATGTTCGCTGTTCAGGCGGCTGAATACTGGGTGGAGCATTCCGGCACCAATGTGCCCAAGAATGCCGACGGCAAGTATGAGGTCGCGCTTGACACTTACACCGGCATCGCCGATGGTGTCTATCGCACCAACGCGATGAAGGGCACTGTGGAGAAATCTGATATTCTGACCATGGTTTCCGAAACCACCGCCTATGGTGAGGACGGCTCCCTGAACGTGGCGTTCAATAACGCTCAGGCTGTGCTGAGCGCACACCCCGATTGCCACATCTTCGTTGCCTACGAGCCGGAGCAGGCCATGGGCATTAACAATGCCATTAAGGATTACTGCGAGCAGAACAAGCTGGACATGGCTGACTACTTCGTGGCTCCCTGCTATGCAGAGGACACCCAGTTCACCGAACTTTATGAGGCCGCTGCCGAGGATCCCTCCGCCAACGCTATAAAGGGCTACGCTACTTACGGCGACCCCGCTGTTCCCATGGAAGAGGCCAAAGAGATGCTGGGCGATTCCTATGACGCTCTGGCGGCTTTCTCTGAAGAAATCAATCCCGGCGCTTCCGTTATGATCCCGCCTATTCTCACCGGCGCCCATTTGGCTGACGCTCTGCTGACTGCCTGCGGTCTCAGCGACGCCTGGAACGATCCCCTGATCGGCGGCTACGGCGGCACTTACTATGACACCATCACTGCCGTGACCGTGGATGGCTTCTCCGCCACCTGGTCTATGGGCGATGAGAATCCTGCCGCAGAGTACAAACAGTAATCTGCCTGCTTTAACCATACGCAAACGGGGCGAGGCGGTGCGAGGAGAGCCTCGCACCGCCTTTCCTGTAGAAGACGATGTACAGGTTCTCCATGTTTTGAGAAACGTGAAAACTTGTTTGCGTTTCTTTCGGTCATTGCAGGAAAAGACCCGATCCAATACACATTTTCACCAGCAAGGAGGGCTTGATTTGGACGAGAAAAAACCCATCCTCTCTCTCAAGGATATTCGAAAAATTTATCCCGGCGTCATTGCGCTGGACAATGTATCCATTGATTTTTACCCTGGCGAAGTCCACGCGCTGATTGGCGAAAACGGCGCCGGAAAATCCACCTTTATCAAAGCAATTACAGGCGCCCATGCGCCTGATGGCGGAACCATCACCATTGACGGGGAAGCCTATACCGCTATGACGCCCAGCCTGGCCCGTAAACACGGCATCGAATGCATTTACCAGGAGTTCAACCTGATCGATGTACTCTCCGCCGCAGAAAACATCTGCTACGGTGAACGTCTGGGCAAACTGGTCAATCAGAAAAAAATGCGAAAGATTGCCCAGGATATTTTTGACGATTTCGGCGTAGACATTGACCCGGATATCCCGGTCCGGGAACTGACGCCGGGCCATATGCAGATCGTAGAGATTGCCAAAGCAGTTTCCAAAAACGCTCGTATTCTGATTCTGGACGAGCCTACTGCGCCTCTTTCCATGGCGGAGGTGGAGATTCTCTTCCGCATCGTCCGGCAACTCAAAGAGCAGAGCGTTGCAATTATCTTTATCTCCCACCGGCTCGACGAGGTATTTGAATTGACGGACCGGGTCTCCATCCTCCGGGACGGCGAATACATCACCACACTCAACACCAAAGAAACCAACCGGGCTGAACTGATCAAATACATGGTGGGCCGTGAAATGACGGCTACCTTCCCCTCCCGGAACGCTAAAATCGGCGACGTAGCGCTGGAGCTTCGCAATCTCACCGGCAACGGCGTGAAAAACATCTCTTTTCAGGCCCATCGGGGCGAGATCCTCGGTATTTCCGGTCTGGTGGGCGCAGGGCGCACAGAGATCATGAAGGTAGTCTTTGGTGCGGAAAAAGTCCAGTGGGGCGAAGTTCTGGTCAACGGTCAAAAGGCCAGCATCCACTCTCCAAAGGATGCCATGCACAAATATGGCATCTGCCTGATCCCGGAGGATCGGAAACGGGAGGGCTGCTTTCTGGGCGAAACGATATCCTGGAACCTGGTCTACAACGTCATCGAGAAAATATCCCGCATCGGCGTTGTCGATTCCAAACAGGAAAAGGAAATTGCCGATTATTACGGCCAGGCCATGCGTATCAAAGCGCCTGATTTGAAAAACACGCTGGTGGGAACCCTGTCCGGCGGAAATCAGCAAAAGGTCGTTGTCGGCAAAGCGCTGGCCACCAAATCTGATATCGTTATTTTTGACGAGCCGACCCGCGGCATCGACGTGGGAGCAAAATATGAGATCTACGAACTGATGAACGGCCTGTGTGAAGAGGGCAAATGTGTGGTCATGATTACCTCCGACATGGAGGAGTTGTTGGGCATGTCCGATCGGATCGTAGTCTTTGGCGAAAAATGTCTGGCTGGGGAATTGACCAAAGAGGAATTCTCTCAGGAACGAATTCTGGATATGGCGTCTACCTCTAATCATGAAAAAGAAAGGCTGGAGGCTTGATTTATGAAAAAAAGTTTTTCTGCTTACCTTAAGGATTATCTGATGCTGCTGGTACTGGTAGTACTGATTGTTCTGTTCGGCATCCTTGGCCCTGCCGTGGCAGGACGGTCTTTCTTTAATTTTGCAAATCTTCTGACTATGCTGAACCAGAACGCCTATCTGGTAATTCTGGGCGTCGGCATCACGTTTATCATGCTGGGCGGCGGCATGGATCTTTCCACCGGCTTCCTGATCTCCACCGTAGGCATGTGTGTGGCACTGATTGAAAGTTCTTCTAACACGGTCGTTGCCATTATCTGCGGCATCCTGCTGGCAGTGTTGCTCTCCGCCTTCAACGGCGTGATGTATTCCTGGCTCAAGGTGTTCCCCTTTATTATCACTCTGGGCACTCAGTATGTTTTGAATGGCGCTACCTATTTGATTACCGGCGGCATCAGCAAGACAATTTATGTGTCCGATGCACTGAAAAAGATCGGCGGGATGAACATCTATATTGGCGGCGGCGCTTTGAAGTCCGGCGTATTGGTTATGATCGTCGCCGTACTCATCGGCGCATTCATCCTGAATAAAACCTATTTGGGACGGAACATCTACGCCCTTGGTTCCAACCCCGACGCAGTAGCCCTCAGCGGCGTTTCCGTTGCAAAAATGCGGATTCTGATTTTTGCTCTGGCAGGTGTATTTTTCGGCGTAGGACAGATCGTCAACATTGGCACTACCGGCGGTGCGGTCAATCAAGGGCTTGGCGTTGGCGCGGAGTTCACCGTCATGGCCGGCGCAATGCTGGGCGGCGTTAAAATGGGCGGCGGCGGCGGAAAGATGAGCAACATGGTCATCGGCGTACTCATTATCGGCGTGCTGGACTACGGCATGACCTTCCTGAACATCAACCAGTATTGGAAGTACGTGGTACTCGGCATTGCTTTGCTGGCAGCCGTTACGGTGGACACCCTCCAGACCAGAGCTGCGGCCAATGCGGCCAAAAAGGTCACCGGACAGGCGCCCACAGAAGAAAAAGCTGAAACAAAATAAGTAAAAAAACGGGGCCTGTTGCAAAACGCAATTCTTGTAGAATTTCCTGCCCAACAAGTTGGAAATAGCGGGAGAAATCACAAAAATCTGTGGTTTCTCCCGCTTTATTATCCGCTCAGTTTTTTGAAAAGTCTGTTTTATAACAGGCCCATTTTTATCGTTCTATCGCCGTAATCACAGGTGTTCCGTCTCGATTCAGCAGCGGCGTCAGACCGCCGCCGTACCCACCTGCAATGTACAGATAGTTGACGCCGGTTTCTTTATCCACCCATATCTGTGGGGAAGCGAATCCGCTCTGCTCATAGGTTCTTTCGAACCGCTTTTCCTGTTTTGCCATCTCAGTTCACCTTTTTGACGGTTTCCACAACTCCCTCGGCCAGACCAGCCAATCCCTGGATCTCCGAGGGAATGATGATCTTGGTGGCCTTGCCGTCCGCAACCTTCTCCATGGCTTCTAGCGCCTTGAGTTTGATGACCTGATCGTTGGGGCAGGCATCGTTCAAAAGCTTCAGCGACTCCGCCAGTGCCTTCTGGACAGCAAGGATCGCCTGAGCTTCACCTTCGGCCCGAAGAATGGCAGCCTGCTTTTCAGCATCCGCCTGAAGCACAGCGGCCTCCTTCTCGCCTTCCGCCACCAGAATGGCGGACTGCTTGGTACCCTCAGCCTGGAGAATGTT
>CAZGOQ010000136.1:0-5802 GCA_964527315.1 uncultured Oscillospiraceae bacterium | reverse complement strand
TGCTGACTATCTCCGACAACGGCATCGGCATGACCAAAGAAGAACTGGAAAACAATCTGGGCACCATTGCCAGATCCGGTTCCCTTCAGTTTAAGGAGGATATGAAGAAAGCGGAGAATCCCGATGAAGCGATGGATATCATCGGACAGTTCGGCGTGGGCTTTTATTCCGCCTTTATGGTGGCGGACAATGTGTCCGTCATCACAAAGAAGTATGGCGTGGAAGAGGCATTCCTCTGGCAGTCTGCCGGGGCTGACGGATATACCATCACCGCCTGTGAAAAGGATACCTGCGGCACCGACGTGATCCTGAAGCTGAAGGAGAACACCGAGGACGAGGATTACGACCAGTATTTGGCCCAGTACAATCTGCAAAATCTGGTGAAAAAATACTCCGACTATATTCGCTATCCCATCCGTATGGAGATGACCTCCTCCCGGCCTGTGGAGAAGGAGGATGAAAACGGCGAGAAAAAGACGGAATATGAGGAGTATACCGAGGATAAGACCCTCAACTCCATGGTGCCCATCTGGCAGAAAAACAAGGGCGAGGTCACAGATGAGGAATTTGACCAGTATTACATGGACAAGTTCGGTGACTACGAAAAGCCTGCCCTTCGGATCAGTGCCAGCGTGGAGGGCAATGTCACCTATCAGGCGCTGCTCTATGTACCGGCCAAGGCACCCTATGATTTCTATACCAAGGAGTATAAAAAAGGCTTGCAGCTTTACTCCAATGGCGTTCTGATTATGGACAGCTGTGAGGATCTGCTGCCGGATCATTTCTGCTTTATTAAGGGCATTGTGGATTCCCCCGACCTGAGCCTGAACATTTCCCGGGAAATGCTCCAGCATGACCGGCAGCTGCGGCTGATCGCCGGCAATTTGGAGAAAAAAATCAAGTCCGAACTGCAAAAACTGCTGACCAATGACCGGGAGAAGTATGAGAAGTTCTACGGGGCCTTTGGTGTGCAGCTGAAATATGGAGTGGTTTCCGACTACGGCGCACATAAGGACCTGCTTAAAGACCTGCTGCTGTTTTACAGCGAAAAAGAGGACAAATATGTGACGTTGGGCGAGTATGTGGAAAAAATGACGGAGAGCCAGAAGTATATCTACTACGCCGCCGGCGAAAGCCACACAAAGCTGAAGCAGCTGCCCCAGACGGAACTGGTGCGGGATCGGGGCTATGACATCCTGTTGCTGACGGACGATGTGGACGAGTTCGTGATGAATGCCCTGATGAAATACAACGAGAAGGAGTTCAAGTCCGTCTCCGCCGAAGATCTGGGGTTGGAAACGGACGAGGAGAAGGCGGAAAAAGAGAAGGAGGCTGAGGAGCACAAGCCCCTGCTGGACTTCGTCAAGGAGACTATGGGGGATAAACTCAAGGAGGTTCGGCTTTCCAATAAGCTGAAGAGTCATCCCGTCTGCATGGTGCCCGATTCCGGCATGAGTTTTGAGATGGAGAAATACCTGAACCGGGTGGCCCCCACGGAGAAGCTGCAGACCGGCAGGATCATGGAACTCAACGCGGACCATCCCGCCTTTGCCGCCCTGAAAAACGCATATGACACGGATCAGGAAAAAGCGAAGAAATACGCAGAACTGCTATACGATCAGGCGCTTTTGATTGCGGATCTGCCCCTGGAGGATCCCAGCGCATATACGGATCTGGTTTGCAGCCTGATGCAATAATAGGAATCAGGAAGGGCCTGCTACAAAACGCAATTCTTGCAGAAAATGTTTGCCCAAAATGCTAAAAATAGCGGGAGAAATCACGAAAACCTGTGATTTCTCCCGCTTCCATATCAGGTCAAATTACTGAAAAGTCTTTTTATAACAGGCCTTTTGCTGTCCTGTAGAAAAAATTACTTGCGCAGAAACATATCATAAGCTTGGAGTTTATCTTCCTGAATACGAAGATTGCTTTCCAATCTTTCGTACAAATCATCGGAAATGGACTTGCCCAAGCTGAGATCCGCAGCGGTATTTTTTGTCCCCCAAACGGCGCGAAGGGCAGTCCGCTGTTTTTTTGCGCGTTTTTGGAAAAGAATGCTGGCAATACAAAACAGCACAGCCGGAATGGAGAGGACAATACCAACAAAAACGGCGGTTTGGTGCTGAGAGAGCCATCCAATCAGCGCGAAGACCAGTCCGAAAAGCAGACAGGAAGCGCCAAGAATCAGGGACAGATCGCCCAGAGTTTCCAGGGTGATCAGAGATTGAAATTGTTTTGGCTCCTGTTTCAAAAAGACAGCGTCTTCATCGGTGCGTCTGTCCCGGCGGGCAGAGCGAAGCGTCAGCACCGGCCAGAACAGGAATCCGCAGACCAGCAGCAGAAGGCAAGCGGCAATGACCAGTAAGTCAAAAAGTGTCACGAAAATTCCTCCTTGGATGCCGAATAGAAAATATAAATTACTTTTATATTGATGATTATAAATTACTATTTGGAGAATGTCAAGAGAAATTGGATAAAATTTAATGTTTTATGAACGCTGCTCCGCTGTCCTTGCATCGGCGCTCGAATTATGGTAGAATAAACTGCGTTTCTTTTATGCGTATCTGCGCGATTTTCCGCGTGGATGATGTAAAATGTTCGGGAAGGAGGAATTCCGATTGAGCGATTATTTTGCCCGGGCAGGGGAGGCGTTTTTGGATCTGGTGTCCATGGGAGCAGCGGTGACCACAGTACTCCGGTATGTGTTCCCGGTGCTGGCGCTGATGATCCTGATCCGCTGTGCCATCAGCCTTTTAGGTTTTGAAAAACAGCCGGAAATCTGGGGACATATCGCCTTTGAAGACGGCTCCCGTCTGCCGGTAACCCATTGGGAAAACACCATTGGCCGAACCCGGCGCAACGATATCCAGATGAACTTTGATAATATCTATAAGCAGCATGCTGTTTTGACCCGCTATGACGATGGCAGCTGGACCATCGGCGACGTGGGCGGCCGGGGGGGCATCGCCGTCAACGGAGAGGTCATCACCGGACTGACAGAGGTAGGCTTTGGCGACCTGATTTCCCTGAACGGACTGGAGGTTACGCTGGTACCCATCACCGATGAGGAGGCGGAATATGTGGCGTCCTGCCGAACCAACCCCAAGCATGTGATGTCTCCGGCGGCCACGCTGATTTTGCTGACAATTTTTCAGCTGCTGACGGTGATGCAGCTGATGATCGGCTGCGACAGCGAATACTGGGGCAGCATTTACGGCAGCTTTTTTACCATGGCGATTCTGATGTGGGGCCTGTTTTTCTTCAACAAGATCATGCGGCGCAGCGGATTTGAGGTGGAAACCATTGCGTTTTTCCTGTGCGGCATGGGACTTTCCGTGGTGGCCTCTGTGGTGCCGGAGGAAATGACCAAGGTGATGATCTCCATGGTCATTGGGATCTTCCTCTTTATGCTGATCGGCTTCTGTATGCGGGAACTGGAAACTGCAAAAAAACTGCGCTACATTGCTGCGGCGGTAGGGCCGGTGCTGCTGATTATTGTGCTGATTTTCGGCATTGATCCCGAACAGACCGGCGGCGCAAAGGCATGGCTGCAAATCGGCTCCATGACCATACAGCCTTCGGAACTGGTGAAAATCTCCTTCGTTTTTGCGGGCGCGTCTACGCTGGATCGGTTGATGACCAAACGGAATCTGTTCCTGTTCATCGTATACTCCGGCGTCTGCTGCATCTTACTGGCCCTGTGCAATGATTTTGGTACCGCTCTGATTTACTTTGTGGCCTTTCTTGTGATTGCCTATCTCCGCTCCGGAGATTTCGCGACTCTGTCTCTGATCTGCGCCGGAACCGGTTTCGCAGGCATTATGGCCGTGCGCTTAAGGCCCCATGCAGTGGCCCGGTTCTCCTCTTGGCGGCATATCTGGGACGACCCCACCGGGAGCGGCTGGCAGCAGACCTACGCGCTGATGTGTCTGGCGGCCGGCGGCCTTTTTGGCCTTGGCGCCGGGAACGGAAAAATGAAATACGATTTTGCCCCGGACAGCGACGTGGTCTTTGCCACGGTCTGCGAGGAATGGGGCCTGATTATCGGCATTATCTGCGTGCTGTGCGTGATCTGCATTGCTCTGTTCGCAGTGCGTTCGGCGTCCCTCTGCCGTAGTTCCTTCTATGCCATTTCTGCCTGCGCGGCCATGAGCATTTTGCTGTTTCAGATGATTTTGAATGTGTTTGGTACGGTGGACTTTTTGCCCTTTACCGGCGTGACGTTTCCGTTCCTCAGCAACGGCGGCTCCAGTATGATGGCGGTCTGGGGGTTATTGGCTTTCGTGAAAGCGGCGGATACCAGGCAGAATGCCAGCTTTGCGACGGCTCTGCCAAAGGGCGCGAAAAGGAGGGTGGCAGAATGAAAAAAATATCCTCCCGGGCCATCGTGACCACACTGATGGCAGTGCTTGCCGTGGCGGCGCTGGGCCTGTTTGTGGTGCAGTATTTTTTGGAGGCCAGAACCTGGGTGACCTCCCCCGGTTCGCCGCATGTCTATTCCGGGCTGAATATCTCCACCGGCTCTGTTCGGGATCGGGATGGAGTTATGGTGCTGACCAATGGTACGGAGCGGGAATATGCGGAAAATGAATCCGTCCGTATGGCCACGCTGCACCTGCTCGGCGACCGGGACGGACAGATCGAGGCCCCGCTGATTAACACCTATGCGGAATATATGCTGGATTATAACTCCATTACCGGGATCTACCGTTCCAGCGAGGAGGGGAATGTGCTGAATCTGACCCTTTCCTCCAATGCCTGCGTTACGGCCCTCAACGGTCTTGGGACCCGGCGGGGGACTGTAGGCGTCTACAACTACAAAACCGGCGAGATCCTCTGTATGGTTTCCTCCGGCACCTATGACCCGGATAACCCGCCCACTATGGAGACCATTGAGAGCAATGACTACTATAACGGCGTGTTTCTGAACCGTTTTACCTCCTCCGCCTATGTGCCCGGTTCCATTTTCAAGCTGGTCACGGCGGCGGCGGCCATCGACAACATTTCCGATCTAAAAAGCCGCGCCTTTCTCTGCGAGCAGCAGATCATTATTGATGGAGAATATATCACCTGTGAGAATTACCACGGGAATATTTCCTTTGATACGGCGCTTGTGAAATCCTGCAATATTGTATTCGGACAGCTGGCCACGGAACTGGGGACTGAAACGATGGAAAAATATGCCAATGCAGCGGGGATTGAAAACCGACTGACTTTTGACGGCACGACCACAGCGGCGGGGAAATTTGATTTGTCCGGCGCCAACGGCGCGTCTGTGGCCTGGGCGGGCATTGGGCAGTATACGAACCTGATCAATCCCTGCCAGTTTATGACCTTTGTCGGTTCCATTGCGAACGGCGGCACGGCGGCGTCCCCCTATGTGGTAGACAGTGTTGAGACGCCCAGCGGGAGTTACGTCTATCAGGCGAAGCAGTCCATGCTGGATCGAACTATGTCCTCCAGCACTGCATCCACACTGACGCAGATGATGCGGAACGACGTAGTCAGCAACTACGGCACCGGCAATTTTCCCAATGTCTATGTCTGTGCCAAATCCGGTACGGCAGAGGTGGAGGGGCAGAACCCCAACGCCATGTTTGCAGGCTTTGTGCAGGATGAAAATTACCCGTTGGCGTTTATTGTGATCGTGGAGGATGCGGGAAGCGGTAGCGCTGTCTGTGTTCCCATTATCAGCAGTGTGCTCTCCGCCTGTATGGAATCGATGAACGGTGGCTAAAAAACGGAGATTTTTGTAGGTTTGTCAATGATGTGTTACAGATTTGGAAAAGCAAAAAGGACGTG
>CAZGOQ010000135.1:0-5823 GCA_964527315.1 uncultured Oscillospiraceae bacterium | reverse complement strand
AGGTATTTGCCAAGCTCACGGCCCAACGTCCAGGCAATGCCGATGCTGACGCCGGAGACCGGTGTGGAATACTGGATGCCGAAGCGCCGTCCGCAGCAGTTGCCGGTGGCAAACAGTCCGGGGATCGGATCCAGATTTTCATCAAATACCTGCTGATTGTCATCAGTCCAAAGACCGTCTACCGTGACCATGGGCCCCATGGCCATATGGCCGGTGCGGTCTGTGAGCATACCATAGTAGGGGGCGGTATCCAGCGGAACCATCAGCGAAGGATCCTTACCAAAGTCCTCATCCCGGCCCTTGGTGCAAAGTTCGTTATACCGCGCCACCGAATCCAGCAGATTTTGCTTCAACTGGCCGTTGAAACCCAAAATATCCGCCAGTTTTTCCAGAGAGTCCGCAGCATAGAGCTTCGGGGATTCAACACCCTTTGGAGCGTAAGGATCGTCAATGGCATAGCCGTTTGCACCTGCTTTTTTTGCGCCTTCGATATAATTCAGTGCGGTGGCCATTCTGGGGTCAGCGGGATTGCTGACCCACAGAGACCCATGTACCGGCGCCTGCCGCTGGAGCAGGTCCTCTATTTTATTGTCGAAGAGATTGACCAGCAGGCCAGGCTTCATGCGGGCGCCCTCAATGCCGGAGAATTCGCCATCGGCAAAGCCCTCGTTGCAGTAGCGTTTATTTTCGCTGTTGAGCCACAGCGTTGCGGTAATATTCAGCGGAGAATTGGGTGATGCCGTGTTGCCGCCCATGCAGGCGATCGGGCCGGGTACCATGCGTCCGCCGGCCCAAACACCCATGCGAATGCCGCTTCCATCCCGGCTTCTGCCGGCGATATGCTCGGTTCCCGGCGCGGCAAGCGTCACGAGTTCGTCACACAGATCACGCATCATCTCCTCATTGTGGCCAAAGTCTCCAGCAGCCAGCACCACTGCCTTCGACGCTTTGATACGAATATAGCCCCGATGCCTATCCCGGGCGATGACAGCGCAGACACGTCCGTTTTCCTTTTCCAGTTGCTCTGCCACGGTGGAGAAATGATATACTGCCCCATGTTCCCTGGAAAGATTGATATTTGCGACTACGGCCTCGGTGATGGCCTTGTTGTGCCACAGCTCCTCCGGGAAGGTGGCGGTACCGATCCAGGATTTGATGCCGTTGAGGTTGCCCGCGTATTTGTTGGGAGCGGGCCAGAAACGCACCTGGACATTGTTTTTCTGTTCCTCCGTCAGCGCTTCCAGAAACCAGTCGAAGCAGCTGCCGCAGTTTTTTGTGAATTGCATCACCAGCCTTGGGTTGCTGCGATTGCCGCTGCGCAGTTGCCAGTCGTTGAAAAATTCAATCTCATCCACGTCCGGCACACCCTTTGAACGCAGGAATTCCGAATTGATGTGCCCAAAATCAATGCCATAGGCCCAGTAGTTCTTTTCCACCATGGTCTCGATGACATGGACGTTAACACCCGCTTCGGCACAGGCTCTGGCAACCGCTACCCCAGAATGTCCGGCACCGACCACCACGACCTCAGCGTTGATGGTCTCCAAAATCTGATCCTCCGGGATCGGAGCGGGTGGTGTTCTCCAATTAGAGCCGCTATTTTGCAAGGTCATACACTCCTTTCGCTTCTGATGCTTCCATTATAAAAAAGCGCACGCAGCTTGGAAAGCGTCAATTTTTGCCGGCCAAAAAAGTGTCCGCTATTGCCGCAGGAACAGGCAGTCCCCGGCAGGACATGGGCCATGCCGAGGACTTAGATTATTGCCGGAGTACACTTTTTCGATACTCTGAAGCACTCATCCCTTCCAGCCTGCGGAAGGTGCGGTTAAAGGTCCTGCGGTTGGTGAAGCCTGCGGACTGCCAGATCGCATCAATCTTGTTATCAGGGTTCTCCAATTGCTTTTTGACATAGCCGAGCCGCTGACTGTGAATGAAGTCCAGGATACCAACGCCGCGGACAGTTTTGAATGTCCGGGACAGATAGGACTGGTTCATCTGAAATATATCGCAGAGCTTGGCAAGACAAAGATTGCAGTCTTTATAATTCTCCTCAATGTATTTCGCAATAGAATCAATTTTGTCCTTTTGGGCCTGATTACTGCTGGAAATCCGTTCGGCCACATCGCGGAACAGGTCCTCCATGAGCTGATAGATTGCGGCTTCTGAGACAAGGGGCCGCAGATAGAGATAACTCAAATCCGTGGATGCGATGCCAAACACATTCAGCAGGCTCTCCACATGATTCATAAACCGAAGCTTTGCCAGTTCAAAGGGAATCCCTTCGGTCCGAAGATCCTGGTCTGTCAGCTCCCTCAGGATCAGCTGCGCCATATCCAGATCACGGCCGAGGATATGCTGATAATACTGCTTTTCCAACTTGGCGTTCGGCTGAGGCACTGCGGAAATGCCATCTTCCGTCGGTGGTGGGATCGCTCCGGTATTTGCCATCCGGTCTATTGTGCATTTCTGCCGTAATGACTGATAGGCGGCAATGCGGGCATTTGGCAACTTTTCGACGCCCTCCACCAGAGGACTGTGCGCCGCCACCAGGTTGATACCGTAGTTCTGCTCCACAAGTTCAACGGCGGATTGCAGCGCGGCTTCAATTTTAGGCAGAATGATATCCTCTGTCAGGTCTTCGTCCAGGAGGTTGATAAGAATATTGCCAAAGGCCAGATCCGACTCACAGCAGGTAGCAATGCAGTATGGGCCCAGCACAGTTTCAAAGATGTGATAGATGGCAGTTTTCATCTGCTCTACCTCTCGCGGGGAGAAACGGGCACTTCCATCATTGTGGAATATCTGTGACCGAACGGGCAACTCCAGAGTTGCTACCAGAAACAGGTTGGATTCAAACAATCCGCCCAGATCTATGCTGTTATCCGGCGGCGGTATTTTGCCATAGAGAATGACCTCAGTATTGGCCCGCTTCAGCATGATGCGCGCTTCCCGCAGATCCTCTTCCTGCTGCGCCAGAAGCGTCAGCAGTGTGTCGATTTGTGTTTTGATCTGGGATACAAGGCTCGGCGTGTATTCGTGATCTGCAGATAGCATGGAGAACGGAATATCCATTGTGCATAACTCCCTTCTGCTTTATTTATTTCTACTATAACACATTGGGACGTTTTTTTTCAGCCCCTTCTTCAGAAAAATTTTGAACCTTGATTCAAATTTGAACACCAGATAAGATAAAACTATAATGAATGACAGAGAGGAGCTTTCCAATGGAAACAAAATACCCGCATCTGCTCAGCCCCTACAAGGTCGGAAATGTGCTGTTCAAGAACCGTATGCTGGCAGGCCCTCTGGGCTTTTGCGTACCAAACGTCAACTGCATCCACGAACACAATCTGGAATTTTATGAGATTCAGGCCTCCGGCGGAGCAGCCCGGGTCACCACCAATGACTATCCGGTGTCTGGTGGAGGTATGGGCGGAGTGGATTTCCGCGGGCCTGTGGATATTGAAATGGAGAAATGTCTCCAAGAGTATGTTCGCACCATGCACCGCCACGATACGCTGGCGTTTACGGAGTTCACCCATACCGGGTTCCCCATCAAGGACGATTATGCGGATCCGGATGAGGAACCCGGTGGCCCGGTTGGCGGACCACCCATGAAGGCGCCTCCCGGCGGAAAGCCGATGCCGCCCATGATGATGGACGACAGAACCATCGCCGATCTGACAGAGGAGGATATCCGGAAAATCATCGACGATTTTGCCTCCTGCTGTGAGACAGCAATGAAGTTCCATTTTGACGGTGTTCTGCTCCACGGCGGACATAACAAGCTGATCGACCAGTTCCGTTCCAGGCGTCACAACAAGCGCACAGATAAATACGGCGGAACTGCCGAGGGCCGGGCGAGATTCTGCATAGAGTTGTTGGAAGCCATTCGGGAGCGCTGCGGAGATAAGTTGCTGCTGGAGCTGCGGCTCAGCGCCGATGAGGGCTATCCCGGCGGCATCACCATTGATGAAACAGTGGAGTTTCTGAAGATTTTGGAGGGGCGTGGTCTGTACGATCTGTTCCATATCTCCGGCGGCGACCACACCACTGCAGCGGGCAATATGGCAACCAGCTCTCCCGCCTTCTATCCCAATGCCTATAACCGTCCGTTTGCCCGAAAAATCAAGGATGCTGGGATTCAGACGCCGCTGGTGCTGATCAACTCCATCAACACACCGGAGCTGGCGGAGGATATCATTGCTTCCGGCGATGCGGAATTTGTGTGCATGGCCCGGCAACTGGTGGTAGCCGATCCGTTCTTCCCGCGCAAGGTCAGGGAGGGGCGTGTGGATGAGATCAACAACTGCATCCGTTGCCACAATTGCTTTGACCGGGAAGAATGTGCCGTCAATCCCATCACCTACAACCGGGGGTATATGCTGACCCGTGAGGTGCCAAAAGCGAAGGAATCCAAAAAGGTGGCGATTGTGGGCGGCGGTATTGCGGGCTTGAAGGCGGCGGAAACCGCGTCGGCAAGGGGGCATAAGGTGACTCTGTACGAAAAGACGGATACACTGGGAGGCCTGCTACGTTTCTCGGATACGGACGCATACAAGCACGATATTCGTATCTATAAGGACAATATGATTTCCAGGGTCAGCCGGCAGCCCAATGTTGATATCCGATTGAATACAGAGGCAACACCGGAAATGCTGAAGCCCATGGGCTATGACGCTGTAATCGTTGCCATTGGCGGAGTTCCGACAATTCCCCAATTGCCCGGCGTAGGCGGCGACAATGTGGTGACTTCCATGGACGTCTATGACCATCCTGAGCGGCTGGGCGAGAAAATCATTATGCTGGGAGGCGGTTTGCAGGCCTGTGAAATCGCCCTGCATCTGGCTGCAAACGGGAAACAGGTCACCATCGTGGGACGCCGTGAAAAGTTGGCGCCTCATGAGGTCATCAACAACAGCGTGTTCAATCCAATCCCGGCCATGAAAAAGATGTTCCGCAATTTCCCGAAGCCGGTTCAGATCGTAACCGGATGTGATTGTACGGAGATTTTTGACGGCGGCATCCGCGGCATTATGATTGTCACCGGTGAGGAGGTCACTTTGGAGGCGGACACTATTGTGCTGGCAGCTGGAACAAAAGATCAACAGCTGGAGGCAATCAAATTCAACGACAGTGCAGACTTCGTGAGCATGGCAGGCGACTGCCGGGAGCCGAAGAAGATCAAACAGGCTGTGGCGGCGGGCTATTACCAGGCCATGGACATATAAAGGGCACCGGAGCAATTTGCTCTTAAATATAAGGTACAAATTATACAAGGAGGCAAAATTATGAAAACAAAATTGTTAGCAATGCTGACCGCAATTGCGATGCTGGTCGCGCTGACAGCCTGCGGTGCTTCGTCGTCCAGTGCAGACGCTTCCAGCGCTGAGGAGCCTGCCAGCGCCGCAGAGACTCCGGCGACGGAGGAGGAGACTCCTGCGCCTGAGACCACGGTCCCAGAATCTGCGGAGGAAGTGGATTCTGTGGAAGAAACAGCAGGTGTGGAAGAGTCAACGGCTATGGATGACACAGTGATCGAATATCCCTTGGCGGATGGTGAAACCCTGAGTATATTCTGTGCCAAGCCCGGTGGACCTCCCATCGTTCGGGATTCCTGGGCTGATTTGGAGATTTTTCAAAATGCGGAGGAATATCTGGGCGTAAATATCGACTGGCACGAGGCCGATATGACGGCACTTGACACGCAATTCGATCTGATGATTGCGGGCGGTGACTGGTGTGACATTATTTCCGGCGTTGTACAGAACTATTCCACCGGCGTGGTTGGCGCCTATGAGGACGGCGTGATCATTGATATTG
>CAZGOQ010000134.1:0-5871 GCA_964527315.1 uncultured Oscillospiraceae bacterium | reverse complement strand
AGGGGAGAAAAAATCACGATTGATTCCGCCACCAGGAAGAACAAGGGGCTGGAGGTGATCGAAGCCATGCGGCTTTACCATCTGCCCCTCAGTCAGGTCAGCGTGGTGGTACACCCCAGAAGCATCGTTCATTCGCTGGTGGAGTTCTGCGACGGCGCGATCCTGGCCCAGCTGGGCGTACCGGATATGAGGATCCCCATTCAGCTGGCGCTGACTTATCCGGATCGGGCGCCCTCTCCCGCAGAGCCGCTGGATCTGCTTTCCTGCGGACCGCTGGAATTTTTTCCACCGGATGGAGAGAACTTCCCCTGCCTCCGGTATGCCATGGAGGCGGCGACGACGGGCGGCACGGCCTGCGCCGTGTTAAACGGCGCCAATGAAGCGGCGGTGGGCCTGTTTTTGAAGGAGCAGATCGGTTTTAACGATATTCCGAGACTGGTGCGCCGGGCCATGGATGAGATTCCGGTTCGGCAAGGCGCGGACTTGACGGATATTTTAGAAACCGACGCGCAGGCGAGAAAATGCGTCATGGACGCAGCGGCAAAGACAATTGTTTGATGGGAGAAATCTATGTATCTGTTGATCGCGATTCTGATTTTCAGCTTTCTGATTTTTATTCATGAGTTTGGTCATTTTATTACGGCCAAGTTCTTCGACGTCAAGGTCAATGAATTTTCGATTTTTATGGGACCGAGACTGCTGCACTGGGGCAAGGGAGAGACGGAATATTCCCTTCGCCTGCTGCCGCTGGGCGGGTTCTGTGCCATGGAGGGGGAAAACGGCGACAGCGAGGATCCGCGCTCCTTTACGTTCAAGGCTCCCTGGAAGCGGGCTGTGATTCTGGCGGCAGGCGCCTTTATGAATTTCCTCACAGGGGTCTTGATCCTGGTGGCGCTTTATTCCTCCGCCGGAGGGTTCCGCACGCTGGAAATCACAGACTTTTTGGAAAATTGTCCACTGGAGGGGCAGCTGCAGGTGGGCGATGAGATCACAGAGATCGACGGAGATCGTCTGTATATTTTTTCAGACTTTCAAATGCTCATGGAGCGGGCAGGCGAAGGGCCTGTAGATATGGAAGTCAGGCGTAACGGAAAAAAGGTTCTGATCGAGAACGTGGATATGACCCGGCGCACCTATATGGTAGACGGCACAGAGCAGTTGCTTTATGGCTTGACCTTTTCCGCGATTGAGGACAACGGTCCCGTGGCGCTGTTCAAAAATGCATGGTATACTTCTATTGATTTTGCGAGAATGGTAAAAATGGGATTGATGGATCTGATTACCGGAAAGGTCGGCATCAGCGATCTGTCCGGGCCGGTGGGTATTGTAGATGCGGTGCAGGAGACGGGAAGCAGTGCGGAATCCACTGCGGCGGGCATTCAGAATGTGCTTTATTTCGGCGCTTTTATCGCCATCAATCTGGCCTTTATGAATTTACTGCCAATCCCGGCACTGGATGGCGGGCGGATCTTTTTCCTACTGGTGACGTGGGCCGTTGAGGCAATCACAAAAAAGAAGGTCGATGGGAAATACGAGAGTTATATTCACGCGGCGGGACTGGTGCTTCTGCTGGCATTGATGCTGTTTGTGACATTTAACGACATTTTGAAGCTGGATGCCATTCAGAGTTTCCTTGCCAAGTTTTCCGGAGGATAGTATGAAACGACAGATTCAAGTGGGAGAGGTTTTCATCGGCGGCAGTGCGCCGGTCTCTATTCAGTCCATGCTCAATACAAAAACCACGGATGTGGAACGGAGTCTGGGTCAGATCCGGGCGCTGCGGGCGGCGGGCTGCCAGATCGTCCGATTGGCGGTGCCGGATCCGGATGCGGCAAAGGGCTTTGCGGAAATCGCATCCGAGTCGCCCCTGCCGCTGGTGGCGGATATTCATTTTGACTATCGGCTTGCCATTGCCGCCGCTGAGGGAGGTGCGGCAAAAATTCGCATCAACCCCGGAAACATCGGCGGACCGGAGAAGGTCAGGGCCGTGGTGGACGTTTGCAGGGAAAAACGCATCCCCATTCGCATTGGCGTCAACGGCGGCTCGCTGGAAAAAGAAATTTTGGAGAAATACGGCCATCCGACGGCGGAAGCCCTGGTGGAAAGCGCCATGGGACATATACGGCTTTTGGAGGAGCAGGGGTTTTACGACATCTGTGTTTCCATGAAGAGTTCTTCGGTTCCCGTGACCATGAAGGCCTACCGGAGGATGGATGAAATAACAGATTATCCGCTGCATCTCGGGGTCACGGAAACCGGAACGGAACATATGGGCGTGATCAAATCCGCCATGGGCATCGGGGGCCTGCTGTGCCTCGGCATCGGCAATACCCTCCGGGTGAGCCTGACGGCGGACCCGGTACGGGAAGTGATCGCGGCAAAGGAAATCTTGCAGGCGGCAGGGCTTCGCCGGGAGGGACCGGAACTGGTGTCCTGCCCCACCTGCGGCCGGACGCAGATGGACCTGATCGGTCTGGCGGCCGAAGTGGAACGGCGGCTGAAAGATATCAAAAAGCCCGTCACCGTTGCGGTCATGGGATGTATCGTCAACGGCCCCGGAGAAGCCAGAGAAGCGGATGTGGGGATCGCCGGGGGAAAAGACGCCGGCATCCTCTTTGCGAAAGGGAAAAAGATCAAAACGCTGCCCTATGAGGAACTGGCAGACGCATTGATGGAATACATAGAGACGCTTTAAATACGGAGGAATCCCATGAATGAAAATCGAGTCCGGCTGCTGGACTTATTCGGCGCGTATGAGCCGGAACCGGAAATCAAAGCGCTGCTGGACGATGTAGAAATCTTTTCGGCGGAGGTCGATATGAAGGCGCGTTGTGCGCAGGTCGTCATTCACCCGCAGCAGTATATTTTGCATAAACATGTGCGAAGAATTGAACAGGAAATCTCCCATATCTATGGGATATCAAAGTTCACCCTTAAGGCGGTTTACGGTCCTGAGGGACTTTGTTGTTTCCCGGCGGAGGAAGTGGGCGCCTATCTGATGGAGCAGTTCGCACCGGCTATGTCCATATTGGCGGGCTGTCAATATGAATTGGAGGACAAGACCCTGCGGCTGAAACTGAAAGGAAACGGAAAGAATTTGCTTGCCCGTTATACCGCGACGGCGGAGCGGTGGCTCAGAGAGATGTTTGAAACTGCGATTTTTGTGGAGATTCAGGTGGGGGAAGACCCCGATACAGCGGAACTGTTTGCCGCCACAGAGAAGCTTCGGCGGACGGCTATGGAACAGCTGCCTCAACCCCCGTCTCCCGCTTCCAGCGGCAAGATCCCGGCGGCGGCCAACAAAAACATTCTGTATGGAAAAGCTGTCAGCGGAGAACCGGTGCCAATGAAGAATATTTCCATAGACTCCGGAAAAGTCGTGGTGGAGGGCGAGGTCTTTGCTGTCAATCACCGGGAACTGACCAGAACCAGAGCCTGGGTTATCAACTTCGATATGACGGACTATACCGGCTCGGTTCGGGTCAACCGCTATATGGATTTGAAGCGGGATAAGCCGGAAAGCATCCTGACAGGGCTGTCAAAGGGAATGTGGGTCAGGATTTTTGGAAAGATCAGCTACAGCCGGTTTGAAAACGACATTGTTTTGGAGCCATATTCCATTGAGATCGGAGAAAAGCCCGAAAGGAAGGACACGGCGGAAGAGAAGCGGGTGGAACTGCATCTTCACACCCAGATGTCTGCCATGGACGCCTTGACGCCCACGGCGGATGTGGTCAATCTTGCGGCGAAATGGGGCCACAGAGCCATCGGCATTACGGATCACGGCGTGGCACAGGCCTATCCGGACGCCATGAAGGCCGGAAAAGGGAAAATCAAGATTCTCTATGGCTGTGAGGGCTATTTTGTCAATGATATTGACGATAAAGTTGCGGTCAAGGGCACGCAGCAGGGGGACTTTCATCAGGAATTTGTGGTATTCGATCTGGAAACCACGGGACTGAGTTTTGAAAACGACGCTATCACGGAGATCGGCGCTGCTATTTATAAAGATGGAAAAATGGAACGACAGTTCCAGACCTTTGTTAACCCCAAACGGCGGCTGTCCCGAAAAATCATAGAACTGACCGGTATTACAGATGATATGCTGAAGGACGCGCCCGGCTCGGAGGAGGCAATCCCCGCGTTTCTGGAGTTCTGCGGGAACCGGCCGCTGGCGGCACACAACGCAGATTTTGATGTGAGTTTTGTAAAAGCGGCGGCGGAAAAGCTTGGGCTTCACTTTGCGCCGACGTATCTCGATACGCTGGTGATGGCCCAGGGCCTGCTGCCGGGCCTGAAAAACTACAAATTAAACGTTGTGGCAGACGCTTTGAGTCTGCCGGATTTCAACCACCATCGCGCGGTAGACGACGGCTTAACCGTTGGATATATGTTGGAACGTTTTTTTTCCATGTTGCAGGAAAAGGGGATCCATGAACTTGGACAGATCAATGAAGCCATGTCCTCCATGAAAGCGGGCAGCCGCATTTCCTCTCTGCAGGCCCGGCATATTATTCTCTATGCCAAGAATAACACCGGGCTGAGAAATTTGTATCGGCTGATTTCTTATAGCCATCTGAAATATTATAAACGCGTGCCCAGAATTCCAAAAAGTGAGTTGATTGCCTGGCGGGAAGGGCTGATCATCGGCTCCGCCTGCGAAGCGGGAGAGCTGTTTCAGGCGGTGGTCGGGAACCAAAGCTGGGATGAACTCAAACGCATTGCGTCTTTTTATGATTTCCTGGAGATCCAACCCATCTGCAACAACCGCTTTCTGATCGAAAAGGGAACGGCAAAGAATGACGAAACTCTGCGGGATTTCAACCGCACCATCGTTCGGCTGGGCGAAGAACTGAATATCCCGGTGGTTGCCACCGGAGACGTGCATTTTCTCAATCCGGAGGACGAAATCTTCCGGCATATTCTGCTGGCGACCAAGCAGTATGAGGATGCGGACAAGGACTTACCGATCTATTTCAAATCCACCGATGAAATGCTGGAGGAATTTTCCTATCTGGGGGAGGAAAAGTGCCGGGAGGTGGTCGTTACCAACACCAATCTCATTGCCGATATGTGCGACGAGCTTCGTCCGGTGCCGAAGAAGCTGTTTCCGCCCTCCATTGAAAATTCCGATGGCCAGCTGAAGGATCTGGTGTATGGGAAAATGCATGAACTTTATGGAGACGAGCCGCCTCAAATCGTGACAGAGCGCATTGAGACGGAACTCAGCAGCATTCTTGGCCGCAATTATGATGTGATCTATATGTCTGCCCAGAAGCTGGTGGCGGACTCACTGGCGCATGGCTATCTGGTCGGCTCCCGCGGCTCTGTCGGTTCGTCGCTGGTGGCTTTTATGTCTGGCATTACGGAGGTCAACTCTCTGCCGGCCCACTATCGCTGCCCCAACTGTAAGCATACGGACTTTGAAGCGGGCGCGGGCTATGGCTGCGGCGCGGATATGCCCGATGCGTATTGCCCGGTCTGCGGGGAAAAGTATGCCAAGGATGGGTTTGATATTCCTTTTGAGACCTTCTTGGGGTTTGGCGGCGACAAGGTGCCGGATATCGACCTGAACTTTTCCGGAGAATATCAGGCCAAGGCTCACGCCTACTGTGTGGAATTGTTCGGCGCAGAGCATGTGTTCCGGGCGGGTACCATCGGCACAGTGGCGGAAAAGACTGCCTATGGCTATGCGATGAAGTATTTGCAGGAGCGGGGCATGACGGCGTCCAAGGCGGAGGAAAACCGGCTGGCGGCCGGTTGCACCGGCGTCAAGCGTACAACGGGCCAGCACCCCGGCGGACTGGTAGTCATTCCAGGGGATAAGGAGATCTATGATTTCTGCCCGGTACAGCACCCGGCGGACGATAC
>CAZGOQ010000133.1:0-5929 GCA_964527315.1 uncultured Oscillospiraceae bacterium | reverse complement strand
CACTCGATATGCCAGCCGGGATAGCCCATGCCCCAGGGGGACGGCCACTTTAATTCCTGGTCTTCAACTTTCGATTTGGTAAACCACAGGACGAAATCCGTCTTGTTTTTCTTGTTTTCATCGGCTTCTACGCCCTCCCGGACGCCCACCGCCAGATTTTCCTCCTCATGCTCCCCAAAGACATAGTATTTGCTGAGTCTGGAGGTGTCGAAATAGACGTTGCCGCCGGCAATGTAGGCATAGCCCTTGTCGAGCAGGCCCTCGATCATGGAGATAAACTCCGGAATGCAGTTGGTGGCCGGTTCCACCACGTCGGGGGTTTTAATATTCAGAGCGGCGCAGTCGGCGAAAAAAGCGTCGGTGTAGAATTTGGCGATCTCCATGACGGTTTTGTGCTCCCGCTTTGCGCCTTTGAGCATCTTGTCCTCCCCGGTGTCCGCGTCGGAGGAGAGGTGGCCCACGTCGGTGATATTCATGACCCGTTTCACGTCATAGCCACAGTAGCGGAGGTATTTTTCCAGAATATCCTCCATGATATAGCTGCGCAGGTTGCCGATATGAGCAAAGTGATAGACTGTGGGGCCGCAGGTGTAGAGTTTCACCTTTCCCGGCACGTTGGGGACAAATTCTTCTCTGGTTCTGGTCAGAGAGTTATATAACTGCATAGAAAAGCTCCTTCCATTATGTTTGGGTAATATCCTTAGGGTCAAATCCATAACCGTTGTCCAGACCCTGCGCATACTGCGCATCCAGTTGCTGTTCAAGATATTCCAGCCGGGAGCAGAGAGCATCCAGGGTTTTCTGCACCGGGTCGGTGACATGAATCTGATCCACGCTTCCGGCAAAGTCCACCTTCTGCCCGGCGATTCGGACGATGCGGGCGGGCACGCCCACAGCGGTGGCGTCCGGAGGCACTTCCGACAATACCACGGAATTGGCGGCGATACGGCTATTATCTCCCACGGTAAAGGGGCCTAATACCTTGGCGCCGCAGCCAATGAGAACATTGTTGCCGATGGTGGGATGCCGCTTGCCGTGATCCTTGCCGGTGCCGCCCAGAGTCACGCCGTGGTACAGCAGCACGTCGTCTCCTACCTCGGCGGTTTCGCCGATGACAATGCCCATGCCGTGATCCACCACGAATCGGCGACCGATTTTTGCGCCGGGGTGGATTTCAATGCCGGTAAAATGCCGGAAAAGCTGGCTCACCAGCCGGGCCAGGAACAGGAGATGGTGGACATAGAGGAAATGGGCGATCCGATGGCCGATAATGGCATGGACGCCGGGATACAGCAAGAATATTTCCAGCTTTGACCTTGCCGCCGGATCTCTGGCCTGATAGGCCGAGAGAGTTTCGTTTAAGCGCTTGAACATTATGCTTCCTCCCAAAAACAAAAGACCGCCCCCTGAACATTTGCTCAAGAGGCGGAAAATCCCGCGGTTCCACTCTGATTTCTCACTTTGACTCTGACGCGGTCTCACGGGGTCTCCCCTCGCTCCCGGGCGCACGTTCGCCGGAACACCCCGCCGGGGCTTTCAGCCTATGACGCCCGGCTCTCTTGGAGGATTTTTTCGGTTACTCTTCCCGATCTGCGCGATATCCATTTGTCATCCTTATACTAACACTTCCATAAAAAAGTGTCAATTACTTTTTCATGGCCAGCGCGGCACGGTTTTTCACAAAATATTCCGCGCCGCTGATCAGCGTTGTGATGACGATGACGCCGGTGATGACGCCGTCCAGCAGGGGATGGCCTGGGAACAGCAGCATGATACAAAGCCCTACCATGGTGGAAGCGGTCTTGATTTTACCGGACCAGGCGGCGGCGATCACATTGCCGTTCTCCGCGGCGACCATCCGAAGGCCGGACACCGCGAATTCCCGGGCCAGTACGACCATCACAGCCGCGGCAGGCATCCGATCCCAGCCGATGAAAATGAGCATACAGGAAATCACCAGCAGCTTATCCGCCAGCGGGTCGAGAAATTTTCCGAAATTGCTGACCTGATTGTAATGCCGGGCAATGTAGCCGTCTACAAAATCTGTGCAGGAGGCCGCAATGAACACGATCAGCGCGGCAATGTTGTGCCCCGGCAGCAAAAACGCCATGAAGATCGGGATCATCACGACCCGCAAAATTGTAATTTTACTGGCTGTCGTCATGATGTTCCCTCCACTGCCGTGCCGATCAGATCGCCGTCCAGGGTGTCCTCGATTTTGACCATGATAAAGGAACCGGCCCGGTAGCGCCGATCCGATGTAAAAAATACCATGCCGTCAATTTCCGGAGAGTCGGCGTAGGTGCGGCCGAACTGGCGTTCCGCCAGCCGGTCGTAACCCTCCACCAGCACCTCCGTCGTTTTGCCGATCATGGATCCGTTGTAATCATCCATAATGCGGGATTGAAGCGTTTCCACGAATTCCGCCCGTTTTTGGGCGGTTTCAGCACTCGGGTAGTCCATTTTTGCGGCAGCGGTTCCCTCCTCCGGAGAGAAGACGAAACATCCTACCCGCTCGAGTCGGTGCTTTTTCAAAAATTCACACAGTTCTTCAAATTCCGCTTCCCCCTCGCCGGGAAGCCCGGCGATCAGGCTGGTACGGAGCACCAGACCGGGGATCTTTTCCCGAAGATGGGGCAGCAGCTTATCCAGATAGTCCTTATTGCCCCGGCGGTTCATGGATTTTAAGATGCGGTCATTACAGTGCTGAATAGGGATATCCAGATAGGAGCAGATCTTTTCCTCCTGGGCTATGGTGTCAATCAGGTCTTCGTCCATCTCGTCGGGATAGAGATAGTGGACCCGGATCCAGTGGAAGCCCTCGATTTTGCATAACGCCCGCAGAAGTTCGGAAAGGCGCCGCCTGCCATAGAGGTCGATGCCGTAGCGGGAGGTGTCCTGAGCAATGACAATCAGTTCCTTTACGCCCTCGTTCGCCAGAAGCTTCGCTTCGTCGATCAGATCCTCAAACTTCCGGCTCCGATACTTGCCGCGAAGAGAGGGGATGACGCAGAAGGCGCAGTGATTGTCGCAACCCTCCGCGATTTTTAAATAAGCGTAATAGTCCGGCGTGGTCAGAACCCGGCCGAGTTCCTCCGGCTCGCCGTTGATATCGCCGAAGCGCCGGGGCCGGTCGCCGCCGAGCACGTCGTCCACGGCGGAAACGATATCGCCGTAACTGCCGCAGCCCAAAATGCCGTCTACCTCCGGAAGCTCTTCCAGCAGTTCATCCTTATATCGCTGGCTGAGACAGCCGGTCACAAGGATCTTGCCGATTTTGCCCTCGTTTTTCAAAAGGCCCAGTTCCAGGATTTCGGTAATGGCTTCGCTCTTGGCGCTTTCAATAAAACCACAGGTGTTGACAATGGCCACGTCACAGTATTCTACCTCCGTGGTGATTTCATAGCCGGCTTCGTGGAGCAGGCAAAGCATCTGCTCCGCGTCCACCTGGTTCTTGGCGCAGCCAAGCGAAACCATTGCGATTTTTTTCCCCATATTGGATTCCTCCAGAATAAAATTACGGATACAGGAGTTCCTGTCAGCTGTGCTGCTTCACGCAGGATATGGCGCATCAGTCGTATACGCCCCGGTCATCATATCGTCGAGCATATGTGCCGTTGTGTCTTTTGATTTATTTCATGTCCTGTTTTATTTGTCCTGTCGCAAACCCCGATTTGTCCGATTTTCCTCTGCCGGGATTCTTCCCCGGTATACTTTTTGTCGCCGTCTTAATCTTCCAACCCCGCTTCGTACCTTCTCATGGCAGCGGAAATGCTCTCCCAGCTGTGACCCCTTCGATAGAGGGCGTCAGCAGCCTTTTTGATGGTGTTCTGATCCAAAGCGACGCCCTGAAATCGTTTTTCCAAAAACCGGTCGATAGCCTCCGACATATCCGGGTAATCCTCCAGCGCGTCGTCCCAAAGCTGTTTCGGCACGCCCTTTGCATAGAGTTCCTGCCGGGCGCGGTTTTTTCCATACCCCTTTTGTACGCATCTGGAGATCACCTGACGGGCTACGGCGCCATCGTCCAAAGCGCCCATATCCCGGAGCCAATCCACAGCCGCATCCGCGTCTTTCGGGGTTTCGCCCTTCTGTAGCAGCCGACGGCGAAGATTTTTTTCGGAAATACTGGTGGCGGAAACAATTCTGGCGGCCCGCTGCTTGGCCGAGACTCTTTGGGCTGCCTCCATCAGCTGGGCAAGGGTGTCCTCTGAAAGCTCCATGCCCCCGTACAGGCCGAAATCCGCCACAAGCGTGGTGGGAATGCGGGTCTTGCTGCCATCGTCAAAATGGAGCATCACCCGGCTGCCGTCCTGTCCCACAGCGCACAACTGTGTCAGGATCATACGTCCAGATCGTCTCCGTCGTCAAAATCGTCGGCGGCAATATTCACAGCCTTGGAAGCAGCGGTGGCGTCGTTGCCCACGGCGGACATTCCGATCCGCTTTTTCGCTTTCTCCTCCTGAACCTCCGCAGCTTTTGCACGAATGGCGGCTTCCAGCGTTTCCGCAGCCTCCGGATTGTCCCGGAGATAGTTTTTGGCATTGTCCCGGCCCTGGCCGATGCGCTCCTCTCCAATGGAGAACCAGCTGCCGCTCTTGTTCACCAGATCATAGGTCACGCCAAGGTCGACCAGTTCGCCCGAATGGGAGATCCCTTCGCCATACATGATATCGAACTCCGCCTCCCGGAAGGGGGGCGCGACCTTGTTTTTGACTACCTTGACCCGGGTATGGCTGCCTACCATTTCGCCGTTTACCTTCAAGCTTTCTGTCCGGCGGATATCCAGCCGGACGGAGGAGAAGAATTTCAGCGCACGACCGCCGGTGGTCGTTTCCGAGGAGCCG
Source organism: uncultured Oscillospiraceae bacterium (assembly GCA_964527315.1). Classification (GTDB taxonomy): domain Bacteria; phylum Bacillota; class Clostridia; order Oscillospirales; family Oscillospiraceae; genus HGM13006. Next base: position 1,082 of record CAZGOQ010000133.1, on the reverse strand, counting down.
TAAATCACGCCGATCTTATCGCGGATCTGGTTGATGAAAATCACCAGACAGTTGGTCCTGCTGATGGAGCCGGCCAGCTACCGAACGGCCTGGGACATGAGCCGGGCCTGAAGACCCACTACGCTGTCTCCCATTTCGCCCTCGATTTCCGCCCGGGGCGTCAGCGCCGCCACGGAGTCCACGACTACCACGGCAATCGCGCCGGAACGCACCAGCGCATCGGTGATTTCCAGCGCCTGCTCGCCGTAATCCGGCTGAGATATCAGCATATTGTCGATGTCAACGCCCAGCGCCTTGGCATAGACCGGATCCAGCGCGTGCTCCGCATCCACATAGGCCACCTCGCCGCCCATCTTCTGGGCTTCAGCGACCACATGCAGCGCCAGCGTCGTCTTACCGGAGGATTCCGGCCCATAAATCTCCACAATCCTGCCCTTGGGCAGACCGCCGACTCCCAACGCCAGATCCAGCGTCAGGGAGCCGGTGGGGATCACGTCAATATTCATATCCACTTTGTCGCCCAGACGCATAATGGAGCCTTTTCCAAAGCTTTTTTCGATCTGGGCCATTGCGGTTTCCAGCGCTTTCTTTTTGTCAGCAGCGGGAGCCGCGGCTTCATATGCCGGTTTGCTCTTTGCCATGGGTCCTCATTCCTTTCCTTCGTCTTGCGCGTTTTCAGATGGTTCCGGCTTTTCGGCCAAAACGGCTCTGGCACGGTTTCCGGTATCCCGAACCAGCTTTTTCAGTTCATAGCCGCCTGCCATTAAGATCTGGCAGACCTCTGCCTCCTGATTCATGCCGAATTCAAAGCAGAGCGCGCCGCCGGGCCGCAGAAGCGGCGTATAATGTTTTACAATGGCGCGGTAAAAATCCAGCCCGTCCAGCCCGCCATACAGGGCGAGCCGCGGCTCATAATCGCGGACAGAGGGATCCAAATCTTCTATCTGCGCCGCCGACACATAGGGCGGGTTGGAAACGATCAGATCATAGGCGCCCAAAAATTTGGGCGCGGGTTGTTTGACGTCCAACGTGACGCAGGTTACGCGACCGGTCAGGTGATTTTCCCTGGTATTCTGTCTGGC
>CAZGOQ010000132.1:0-5955 GCA_964527315.1 uncultured Oscillospiraceae bacterium | reverse complement strand
TACTCGTCGCAGATGGCAGGGCAGCCGTCCGGAGAGCCGTCATCCACTAAAATCAATTCAAAGTCCCGGAAGCTCTGCTCCAGTACGCTTTCTATACACTTACGTAGATATTGCTCTGCCTTATAAACAGGAATGATAACGCTGAAAAAGGGCATCCGATTACCTCCTATAAAACTCTGCCAGTCGCCTGGCGCTCTCGGACAGATCAAAGCCCGATCTCACCACCTCATCGGCGGTATCGGTCCGCTCGATCTCGACCAGCTTCAAGGCGCTCTCTGCCCACTGTTCCGCCGGATCTGCCAATGAGAGCCGTCGGATACGCGGCCCGGTCACGCACACCTCGTCCGTCACCGCATCGCTCATGAGTACCGGCAGGCCGGCGGCCTGAGCCTCCACCACGGACACCGGCAGTCCCTCGTGGAGGGAGGGAATAACAAAGACATCCATCGCCTGGAGCAACTCCGGGACGTCGCTGCGGTTTCCGAGGAAAATCACGTCATTCCGGATGCCCAGTTCTTCCGCCCGGGCACGCACCTGCTCACGCAGTGCGCCCTCCCCGACCAGCAGCAATATCGCGTTAGGCCGGCGGCGGCGGATCTCCGCGAACACGGGAAGCAGGAACTTATGATTTTTGGGGGTACTCAGCGTGCCCACATGGCCGACCACAAACCGGTCGTCGATGCCCATAGTCTCTCTGACTCTGCTCCGCACAGCCGGGTCATAGCGGAAGCGCTCGCACTCGATTGCGTTGGGCAGCACCGTCACACGGCCCTTGTCCATCGCCCGCTTGCCATACCAGACCGTTCCCGCCTCCCGGCCGCAGGCGATCCGGTCATCCGCCAACCACCTGGTGGGAATATTCAAAATCCGGTTGCGCCTGCCGCTACTCTCCAGCGAAAAGCGACTTGAGTGGCAGTGGGTGATCACCCGCCCGATCCCGGCTCGGCGGGCCTTGGGAGCCAGAACGCTGGCCAGGTACGGCAGGTGGAGGTGGAGCGCGTCATACTCGCCCCGGTGGGCGCTCAGATATGCATCCACATCGTCGCGCCGAAAGCTGTGCAGGCCCGGCGGTAAAATTTTGGTCGCTTGGCCGCCCAAAGCCTCTAACTCCGCCTTTCGGTCATCATCCGTCTCAACGAAATACAGGACGTCAAATCTGATATCCTCCGGCATATGCCTGGCGTAATTCAGGATGACGCTCATGACGCCGTTGCTCCGGCCAATACCGGCTGTCACATGGAGGATACGCACTCCGTCTTCACTTCTTCCTTCATTCCATAAATGCGCTTCATATCCTTCAGCACCTCTTCCGTGCGAAATCTCTGAACCTGACGCTGATTGAAAGCCCCCATTTCGGCGCGGCGCTGAGGATCCTTCAATAAGCGGTCTATCGCCGCGGCATAATCCTCTTTTTTCGTTACGTCGCACAGCAGGCCGCCCGCTCCCTCTTCAATCAAGTCCGTATTGCCGCGGATACGGGAACAGATAGCGGGGACGCCAGCAGCCATAGCTTCCATCAAAGCTACCGGCAGTCCCTCATGGACGGATGGGAGCAGGAATAAATCGGCTGCCTGATTCAACTCCCCAACATCTCTCCGAATACCCAGCAGCGTCACGCGGTCATCGAGACCCAATTCGTGGATCAGTCCCTTCAAATATTCCCGCAGCGGGCCATCGCCGCAGATAAAATACCGGATAGGCCGGTCGCCCAATTCCGCAATGGCGCGAATCACTGTCTCGTGATTTTTCCGTGTAATCAATTCTCCTACAGAAAGAAGCATGTACTCATCCCGACCGACGCCCAACTCCCGGCGCTTGGCGTCCTTCTGCTCCGCTGTCCAATGAAGGTCAAAGCGGCTCATATCGACCCCTACACCCGGAACATACACCGTCTGCCGGGCATGAAACGCGGCGCTTGCCCGCCGGTAGTCCTCCTGATTGATTGTGATCAAAACATCCGTCCAGCGGCTCAAGAACCGCTCCACCGGATAGTAGACCAGCCAGTTTTTCAGCGGTGCGCCGGTGTAAAAATGGAAGCCGTGGGCCGTGTAAAACACCCGCGTCCCGGTCTTGCGCAGCCTCCGGCAGGCCGGCCGCACCAGCGCCGAGGCGTTGGGCGTGTGGGTATGTACGATATCGTACTGGTTTTCTGACAATAACTTTTTAAGCGCCTTATAAGCTGCCAGATTGTCTTTGCTGAACGGCGAGCGGGAGAAGGGGATGTGGTGCTGTACACAGCCGCGCTCCAGCATCGGCGCCCGCAAAGACTTACCGGCAGTTTCAAAGTTTGATGCCAGTTCGACTGTTGCGCCACTTTCCTGAAGCATCTGTATGTGTCTTGGAAAGAAGTTCATGGTGCCGGCAACCGTTGTCACATAGAGAACCTTCACGTTTTCCTCACCATCACTTCGTTGTATTTCATCATCAGCACGCCGTCCTCATAGTCCCCGATGGCCGGAGCGGTGGCTTCTCCCGCCAGATTTTTGACGATGCGGGCCATGAAATTCACGCCGCATTCGTAGGCATGGGGATAGCCGCCGCCAAAGCGGGGATTGACCTCGGAGATGTAATAGGTTCCGTCCATATCGAACATGTCGATGTCGATCACGCCGCGCCAGCCGCTCTCTTTTACAAACCGATCGATCAGGGCGAACAGCGCCGGATCCCGGAAAGACAGCCCCTTATCCGTCTCGCCGGCCCGCATGGCCAGCTTTTTCTTGGTGAAGGCGGACACCAGTTTCCCCGATACCAGGTCAATATAACAGTCCGCGCCGATCTCCTGTCCCTTTAAAAACTCCTGGATCATCAGTCCATCCTGATGGCGGAACAGCAGTTCCACCGTCTCCCGGTCATACGCCTTTTGAATCGCAATGGACGCGCTGCCCCGGATGGGCTTTACAAAGACCGGGTAGCTGACCGCCCCCCGCTCCACGTCGGCAAAAAACGCCGCCGGGTCATCGTAGCTTCTGGCACAGGCGTATCCATGCCCGGACAGCCAGTGATACATCTCCATCTTGTCCAGCGCCCGCTCGCAAAGCGCGTATTCCGAACCGATCACGGTCACGCCTGTCTCCGCAAATCGGTTCTGGTTGGCCGCCAGCAGGGACAGTTCCGGGTCGATCAGGGAAAGGACGCCGGTGATCTGCTCCTTCTTGCAGATGTCCAATATCCGTTCCAAATACCCCGGCTCCGTAATGCGGGGCACCAGATAATAGGCATCCGCCTCATAAATCGCAGGAGCCGCCGCGCTCATGTCGGTGGCGATCACCCGACCATGACCCTCCAGGGTCTGCCTGAAATATTGAACGATTTTATTGCGCGTCCCGGCGCTGAGAATCAGGATATTCATAGCTTAAAGCCCCTTTAGGTCGTCGAAAAACAGTGGGGTTCCTCCCGTGTGAATAAATAGAATGTTTTTTCCTCTAATCTCATTTTTCTTTATATGCTCTGTCATGCCCCAAAACGCTTTTCCCGTGTAGGTTCCGCAAAGAGGGATTCCCTTATACCGAAGCACCTGCCGTATCGTATCTTTAATCGCCTCGTTGACAAGTCCATATCCGCCGCAGAGAAAGTCCGTATCAAAATGAATCAGTTCGTCACGATAACGTTCTTCTTTGCCGACAACTGTCAGGTATTCCCTGACGCTTTGTCTGACTATTTCACTCCCTCTGGAATAGGGGCGGGCGATGCTTATCCCAATCACGCGCCGTTTGAAATCTTCAGCCAATATCTGACCGGCTACCAAGCCTGCCTGTGTTGTTCCGGTGCCGCTGGCGAGAAAGATATAATCAAAATAAACGGCATTCACCTGTTCCCATGCCAAAATTTCAGAATAAACATCCACATAGGCTTGGGTTCCAATATTCCCGTGGCCGCCGCCCTGAATAAAGTATGGCGAATATCCCTTTTCACGCAGACCGCGCAGCACTCGCTCAATCGTATCGTGTACCTCGTTTACAGGGCAATATATGTACTGCGCCCCCAGAAGTTCCACAAGTCTGCTGTTCGATGTCTCCGCTTGCGTCTCGCTTGGGGAAATGATCCGGCACGGCATATTCCTGGCCGCCGCCATATTGGCAATTACGCGGCAGTGATTAGAACTGGAACTGCCGTATGTCACTACGCAGTCCGCTCCCCGCCGGTCGATCTCTTCAAAAAACAAAACCGCTTTTCGGGCTTTGTTTCCGCCAAAAGACACCGGATAAAGATCATCCCGCTTGATTGCGATACGATTAAGACCGGTTCCGATATTCATCCACGAAATCATTGTGCTCATTGTGCTCATTGTGCCCATTGTGCCCATTGTGCTCATTCTTCCCAATACACACCCTCCGGCATAGAAAAACTCTCTCTACACAGCCCTAGTACAAAGCGATCTACCATGCGCTCTCCCATGCACAAGTCATGTCTGAGATACCCTTCAACATGGAAGCCCTTCCGCAAATCCAATCTAAGTGCGCGTTCATTCCCAATCTCGGTATACGCATACAACTTATTGAGACCGTAGTCATGAAAGCAGACCAGTGTATTGAGCATCCCAGCCCGCGTCGCAATTCCTTTTCCTTGATAACCGGTGTCCCCAATCACTGTGTATCCTTCCGCCTTTTTGTTCTTCCGGTCAATGTTCAGCAGTCCAATCAGTCCAACCGGCTTTCCCATGTATTCAATCACGGCATCAAAGCGGTTCGGGTCATCCTTCGTCCGCTCATACCATGCACAGGTCTTTTCATATTCAAGGGGCAAATCATAGTGCAAATACATATGATTCGCCGGGTTGTTAATCCATTCGATTTTGAGCGGTATGTCCTCAAATGCAAATTTCCGCAGACGCAAATCGGAATAACGAAACATATCTATTCCACCTTTTCCAGTTTTTTCTTGCGAGCTTGATCCAAACGCCCTGCGGGGATTTGGCTGCCAACCAAAATGTCAGAACGCTTGACCACCTTATAGACAGTCAAACAAATAATCTGAATATCCTTCAGGAACGAGACATGGTCTACATACTCCAAGTCAAAAGCAAATTTTTCCTCCCAGATGCCTGCATTCCTGTCATGTATTTGTGCCCATCCGCTTAACCCGGGGCGCACCTCGTGCCGCCGCCGTTCCTCGTCGGTATAATACGGCAGATACTCCACCAGCAGGGGCCGGGGGCCGACAACGCTCATATCCCCCTTGAGAATGTTGAATGCCTCGGGTAGTTCATCCAGGCTGGTGGAGCGGAGCAGCCTGCCAAATTTCGTCAGCCGGACGTCGTCGGGCAGCAGGTTTCCGTCCGCGTCCCGCTTGTCTGTCATGGTGCGGAACTTATACAGCTTGAATATTTTCTCGCCCCTGCCCGGCCGCTCCTGGGTAAACAGGACTGGGCTGCCCATCTTCACGCGAACCAGAATTGCCACCAGCAGGTAAAGCCAGCAGAACACAATAACGGCGGCCAGCGCACAGACGATATCAAACGACCGCTTGAACCACCGCTCATAGGGGCCGTAGGGCCGATGCCCGCTCATGCTTGAAACAGCCCTTTCAGGCAGGAGATAACCCGTTCCAGTTCCTCCGCCGTCATCTTGGTGTCGCTGGGCAGGCAGACGCCTCTGGCGAAAATATCCTCCGAAACGCAGCCTTCGCTCGCCGTGACAAGGGGGGCGTCCGCGAACACCGGCTGCATATGCATGGGCTTCCAGATATAGCGGGCCTCAATGTTCTGCGCGGCCAGGGCTTCGATGACCCGCGCGGGAGTCACGCCGCAGTCCCGGTCCAGCAGAGCGGCGGTCAGCCAGTGGTTGGCCCTCCCACGCTCCGGACAGGGCTGGAAAGTCAAAGGCAGATCGGCCAGTTCCTGCCGGTAAGTCTCATATATGGTTCTTTTTTCCGCAAGCCGCTGATCCAGCACCTCCATCTGTCCCCGGCCGATGCCGGCGCAGATGTTGGACAGGCGGTAGTTGTAGCCCACCTCGG
>CAZGOQ010000131.1:0-5969 GCA_964527315.1 uncultured Oscillospiraceae bacterium | reverse complement strand
GAGACCCCATCATCCCCCAAATCAGCACACCGAAGCCGAACTCAAGCTGATTCGGGATATACGCCGCCGAAACCCGTATGCGGGTTTGGTTGTGTTTTGGGTAAAGCTGCGCCAGCGCGGGCACGCAAGATCCATTTCGGGATTGTATCGGCTTTTAAGACGAATAGACGGAAAACCAATCAAACTTCCCAATCCCGAACAAGCATCAAAGGCATATGAGCAGATACAATATCCGGGACAAGGGGTGCAGATCGATGTGAAATATGTGCCTGCTGCCTGGTAGGCGAAGCGGCTGAACAGAAATACTACCAATACACCTTACATCGGTGAATACAGCCGATTTTGCTATTTCGAAGCCTTTGAGGAGCACAGCGCCTATTCGTCCACGCAGTTCTTTCTTCATGTGGTGGAGAAATTCCCCTATGCCATTGAATGTGTTCAAACGGACAATGGTTTTGAATTTACCAATCGCCTGCGCAACAGCAGCAAAAAGCCTCTGACGCTGTTTGAGAAAATACTTGTGAAGCTTGGTATCCGGCACAAATTGATCAAGCCTTTTACCCCTAAGCACAATGGCAAGGTGGAGCACAGTCACCGCAAGGATAATGAGGAATTCTACGTTTCTCACAAGTTCTACTCCTTTGCGGATTTCAAAAAGCAGTTCGTAGTCCACAACGCCAGATCTAATCACTTTCCTATGCGGCCCTTTTTCTGTTCGGACGATTGCAGGCAGGGAATGATTACCGTTCCAAATTGTCCATGATTTGACGCAGACACTGCCGGAGCATGGCTTGCTGCTCTTCGGTCATACCTTTTATCATCTGGCTTTCCGCCTGATTATGAACTTTTTCCAAAACATCTCTAACTTCTATGCCCTTATCTGTCAGGATCAACCGCTTGTTTCGAGTATCAGATTCGACACGTTCACAGCGGATAAAGCCCTTTTGTTCCAGATTTCGGACCAGAGAGGAGACACTGGACGCCTTGATTCCCAATGCATGTTCCAGATCTCTCTGGTTTACGTCACCCTTACCGAGTTGAGAAAAGAGTCTGGTCAGGACTCTCGATTGCGGATAGGTAATGTCGCAGTCGACAAAGAGTTTATCAAAATATTGTCGAATGCCATAGGAGATGTTGGTGATCATAAAACCAATATCCGCATTACTCTGCACATTGTTCTCTTTCATCGTGAAGAACTCCTTCCTGCAAATGTTTTGAGAATACATCAAAACATTTCGATGCACAAATAGTTTAATATCCAAACAATATTTTGTCAAGCAGAAAATGGGCGTATCTTTTCCGCGAAAAGGACGCAGGACAGTTCCTGATCAGTTTAGCGGATGATCGCAGCGGCCAACAGGCTGTCCAAAAAATTGGAGACCGCCATAGGACAGAACAGGCAATTAAAGCCGAAGAAGGGAGCCTTTCGTCGGAACGAAGGATGGACTCCAAGGTCTGCCTGAACATATAGAAAAAATATTTGTATACAAACGGCTTGCGGCATAAACCCCTTGCAAACGCCGAAAAGCATCTGCAAGGGGAGGCTCGAAGGTGTGTTAACGATCAATCAAAGAATTTTTTATGGATGGCGGCGACGGCCCGGTCTGTATCCTCCTTGTTGACAAGAACGGAAACCTTAATCTCACTGGTGGAGATCATTTTGATGTTAATGTTGGCTTCATAGAGCGCTTCAAACATGGTGGCAGCCACGCCGGGATTATCTACCATGCCGCCGCCAACCACGGAAACCTTTGCCACATCCTGATTGATGTCAATATGGTTATAGCCCAGAGATTCCCGATGGGCCTCAAGTGCCTGGTAGGCGGCGTCCGCGTTCCTGCTGCTGACGGTGAAGCTGATATCTTTGGTGCTGTTTCGGCCAATGGACTGAAGAATGATGTCCACATTGATCCTTTCTCTGGCCAAAAGGTTAAACACCTTAAATGCCACGCCGGGAATATCCTGCAAACCGACCAGAGCCAGCCGGGCAATATCCTTGTCCTGGGCGACACCGCTGATGTATGTCTGTTCCACTTTTTTCACGACCTCCTTGACAACCGTTCCGGGTGCGCCCGTAAAGCTGGAGAGCACCTCTATATTTATATTATATCGTTTCGCCATTTCCACAGAGCGATTGTGGAGTACCTGCGCCCCCAACGAGGCCAACTCCAGCATCTCGTCAAATGTGATTTCTTTGATTTTTCTGGCATTGGGAACCTTCCGGGGATCGGCAGTATAAACACCGTCCACATCGGTGTAGATCTGGCAGAGATTTGCTTTCAAGGAGACGGCCAGCGCGACTGCGGTGGTATCGGAGCCGCCACGGCCCAGGGTCGTAACGTCATTGTATTTATTGACGCCTTGAAAACCTGCCACCAGAACGATTTTGTTTTTGTCCAGTTCTTCCTGGATGCGGGTGCCGGAGACACGCTTAATGCGGGCAAGGCCATAGGCGGCAGTGGTTTCCATGCCGATTTGCCAGCCCGTCAGAGAAATCACCGGAAATCCCAACTTTTCGATGGCCATGGCCATCAGGGCAACAGATACCTGCTCGCCTGTGCTGAGGAGTGCATCCAACTCCCTGCGGGAAGCGCCGGGGTTGATTTCCGCGGCCTTTTCCAGGAGATCATCGGTGGTATCCCCTTGGGCGGACAGTACCACAACCACCTGATGACCCTGTTTGTACGTATTTGCAATAATTTCGGCCACATGCTGGATCCGCTGCGCATCGGCGACAGAACTTCCGCCGAATTTCTGAACAATAAGTGCCATAGTTTCCTCCTGCTTAATTGATTACGCCAAAACCGGCAAACAGGTCAGGGCAATGAAAGATTTCAGCTTTTCCTCCAACTCCTGTTTGGTCAGGGGCGCGGTGAGAATGGCGGACACATTGGGCAGATTAGGAGCGGAAATCATCTCCACTTCGCCAAACACCGTACCAATGCGTACCTCGCGTTCCTCCGTTCGGAGATACCACCGCATGGGCAACGCTGAAAAATCGCCAATCACGTCATCGCCGCCGGGCGCCCAGTCCATGGTTTTCCGCCGGTTGATGTGCTTGACAGCGTCAATGATATCGGCGGAGACAGCGCTGGCGGTGGGCAGCTTTCCGGCGCCCCGGCCATAGAACATCACATCACCGATCGCATCGCCTTTGACAACGATACCGTTGAACACATCTTCCACGCTGGCCAGCTGCTGGCTCTCCGGCAGCAGATGGGGAGATACATAGACAATGATCTTGCCGTCCGGCTGTTTGATGGCCCGGCCCAGCAGCTTGATCTTCCGGCCTGCGGCAGTGGCCAGGGCAATGTCCTCGGCGGTAATGCCGGTGATGCCTGCGGTGGGAACCTGACTGGGGTAAACGTGGCGGCCGAAAGTCAGCGATGCCAGAATGCAGATTTTCCGGCAGGCATCAATGCCCTCCACATCGGCAGTGGGATCCGCTTCGGCATAGCCCAGCAGTTGGGCTTGGGCCAAAGCAGTGTCGAAAGAAAGGCCTTCCTTAATCATTTTAGTCAAAATATAGTTGGTTGTGCCATTTAATATCCCATAAATCTCAAAGATATCATTGGCAGCCAGGCAGGAGTAGAGGGGGCGGATGATGGGGATGCCGCCGCCCACGGAGGCCTCATAGAAATAATTGAGGTTTTTCTTCTTGGCAATGGCGAAAAATTCGTCGCCATATTGCGCCACGACTTCTTTATTGGAGGTCACAACGCTTTTTCCGGCCTGGAGGGCCCGAAGGGTATACTCCCGGGCGGCTTCTGTGCCGCCGATGCATTCCGCCACGACGGAAATTTCAGGGTCATTTTCAATCACGGAGAAATCCTGGATGACCAGATCACGGAAGGGGCTTTCCGGGTAGCTGTGGCGGCCCAAGACGTATTTGATTTCGACCGGCTCTCCGGCCTTTCGGGTGATAGATTCTGCGTTTTTGGTTAAAACTTCTGCAACACCGGAACCAACGGTGCCCAGACCCAGAAGTGCGATTTTTGCCATGTTTGTCTCCTTCTCTATCCGGCCACGATCTCGGCTTTCAAAACGCCGTCGAGATTCCCCATCCGTTTGAGCAGATCTTCTACAGAGCAGTGTAACTCGCTGGTTTCCGCTGAGATGGTGACGATGGCGCAGCCGCCTGCGGGAATATTTTGGTTTATGGTGAGTATATTTGCGCCGTTATAGGCAAAAATGGAAAGTATACCGGAAAGCACGCCGGTGCGGTCCTTCAGTGTCAACTGGAATGTAATGATGCGACCAGCCATAAGATTTTGAAAGGGCGTTAATGCGTCCCGGTATTTGTAAAACGCACTGCGACTGATCCCGGTGAGTTTTGTGGCTTCGCCGACGGTATCCGCTTCACCAGACTCCAGCAGCCGCTTTGCTTCTGCAACCTTTAGAAACACTTCAGGCAGGGCGGCGGCTTCTACGATATAATACTTTGGAAGTTTCTCCATATACATCCTCCTGTCCGTCAGTGGTGTCCATTTGTTTTTAATGTAGGGTATATCTTACCATGTCCAGTGTCCGTTTGCAACGGACACTTCGATCAAAGATCAGGAATTTTTATGGCGTTTTTTGTACTATCTGTTGCCCTTGAAACTGGGAGGCGTTTTCGTGGAATGGAGCAAAAAACATAAAAAATGGATCACGGCAGGGATTTGCGGCGTTTTAGGCCTGCTGGGCCTGAAATATCTGCTTCCAGTCCTGTTGCCATTTCTTCTGAGTTTGGCGGTATCGCTGATGCTGTCGCCGCTGATCGAGCAACTTCAAAAAAAAGCAGGACTGCGATGGGCGGTATCTTCGGCGGTCTGTGTCAGCGCGGTACTGGCGCTGCTGGGTGGCCTGATCTGCCTGCTGGGGCGGCTTTTGGCGCGAGAAATGGGAACGCTGTACCGGCTTTTACCGGAACTGATGGCCAGCGTTTCCAACTATCTGGGCGCATTTGGCCGGTGGGCGGAGCGGTTGGGCGGGGAACTGCCCGGCGGCGCGGGAGACGCCTTTCGCAGCTGGGCGGAAGGCATCATCAGTTCCGGCGGCACTCTGGCGTCATCAGCCTATGAAAAGCTGTTCTCATGGGTTTCTGGATTTTTAGGACGGCTGCCGGATCATCTTTTGTTCATTTTGACGGCAATCTTATCCTGCTATTTTACGGCGGCGGAACTGCCACGGCTTCGGGCGTTGTGCCGGGAGCATCTCTCCCCAAAGCGCTGGCAGCAGAGCCAGCGGCTGTTTTGCAGTCTGAAAACGGTGCTGGGGGGCTGGCTGCGTGCTCAGATGGCACTAATGGGCATTACATTCTGCATTTTGTTGGCGGGACTGCTGGTGCTGGGCGTTCGGATGCCCTTTGTGACTGCAGTGGGAATCGCGGTGCTGGACGCGTTGCCGTTGTTCGGCACAGGAGCGGTTTTGCTGCCCTGGGGACTGGTTTCCATGATTTCGGGGGACTTCCATTTGGGCGTTGGCCTGTTTATGATCTACGGCGCGGCGGCGCTGAGCCGGAATGTTTTAGAGCCAAAGCTGTTGGGGGCGCAAGTGGGCGTCAGTCCACTGCTGACGCTGTTTGCAATTTATGTGGGATATCGGATCTCCGGGTTTATGGGAATGCTTTTGCTGCCTGTTGGCGTGATGGTAGCCAGCGAGGTATTCGAGGTTGGCCGGCGGCCGAAAGTGCTGGGGACTGTGCCGACCAAATCGAATGCGGGAGAACAGGCAGGACAGTATCCATAGACAAACATATTGGACAGCGAACTCATTGGGAGAGAGCCGGGCTAAGGGCCGCATAGGGAAGTGATTAGATCTGGCGTTGTGGACTGCGAGCTGCTTTCGGAAATCATCCAGAGAATAAAAAGAATGGGTGTTGTAAAAACGCTTCTGATCCTCTCTATGGCTGCGCTCCACTTTTCCGTTATGACGGGGCGTGTAGGGCCGAATCAGCTTGAGTTCGGCTTCGGTGTGCTGATTTGGGG
>CAZGOQ010000130.1:0-5977 GCA_964527315.1 uncultured Oscillospiraceae bacterium | reverse complement strand
ATGCAGTTTGATTTGCACCTGAATGGTCATATGGGGGAATACCTGGACTATCACAATGATGTCCTGTTTGTAAGATAGGTAACATGATGCCCAAACAGGGGAATTATATGTCTAAAAACATCCATCTGCCTATCACTGAGTCCTGCCTGAACAGCTTTACAGTGACACACAGGGAACGGAGGCGAGCTCATGCCATTTGAGATCATCCGCGGCGATATTACAGAGATAAAAGCGGACGCTATTGTCAACACTGCAAACCCGAACCCGGCCATCGGCTCCGGCGTTGATGCGGGCATCCACAAAAAAGCCGGGCCAAAACTGTTGGAGGCGCGGAAGAAGATAGGCGCCATCACCGCGGGACAGGCGGCAGTCACACATGCTTTTGATTTGAACGCAAAATATGTCATCCACGCCGTCGGCCCCGTATGGGAGGACGGCGCCCACGGAGAAGAAGCGATTCTGCGTCAGTGCTACGACAACGCCCTTGCTCTGGCGGCGAAAAAACGCTGCAGATCCGTGGCGTTCCCGCTGCTGTCAGCCGGAAACTACGGTTTTCCGAAATCCGTGGCATTGCAGATCGCCGTCAACGCTTTCAGTGCCTTCCTGATGGAGCACGAGATGCGTATCATTCTGGTCGTGTTCGATCGGGACGCCTTTGCGCTGTCGGAAAAGCTGTTTCAGTCGGTTCAAAGTTACATAGATGAGCATTACATCCGTGAAAAGCTCATGGAAGAATACTCTGCAGCCGACAGCAGTGATATTTATCGCGCGATCCGTCAAAGACGGCAAGCGCGCAGAATGGAAGCTCAAGCGCTCCGGCCAGAGGTTCCGGAAGAAATTCCCGATGTGCCGGCGACAAGTTCCGCGGCTGCCGTCGCCGCATCAAAATCCAGCTTAGAGGATATGCTCCAAAAGACGGACGCGGGATTCTCCGAGACGCTATTGAAGCTCATTGACCGCACCGGCAAAAAGGATGCGGAGATCTATAAAAAGGCCAATATTGACCGCAAGCTTTTCTCCAAGATCCGCAGCAATCCGGCCTACAAGCCATCCAAGGCCACGTCTCTGGCCTTTGCCGTTGCTCTGGAATTGGATCTGGACGAGACACGCGATTTCATCGGTCGGGCGGGCTACGCCCTGAGCCACAGCAGTAAGTTTGACATCATTGTGGAGTATTTCATCCTGCAGAAAAACTACAATGTCATGGAGCTCAACGAGACGCTGTTCGCTTTTGATCAACCTTTGATCGGCGGCTAATGGGGCCCCCGCGCAAGCCCAACGAAGTGGGTTGCGTGGGGAGAGGAGGCGCAACGGAATGCGTGAGCTTTCGCCGAAAGGCGGAAGCGAGGAATATGAAGTTTGTGGCGGCGATGTCGCCTTGCAGGCGACCAAACCCTTCTTCGCTTTTGTTATGCTAAAAGCACAAAAACGAAGGAGGGTTTACAATGACAGAATTGGTATTTATTTTAGATCGCAGCGGCTCCATGGGCGGTCTGGAGAGCGACACAATCGGCGGCTTCAACTCCATGCTGGCCAAGCAGAAAAAGGAGTCGGGCGAGTGTCTGGTCTCCACGGTGCTGTTTGACAACGAAACGGAGGTCATCCATGACCGCGTTCCGCTCGAGAAAGTGCCGAACCTGACCGAAAAGGAATACTTCGTGCGTGGCTGCACCGCTCTGCTGGACGCTGTGGGAGGCGCCATCCACCACATTGGCAATGTCCACAAGTATGCCCGACCGGAAGACCGCCCCGAGCGGACGCTGTTTGTCATCACTACTGACGGTCTGGAGAATGCCAGCAGGCGCTATGACTATGAGCATGTCAAGGCGATGATCGAGCGGCAGAAGGAAAAATACGGCTGGGAATTCATCTTCCTGGGCGCCAATATCGACGCCGCGAAGGAGGCTGCCCGCTTTGGTATCAGCGCTGACCGTGCGGTGCGATACCAGTGTGACAGCGTGGGTACCGCGCTGAACTTTGAGGTCATCAGCGAAGCGGTGACTTGTGCCAGAGCAGCAGTGCCTCTGCAGGCCAGCTGGAAGGACCGCATCGAAGCAGATTTCAAGAAACGGGGGAAGAAATCATGATCGGAGCAATTTTAGGAGATATCATCGGCAGTCCCTATGAGTTCAACCAAGGAAACAAAACGAAGGACTTCCCGCTGTTTTCCGAGCGGTCACGGTTCACCGACGACACCGTGATGACCCTGGCCGTGGCGCGAGCTTTCATGGACGCGGGGCCGGACGCAGATGATGAGACCATACGGCAGCACATGATGCACTCCATGCGGGAACTGGCGAAACGCTATCCCCGCGCGGGCTACGGCGGCCGGTTCCGCTGGTGGCTCACCGCCCCGGACCCACAGCCCTACAACAGTTGGGGGAACGGCTCTGCTATGCGGGTATCGTCCGCTGCATGGCTGTTCTACGACCTGGACAGCGTTCTCAGGGCGGCGAAGCTGTCCGCCGAGGTCACACACAACCATCCCGAGGGCATCAAGGGGGCTCAGGCCACTGCGGCGGGCATCTTCCTGGCCAGAACGGGTCACAGCAAGGCAGAGATCAAGCAGTATATTGCGGAAACCTTTGGATATGACTTGAGCCGTTCCTGCGACGAGATCCGCCCTACCTATCACCATGTGGAGAGCTGCCAGGAAACTGTCCCCGAGGCCATCACCGCTTTCCTGGAGGGGGAAGATTTCGAGGATGTCATCCGCACCGCTGTCTCTCTGGGCGGCGACTGCGATACCCTCACCGCCATCGCTGGCAGTATCGCCGAGGGCTTCTACGGTATTCCGGAGGAGTTGGAGAAGGAGTGTATGAACCGCCTGCCGGATGATTTACGGGAAATCGCAGAGCAATTTCGGAAAGTCGTGAGAAGGTCGAAATAAGCTATACAAGGGCAAGCGGTGTTGTTTTCCGGAGTGATGCATCTTCTTTTTCCCTGCCTGTGGCATTCAAAGATAAAACCATCTTTTGACAAGGTGATTTCTTTGCGATAGAATACCCATTGATAATAAGGGAGAATTTATATGGCTGATTCGACTAAAAGAAACATTAGAGCAGTTCGGGCCGCCCAGGAGCTTGTTTGTATTGATTGCGGAAAACATTTCATTTTCGAAAGATATGAGCAAGAACATTTCATCCGAATGGGTTGGTCCATATCCAAGCGCTGTCCGTCCTGTCGCAAAGAAGCGCAGGTGCGCCGAGATAAGGTGGCCGAACAGATTGAGAGCGAAGCGCGGCAGCAGAAGAAGGCTGAGGCTCAGAGAGAGTTTGGTATATTGCTGAAGAGTTGGCCTGTCGTCTCCATAGATGAAATCCAACCGAAAAACGACCATGTCCTTTATATCATCGGCAACGGATTCGATTTAATGCATGGTGTTAAGTCGAGCTACTATGCTTTTCGGGATTCTCTTGGGAAGCATAATCTGCTCCGAGAAACACTGGAGAACTATCTAACTCCGGATGATATCTGGGCTGATTTTGAGAACGCGCTCGCACATTTTAATATCCCCGCCATGGTCAGTAAATATATGGTAGATAATTGGCTTGATTGGACGGACGCTTATAAGGATGATGCGGGAGCAGCGGAGTACTTCATGGCCATTGAGGCGGCAGCAACGCCAATCCAAATCGTTGCACAAGAACTGACCCGTCGCTTTCGCATGTGGGTGGAATCACTTTCTGTCGGGACCAAAGATCGACTATTAAAGGAGTTGTTCAGAAAAGGAAAGGTACTCTGCTTTAACTATACGGAATTTGTTGAAACGCTCTACGGAATTCCAGAACAGAATGTTTGCTATATTCACGGCTGCCGGAGGAAAAGGAAATGCCATCCGGAAGACAGGCTAATTCTGGGACATATGCCCGGTGCCAGTGATGATGCCTTTGATTTCGACGATGATTCCCACTTGAGAGTAAAGGACCCCTATAAGCAGGCAATGAGCCAAATCGCACAGGATCAGGTGTTGCAGCTGATCGCAGACTACGATGCGGAACTGACAAAAAACTGCCGTGAGATTATAACAGCCCATGCATCGTTTTTTTCAGAGCTGAATGAAATTGAAAATATTGTTGTGATCGGTCATTCTTTTTCGCCGGTCGATTGGGACTATTTTGCTGAAGTCGCCGCCAATCTTTCCGATTGTAAAAACACACACTGGTATTTCGGCTGCCATGGCCTGCGAGATTTGCAGAATCTGGATCAGATGCTGAACAACCTGAACATAGAGAACTCAAATGTATCTGTCTTCCGAACAGATGAAATCCATGTGACACCTATGACAGATGAAAAAGCGAAAAGCCCGACCGGAAATCTGCCTAACGAGAAGACTCGGTGCATTTCTCCTGATAGCAAATGGGCGGTAAAGACTATGTCAAATTGGTTGTCCATTGTAGATCAGGAACAGCAGGCGGTAGATTATGAAGTTCAATTCTCTACCGGTATAAGTAATGCATTTTTCTTCCATTCAGGGGACTGTCTTGCCATAATCATCCGAGGTGGCGATCCTGGCGTTTATCTTTTTCACTTGGAAGACGGTCACTGGAACTTTGTCAATGAGCTGGAGAGCATCCAAAATCAGAGTGTGCTGAATCCACGGTTACGGCATGTTTTTCTGACAGACCGGAATCTCACCTTTGTCTATAATAGCCGTGTACGAAAGTATTCCCTTTCAGACGGATCGCTGATTGCCAATCAGGCTCGGCGTAACGCCGGGAGCTATTCCTATGAAGGCGAAGATATCAGCGCCCTGTTTCTGAAACGATAGTGAATGCCGGTATTGTTATCACAGGCATGAGGGGAAATCTTTACTTCGCCCTTTTTAAAAGTTAAAATGTATACTGATATTGATATGTTATTGTAAATTTCAGTGACCCGCATTATAATGAATTAACGGCATACTTTTGTGCCACCACGATAGCCGTACAGCTCTCGCTGTGCGGCTTTTTATATCGCTACAGCAACTGCAAGGAGATGAAAATTAATGAGAGGCCAGAATAGAATCACAGTCCTCCTGGGAGCAGGCGCTATGATGGATGTTACAACACTCTCCTGCTATTCAATCACCCAAAATGTTATTGCCAAACGACAAAATATTTTTAGGGACGGGAAATGGGAATCTGTTCCTTTTTTGAATTATGTCTATGAACAGCTTAGAGAATATTATTCCAAAGAGCGTGAAAGTGTAAATTTTGAGGATATTTTCCACGCCCTTGAGATGTTAAGTTCTATTCAGACAGCAAATGACGAGCAAACTGTAAAATCTTTTCGCTCCGTATTTGGCATGCTGTGTAATGTCAAAGAAGAGTTTAGAGATCTTAAAATTTCACCCAAATACCTTGGATATATGGCAAAAACCCAAGCCGCTGAACATGTATATCAATATCCGATTGTCACCGGATTACGTAAAAATGATAAAATTATGACGCCACCATTTGATGCTTATTATACTCACCTTTATCAGCAGCTGCGAAATAACAAGAATCTTTTAATAATTGGATACGGCTTCGGTGATCTCTATATTAACGGGCTCCTCAACCAATTTCGTAGTTTCCATGGGACTGATGGAAAGGTAATTTGTATTGGATACCTAAATTCGCAAAATCGGGTCCAGACTATGGCTGATATGCCGATCTCCAATTCGATGAAACAGTCGATTTACATGCTTTTTGACGATCCAGAGCTATCATATCAATTTTTGGACTTTGAGCATTGTATGAAGCACTTAGAGGCTGCTCTTGAGGATGCCTTTATTGCCAGCTGACCTCATTTTGCCAGAACCTGCAAATGAATTTGCGCATAACTCTTGACAGTACCTTACAACTACGCAAGTTTTCTCGTCCGCCCATTGACTTTTCGTCCAATTCATGCTACTATTTGGACGAAAGATGGAGCAAGTGGACGAAGAAATCTTAAACAAGGAGTTCTCTATGAGAAATTTTGACTATACAAAGCTGGCGGATTACAAATGGGA
>CAZGOQ010000129.1:0-6089 GCA_964527315.1 uncultured Oscillospiraceae bacterium | reverse complement strand
CGGTCATATTTCCCCGGAAGCGGCCGACGGTGGCAACATTGCGCTGGTGGAAGAGGGCGATTTGATCGCCATTGACATTCCAAACTGTAAGATCGAACTGAAAGTGTCCGATGAGGTTTTGGCAAAGCGACGGGAAAGCTGGGTCTGCCCGGAGCCGAAGGTCAAGACCGGGTATCTGGCCCGGTACGCAAAGCTGGTGTCCTCAGCGGACAAGGGCGCGATTTTGAGGATTTAAGAAGTATACAAGGGCGCGTTGCAAAATGTGATTTTGCAACGCACCCCAATTTTTCTAAAAAAGTGCTGACAAGAAAAATTGTCAAAATGTAAAGAATCAATGTCACAGACTGGAGGTATGGAATGCCACTGAAAAATCATTTGAAGGAGTATCGGGCGCGGCTGGGGGTCAATCAGCAGGAGATGGGCAAACGGGTCGGCTGTTCCCGGCAGACCATCAGCCAAATCGAGCGGGGGGATTATTCCCCATCGGTCACGCTGGCACTGAAGCTGGCGAAGACCTGCCGGTGTTTGGTGGAGGATATGTTCGAGTATGAGGAGGAAACGCTATGAAAACAAAGAAAAACGGTCAAAAATCCAAGAAAAGAATCATGATTACCTTTGTGCTGCTGTTATTGGGCAGCTTTATTCTGGGCTTTTGTCTATCCCTGCTGGTGGGGATTGTGCAAGATGGGGATTTCATTCACATAGATCCCCTGTGGAACGCTCTGGCAGTTGCAACGCCATTTCTATTTGGCGGCCTACATTTGATTTGCTGCGTGATTGCGCTGTCATTGCTGCATAGCGCGAAAAAAGAATCGAAGCGCTGGGATGGAGAGGACGAGACAGCGGTCAACGCCACGGAACGGAAAGTGGAATGGGCGCTGGGACTGGCGAACATTATGACGGTGGTAAACTTTTTCCTGTTTGCCGCGATGATTCAGGTCACGGAGTACACCGTATTTGGCAAACAGTATAGCGTTATATTGTTCCCGGCCACACTGGTTCTCTTTGTTTTGGGTTATGTCTGGATTATCGCGGTGACCAATATGTCGGTCAAGCTGGAACAGAAGCTGAACCCGGAAAAGCAGGGCAATGTGTTTGATATGCGGTTTAAAAAGGATTGGCTGGAAAGCTGCGACGAAATGGAGAAGCAAAAGATCTTTGAATGCGGCTACCGGGCGTTTCAGACCGGCGGAGCCGTGTGCATGGGTATGTGGGTCGTGGCAGTACTCTGTCAACTATGGATGAAAACCGGGCTGCTGCCCCAGGTGATGATTTTTGTCATATGGCTCAGCATGACCCTTCGGTATCAGCTGGCCGCCATGAAAATGTGAAATTTGCCGCCCCGGAACACCGGGGCGGCTTTGCTTTTTGTTGACGAATGGGAAGAAAACGGGTATGATAGCATTGGAAAACAAAAGCCAAAGGTGAGAGAATATGTTTGATTTTATCAGAGTTTCCTGCTGCGTGCCTGCGATCGAAGTGGCGGATGTGGCGGGCAATACGAAAAAAATAGAGGCCCAGCTGCGGCAGACAAAGCAGGAGGGCAGTTGTCTGGCGGTGTTCCCGGAGTTGTGCATGACGGGCTATACCTGTCAGGATCTGTTTTTTCAAAAGACATTGCTGGAGGATGTGGGGCAGGCGCTGGGGCATCTGGCAGTGGTGACAGACGAGTTGTCTATCACCGCTGTGGTGGGTGCGCCCCTTTTGCTCCGGGGCCAACTCTACAACTGCGCCGTAGTGCTGTCCATGGGACGCGTTGAAGGTATTGTTCCGAAAACTTTTATGCCCAACTACGGGGAATACTATGAGAAACGCTGGTTTTCTACGGCGGAAGACTGGACAAGCCTGAACGGAGAGAAACGGGTCGCATTTCGGGAATTGGGGATTCCGCAGAAAGACCTGATATTCAGGGATGGCGTAACGGTTGACCAGCACAGCATCTTTACCATTGGGGGATTCCGTTTCGGTATTGAACTCTGTGAGGATCTTTGGACGCCCCTGCCCCCCAGCACACTGCTCAGCATGAGCGGCGCGGAAGTGATTTTGAATCTCTCCGCCAGCAACGAAGTCATCGCCAAGCGGGGATACCGCCGTCAGTTGGTCGCGCAGCAGTCGGCACGGTGTCTGAGCGCCTATGTTTACTGCTCCGCCGGATGCACGGAATCCACGCAGGATCTGGTGTTTTCCGGCCATAGTATCATTGCGGAAAATGGGATGATTCTGGCGGAGAACCAAAAACTGCTGGACACGGACTATGTGCTGACCATGGATCTTGATTTGGGCAAAATCCGGGCGGATCGCATGAAAAACCGAAGCTTTGCCGACTGCGCCCGAATTTATGGCAAAGTGCTGCAGGCGGTGGATATGGAAATTGGTGCAAAAGAGACGGAGGATGGAATTGCTGTTTCGGACTGCGGCAGTGACGGCAGCCTATATCCTCTGCGTAAACTGCCCTTTGTGCCCGACAGCCGGAGAGACCGGCAGGCTCGGTGCAGGGATATCTTCCAAATACAGGTGGCGGGGCTGAAGAAGCGCCTTGCGGTCACAGGGGGAAAGGCCATCGTGGGCGTATCCGGGGGGCTGGATTCTACGCTGGCGCTGCTGGTGTCTGTAGAGACTGTGAAGCAGTTGGGTAGGCCAGTCACCGATGTGGTGGGCATCACCATGCCTTGCTTTGGCACCACGGATCGAACCTATCGCAATTCCCTTGCGCTGATGAAAACCCTGGGCGTTACCGCTGGGACTATCCCCATTGCCGCCGCAGTGGAGCAGCACTTTTCGGACATTGGCCATGACAAGGCCGTCACGGATTTGACCTTTGAGAATGCACAGGCCAGGGAGCGCACCCAGGTGCTCATGGACTATGCCGGGAAGGTGGGCGGCCTGGTGGTAGGAACCGGAGATCTGAGCGAATTGGCTCTGGGCTGGTGTACCTATAATGCCGACCATATGAGCATGTATGGGGTCAACACGTCCATTCCCAAGACACTGATCCGCTGGATGATTGACGCGTTGGTGGATTACAATGTGTTCCCGGAGAGCACAGAGGTATTGAAGGACGTTTTGGATACGCCTATCAGCCCGGAATTGCTGCCTCCGGATGAAAACGGGGCGATCATCCAGCAGACGGAGGATATTATAGGCCCTTATGCGCTGCACGATTTCTTTCTCTACTATGTACTCCGGTTCGGATTCACACCAGAGAAGATTTTCTATCTGGCCCAAAGGGCATTTGCGGAGGACTTTGATCGGGAGACCATCAAAAAGTGGCTGAAAAATTTCTACCGCCGATTTGTCTCTCAGCAGTTCAAACGAAGCTGTCTGCCGGACGGTGTAAAGGTGGGTTCCGTCTGCCTCAGCCCCAGAGGGGATTGGCGAATGCCCAGCGACGCCAGTGCAAAGGCGTGGCTTCAGCGGGCGGAGGCGCTCTGATTTGAACAGAACTGTTATTCGGGCGAGTATCCCAGAATATATGAAGAAATGAAAGGTCTGGCTGAACGAAATTGAGACGGAACCGCCCAAACGGATGGGACCGCTTTTGCCCGCCGGATGGGAGCGTAGGAAGATCACAGGCTCTCTGGCAGTCGGCATAGTGGAATGATTGGAGAGCGTCAAAGGGGCCGGCTTTCTTCGATGCGGGAAATGAGCGTTGTGATTTTGAGAAGATTGTGATATTATGATGAAAATGAAAAACTGCTGGGAGATATGAAATATGGAAGAAATCAAACGAATCAAGGAACTGATGGCGACGGATCGGCCGGTGGAATGGGAGAATCTTCCAGATATTGACCTGTATATGGATCAGGTGGTATCCTATTTGCCCCGACAGATGGCGGGGGGAAAGGAACCGGCCATTACTTCCGCCATGATCAACAATTATGTCAAGGACGAACTCCTGCCCCGGGCTTTTGGCAAACGGTATCACAAGGAGCACCTGGTCTATCTAACTGCCATCGGTCTGCTGAAAAATATTCTGACGGTAAAAGATATGAAGCTGCTTCTGGACAGCGAAGTTCAGGAGGGACAGGAACAGGAGTTTTACCGCAAGTTTTTGCGGGGCATCGACGAGGCGTTTTTGCAGGCGGACAACGGCATCGACGCGGAGGTGTCGGAGGATGCGTTGGGAGAAATGGCAATGCGGCTGGCCCTCCTGTCCTGCGCGGCAAAGACTGCCTGTGAACATCTGCTGGCGGTGATGCGGCAAAGGCAGCCGGAGGAGGATGCCAAAATAAAAAAAGAAAAAGAAAAGGAAGCGACCAAAAAGACAAAGAAGAAAGCTACGGAGACAGCGGAGGAATAAAAGAAAGCCTGCAGAATAGAGGTTTTCGTAAATCCGGCTCATTTGCAATATGGTGGGGTTTTCGCGAAACCGCCCGACAAGTGTTTTACTTATTGGTGCAGCCAAATCGGTATTGAGGTAATTCACTGCGCCGGATGGTGCAGTATCACGGCATGACTCCAACGAATAAAAATGCTATCCATAATGGGCTGGCCGCAGAAGGGGGACTTTACTATTTCACCATTGCGCATGACTTTTCCCCGCCCAAATAAAAACCGCACTGGACGACGAATTGTGTTCGCTGTCCAGTGCGTTGCTGTTTGATGTAGATTTTACTCGGTATGATGTGGCTTTTTCGCTGTTTTCACATGGATTGAATTTAAATGGCCGGAAAACCCTCCGTGGCACTCAGCTATAAATCAGTTCATTGAAGATGACTTCCTCCGCCTGCGCCTTGCAGGTGTTCATCAGAGCGACCCACCTGAGCGGATCGGCGGCTTTCAGTTTCTCCGTCACGCCCGCAGTCTTCGCCAGTTTCGGCGGCAAAACTTCCAGTCTGTGTCGGGCGGCATCCTCAATTTCCAGCAGGTGTGTTTGCAGCTTTTCAGACAGCATCAGCCGATGATACAGCCCCGGTCGGTGTTCTTCAAGGTATATTTTCCGCATCCTGCCGTACTTCCCGATTTTTTGGAAGCGGCTTCTTTGAATGCGATGTTGGGGGATGAAGTAGTCGCCAACGGCGGCATAAGTCAGCTTCACGCCTTGATTTTTATAGCCATGCCCTCCATTTCAGATGGTAACTCTGTCGGAGTAACAGGCGATGCTATGCCCTGCGTATGCTGTCATTCTTTAAACTTGGAAGCCGCATGGAATTCCGAGTGTTCGGCTACATGCTGGTGCAGGGTCGCGCGCTGTGTCTCGATGAAAACGCTGTCACCGCAGGTTTCATCGTCACGGCTGAGACGCATACAGAGCGCTGTCGCAATTATATGCTATGCGCAGTTCCCCAAGCTTTTCTGCGTTCCACTTTTAGCACATCTCGACACCTTTCTTCTGTTTCGTTTATCGTGCCGTCGATCCTGACATAGGGATCTATTTACATTTCACCAATAATTCTTCCCATTTCTGATCCACATATTGCTGGGCGGATTCCAGCATCCACTCGTTGCCCTTCCGGAAGCAGTGCTTGAACCGGCCCTGAAGCCGCATATAGTCCTCAATGGGCAGCTTCTTCTTCGGCTCATAGGTCAGCCGCCACACGCCGTTTTCCACCTCGTACATGGGCCACAGACAAGTGTCCACTGCCAGCTGGCAGATGGTGGGAAGCTGCGCCGTATCATACTGCCAGCCCCGGGGACAGGGCGACAGCACATTCAAAAAACAGGGGCCTTTTGTATAGATGGCCTTTTTTGCTTTTTCATGCAAGTCCCGGAAATTGCCAATAAAGGTAGTCTGAGCCGCATAGGGAATGTTGTGGGCTACCATAATTGCAGTTAAATCCTTTTTGTCCTGCTGCTTGCCCTGAATTTCCTGCCCCACCGGTGCGGTGGTAGCGTCGGCAAACCGGGGCGTAGAGGAGGAACGCTGAATGCCAGTGTTCATATAGGCTTCGTTGTCATAGCAGACATAGACCATGTCGTGGCCGCGCTCCATGGCGCCGGACAGGGACTGGAAGCCGATGTCATAGGTGCCGCCGTCGCCGCCGAAGGTGATGAATTTGAAGTTGTCCTTTATTTTTCCCTTGCGCTTTAAGGCGTTGTAGGCCGCCTCAACGCCGCCGCAGGTCGCCGCCGCGTTTTCAAAAGCGGAG
>CAZGOQ010000128.1:0-6130 GCA_964527315.1 uncultured Oscillospiraceae bacterium | reverse complement strand
GGCGTGTTGTTTATGGTCTGAGTCCACAAAAAGGGCCGCCCCCGGAGAGCAAGACCGGATGGCGGCAAAGAAAATTATCGTAACTGCATTATAGCAGGTCAAAGGAGAAAAATCAATGAAATCACAAGCGATTGAGAAAATCAAGGCCGAATCTGCGGCCTATAAGGGAGACCGGTATGGAAATGCCATGAGTATGTACATCGCTGGGGTGCTGAAGGATTTCTGCGATCAGAATGAAGAGTTTGCCCAGGCAGTGGTCCAGGGAGGCAGCTTTGCCGAATGCATGGCCACCGTAGTCAAGGCAATCAAAGGCGGGACTATTTCAGATCTGGACGCCTGCCGCGCTGCGGCCGCCTTCTATTTTCCGGGCTGTGTGGTGGAGTTCCACATGGTCATCCACATGAGCCGATTCGAGGCCGAGGACAAGGCCCCTGCGGGCAACATCCTCCTGAGATTGGAGGATTTCTTATGAGCGGCGGGGTGCGGTGCAACCTGTCCGAGGAGGACAAGGAACGCATCTGGGACGGATTTGACGACGATCTGACGCAGGAGGAAGAAGAACGGGTCGAAGCGTTATTCCATCCCCATCTGTTCTATACTTCCATCACCCGGAACCGCAAAGCGTGTTACTGCGAGGCTTGCAAGAGTTCCTTTGAGGTCACAAGGTCCAGCGCACGGTTACTATGGGTGGGAAAACACGGCGACGCCCTGGAGTGTCCAAAGTGCGGCGCACAGGTGGAACTGATCTGCGAGGGGCGCATCCAGACAGGAGCCAGGCTGGAGGAATCCAAGTGCGTGATGGTGATCCGGGCCGACCCGGACGGGGCACTGCGGATCTACGGCGGACTGGTGACCCGGAAGTATGAGCGCTGCGATTATTTCGATGATTGGAATAACGTCCTGCACCGGGCACTACAGCCGGTCCTATCCTTTGAGCAGAGCAAACGGTATTACCTCGCTCCCCGGGGCCGGATGTGTTGGAAGCATGGATGGTGGAATTACTTCGGGAGGCGCGTCCCCTACGACAGCTGGGAAGAACGCAGGACCATCGTCCAAGCATTTACCCCGTCCTATTACGGGTACTGGCAGACAGATATTTTTGACGGTCAGTGCAATGTGATCGGCGCAGAGCAGATCCGGAAATCCTACGCCAAGTATTCCCAGGCCATCGAGTGGATCTATGGCTGTGATGAGCCGCAGGACAGCGAACGTGTGTTCGGACTAGAACAGTACCTTGCAGCCTATATCGACTATCCGCAACTGGAATTTGCGGTGAAGATGGGCGAGGAGGACGCCGTCAGGGACCTGGTGTTCCGGGGTGTGAAGAATCACCGGGCACTCAACTGGAAAGCCAAAGACCCGGCAAGCTTCTACCGGATGGACAAGCAGCAGTTCCGGCGGTACACAGCCGCAGGCGGGAAAACCAAGGACCTGCTGACGGCAAAGGAGCTGGGGGTACCTCTGGACGATATTCTGACAGCGAAAGCGGCGGTTGGAGACAGTCAGGTACGGGGCCTTTTGAGCTGTGCTGATGCCGCCGGCGTCACGGTGGCGCAGGCGATCCGGTACATCGGGAAGGAGCACAGGACGATCATGGAGTGGAGCGACTATCTGAGCATGGCCGGAAAGCTGAACTATGATCTGACAAGCAAGGAGATCACTACACCGAAAAATCTGACAGCAGCTCATAACCGGGCGGCAGAGCTGCTGCAGACCGAAACTGATAAGACCATCAATCAGAAATATAAGCGGCGCCGTTATGGATTGCTGCGGAAAAAGTATGAAATGGAGTACGCCGGCATGTTGGTCCGAGTGCCGGAAAACTCCATAGAAATTGCCACAGAGGGCAAAGTGCTGGAGCACTGCGTGGGCGGCTACGCCAAACGGCACCTTGAGGGCAAGACGGTGATCCTGTTCCTCCGGCGGGCTGACGCTCCGACGCAGCCTCTGGTGACCATTGAAATGGATCCGGACAGCAAGACGATCCGACAGATCCACGGCTGGCGCAATGAGCGCATGAAGATCAACGGAGCGTTCCCGCCCAGCCCTCGGGAAACCTACGCTGAATTTCTGGATGTGTGGCTGGAATGGCTTGCTGCCGACAGCCCTCGGACCAGTACAGGGAAACCGATCTATAAAGTCAAAATAAATCAGGAGGTACAGTCAGCATGAATGAAATCAGCACAAAGAAAGACCCGGCAGTCCTTGCGATGGAGATACGGACCCTGCAGCAGCAGGCAGAGTCCATTCTGACATGTTATATCATCGAGATCGGCCGTCGGCTCTGCGAGGCCAAGGCTGTGTTGGAGCATGGCCAATGGGGGCCTTGGCTGACGGAGCAGGTGGAGTTTTCCCAGTCAACCGCCCAAAACTATATGAGGATCTACGAACGGTACGGCTCTGAACAGATCAGTTTATTCGGGGACGCAAAATCTGAAACGATTGGGAATTTGCCTTATACCAAGGCCCTCAAGCTGCTGGCCGTGCCGGAATCGGAAATAGATGATTTTATGGCACAAAACGATGTGGAGAATATGTCTACCCGGGAATTGGAACAGGCCATCCGAGAGCGGGATGCGGCCAGAACTGCTTTGGAACAGGCCCAGGGGAATGCGGAAAACTTAACGGAGGAACTGGCCGCCGCCCAGGACGCTGCAAACCAGGCCAAAGCCGCAGCGGACAAGCTGCGAGAAGAACTGGAGCAGCTCCAGTCCCGGCCTGTGGAGGTGGCCGTTCAGGCTCCCACGGAGGAAATGCTGGAGGAGATCCGCGCCGCTGAGGCGCAGAGGTTCCAGCAGGAACGGGAGGAACTTAAAAAGAAAATCGAGGCTGCCGAGGCCAAGGCCCAAAAACAGGCGGATAAGGTCAAGAAGTTGAAAGCGGACGCCGAGAAGGTGGCCGAGCAGACCAAGGCCGAGCTGCAGAAGGACCTGGACTCTGCCGCAAAGGCCAAAGCGGACGCCGAGGCGCTTGCCAAGGAGCAGGAAGCCCGGGCCGCCGAGTTGGAACGCCGCCTAAAGCTGGCCGACAGCTCCGCCGCCATTTTCCAGGTCTATTTTACGTCCGCCCAGGAGGACTGCAACCGCATGTTGGGGCTGATTAAAAAGGCCCAGCCGGATCAGGCGGACAAGCTGCGCGCTGCGCTGAAAAGTCTGCTGCAAGCGGTTGGTGCCATGCTGGAGGAGGACTGACAATGGACAATGACCTGATAAGCCGTAGCGCAATATATGATGCGCTCAGAGAACTGGCAGATAAAACGGACTGCAATATTGCAGTGCTGCCGGAAGTAGCAGAACTCATAAGGGAGGTGCCCGCCATCGACCCGGAGAGCCTGAGACCGCACGGACGGTGGGTGCCAATCCGTGAAACGCGGATTGTGAATGGACACACGCTTTTTGCAGATGGCTATGAATGTTCCGCGTGCCACGAAGGGCATTCCGGAATGGAATACTGTGAACGATGTGGGGCGAGGATGGATATTTGGGCTGAACATCCAAACGAGAATGAAATGGAGCGGAATACAACAAAAAAACCGAATCGAAATAATGGGAATCTCGTCCAAAAGGGGAAATCGGGCTGCACTCCAGGTTTTAGACAGAAAGACCGGTAAAATGGGATTTGTGGGTATTGAGATACAAGACGATATGGAGTCCGTGAGGTACCTGTAAATCGGGATTACGAAACAAGGAGGGAACGACTGTGAAAATAAAAAAGCTGGCCGCGCTCTGTAAAAAAAGAAAGCGGGCCATTATCTATGAGCGGCGGATTAAGGATACTGATATTATCCAGCAGTATATAAGTGACGGCTGTGCGATCTACCCCATATTCGGCTTGCCACAGTTAGACGCGGAAAGCCTGTTGACGATTTTCGACGTAGATCAGGATGAGTGGGAAAAATGGCACGTTTCTATGATGGGTACGCCTCCGGATGTTTTGTCTCAGGATGTGTGGGAAGGCGAACAGCCCGTGGGGCGGTATTTCCAGCCAATGGTCATCAACGGAGATCTGATAAAGACCGTTCAAATCCGTGGGGAGACCGTATTTTTCGACGATGCCTACCTGGACCCGATCCGGGATGGAGAAAACCTGATGTACTATGGGCGCGATTACGGAGGAGATTGGACCATCATTGTAAAGTCCGGTCTGCTGCTCCAGGCGGCGATCTTTCCGGTTAGGGTTACAACAGATACCTGGATGGAAATGATGGAGACTATGCTGGCCGGATGCCGGAGAATACCCGATGCGGATTAAAAGGACAAAAAAGGAGAGGCGCCGCCGGCACAAAACCGGACAACGCCCCAACCAAAAAGGATACATATATTATAACGCATTTTTGCAGGAAAAGCAATAGATGGTGGAGGCAAAATGATGCTAAACAATTACAGATGGGATACCTGCCGGGATCATGACCCCACAGGGTACGAGGAAAAGCCGGCGCTTGTTTCGGGAGACAGAGCCGCCTCGGTCCGGTGGCGGGATGCAAAAACCGATCCGCCGCCCAGGCTCCAGGAAGTCCTGGCCTCGGACGGAAAAACTGTCAAAGAGGCGTGGCTAAGCCATGATTTGGTCTGGATGCGGGTCAACGCAACCTGGGAGCGGGTCTTTGGCACCCAAGTAAAAGATTGGGCCGCAAAGCCGGCGGCACCGAAGAGAGGTACATAATGAGGAGAAAATCTGAAAAAGTCATGGACGAAAGCCGGGCGAAAAGCCTCTGGGAGAAGGGCTACAGCGACGAGGCCATAGGCCGGGAACTGGGATGCAGCACAGGATTTGTAACCAAATGGCGAAAGGCCAGAAAACTTGTGCAAAACTGTGGCCGCCTCCTGAGCAAAGAAGAAATTCCGTTGCCGGAGGTGGGCTGGATCATCAAACGGGTGCCCCACTGGATGGCAAGCGACTTGGTTGACGTTCCACCGATAGCGGCCCGGGTGGTGGAAGTCAACCGGAAGCACCTGCATTACACCGTGGAATATTTTGACCTGAAACCGCCGATGCGGGAGAGCTTTAAGGGGATCTGACAAGCACACACATTATATATAGTAGGAGGCGGCGCTATGATCACGGGAAAAATCCTGCTCCAGCGGTGGGAAGAACCCAACGGAGAATATATTGTACAGACCACGGAGCACGTGGTGGGAGAAAACGTGAGCGAAACGCTTTTGCGACTGATCAGATATCGAACCGGAATTTTTCCGGAGCGGCGCTATTTCTGCGTGGGACAGGATGATTTCCAACAGCACCGGGAGGAGATCCTGTCCCTGCTCCAAGGGAAACAGCTTGGAGAGCGGGAAGAAGCCGCCCTAAAAGCACTGGGCGTCCAAGCGCTCTAATATCCGGGGAGAGGAGCGGAGCAGATGCGGATCGACGATATTTCATCTCTGGCGCCCTGGGCGCAGAAACAGATCCTGGACAAGCTGCATCGGGACAAAAAACAGGCCGAAAAATCCAGGAGCAAGTACGGCAACGAGCCGGTGCAGGTGGGAGCGTTGAAATTCGACAGCAGAAAGGAGGCCCGGCGCTATCAGGCACTGATGGCCTTGCAAGCTGCCGGGGAAATTTCCGATCTGCGGCTCCAACGGGATTTCCACCTGCTGGAGAGCTACACCACCACAGAGGGCCAGCGGATACGCGGTATGGTCTATCGAGCGGATTTTACATACCTGGATTCCAACGGCAATCTTGTGGTGGAGGATGTAAAATCCAGGGCCACCAAAACAGACACATACTTATTAAAGAAGAAATTGATGCGAGAGCAGCTTGGCATCGAGATTCAAGAGATTTAACAAAAAATGGAACAGGGTGGGGCCGAGCGGCGCACAGAGCAAAACAGTGTGTAGCGGGGATGATTTTCAGCGCGAAACGGCATGGGCGGGAAATTTTGAAATGGGGCGGCGGCGCCCCATGGGGCTTGTACATACCTATTATCGTTGTAGGGAACAGGAGAAAAACCAATGAAAAAGGATAGAGCCTTTTGGCGTGAAAATAAAATAGACTGCAATCAGGACTGGCGGGCTGTGGAGATATTCAAGTATTCTGACCGGCCTTCCGCCGGAAAAGCACGGAGACCGAAATCCCAGCTTTCCACTCCGGCCCAGCAGAACCTGAACGAGAAACGGTCCCGGCGGTATTT
>CAZGOQ010000127.1:0-6161 GCA_964527315.1 uncultured Oscillospiraceae bacterium | reverse complement strand
GCACTGAATAATTCGGCGCTTCCCTAAGAAAGAAAATGAAAGGAAGAGTGATACCATGAATACATTTCAGCTCCAATGCTTTTTGGCTGTGTCCAATTCATTGAGCTTCGCGCGGGCGGCAGAAAAAATGAATGTTTCACAACCTGCTATCACACATCAGATACAGGCACTTGAAAACGAGTTGAACACAAAGCTGTTTCACCGATCAACTCGAATGGTGGAATTAACGCCTGATGGAAATGATTTCATTTCTTATGCGCGAGGTATCGTGGAGATGGAGCAGCAGGCAAAGCTGCGGTTTGGAAATCCGGAAGGGCGCACCTTTGAATTATTATCCATCGGAGCGGGCAGTCACACGCTGTTTACCAAATTGGTGGATATCCTCTCCGAACTACTGACCCTCCATTCAAACCTGCACCCGAAGCTGTATATCGAGTCCCACGAAAGACTGTTTCATATGCTGGACAACGATTCCGCGCATATTATCTTCGACTTTAAGGAGATTGCCCCAAGCCGGGAGCATATGGTCTTTGTGCCCCTGTGCGGATCAAACATTTTCTGTGTCTGTAGGTATGACGTCTATAATGGACAGGACTGCATACTGTCTATCCGGCAGCTGGCGCAACATTCCGTTATCATCAATGATCCTGTTTTCCTGTCATCCGAAGCATTAAATCTCCATACGGATCTGACAGAGAATCTTAGCCGTAGCAATATTCATTTTTCCGACTCTGTTGCGGGGGCCATCACATTGGCCCGGGCCGGATACGGGTTTGCGATCATCCCGGAGGTCTACACGAGCTGCTGCACCGATTTGAACAGATACCGATTGGAACAGGCTCCGGATCTGACCTTTGGCATGTTTTATAACGAGATGAATTGCGGGGACACCTTGGAGTCATTTATCAAGCTTACCAGGAAAGCTTTTTCCCAATCGAGATATTGCACCGAACGGACGCCCACTACAGAACCTATGCTTATTTCATAGCATGGGTCTTTCGATTAGGAAAGCGCTGATTAATTCATTCCTACGCTTAAAAAGCCCTTGACAGGAAGTTTCCTCAGCCTGGCTAAATGATCCAAGATACATCAAGTATTCACGGCTTTTGTAGCGAAAAAAATTCCCCGCCAATCAGTATTTTGGAATTAATCAGCGCTTCCTTAGAATTCTTTCATCATATCCCGTAGCTCATAAGACATACATTTTCCAGCTTATTCGCTCTATCCGCACAACCCTTTGTAAACCCGGCCTTTAAGAACAAATACAGCTGTGTATTTTTTTCGGAAACAATTTACTGCGTTTCGCAAGAGTTTCAGGAACCGAGATCAACCTTTTCGTTTTTCGGAGGGAGATAAATCTCCAACCGAAAACGCCCCATGACGGGTCTTCAGCCATTATTGAATATATCATATATTTCCACATTAGTCAAGTGCGATTTGCCAAATTGCGGTCTGCATGAAAAGCTTCCTTAGGGAAGCGCTGAATAAAAGACGTCCAAAACGCCTCTGTAGCCTTTCTTCCAAGGCTTGTTTTTCCCGCAGTAATGGATGATAGCACTGTTCTTCCTGACCCAATCCAAATTCAATTTTTTATTTTTCGGATCGGCATTATAGAAACTGAGTATCCGATCGCTGAGGTTATAGCGCATCGGATCGGTCAGCTTTATGTTTTCTCCGTACAACGCAGTGATGATATCTTGATCCGGGAGAAAGAGCCTGTGTTTTTTCTCGTTTGCGTAATCCCGGATATCCTCCATTCGCAAATTTTCCCTGAGCGTGGGTAAATTGAGCATCATAACACCACTGTTGATATACGGAACTTCTTTTTTTATTCCGAGGCGGCTGAGGTTTACCTTGGTCAAAAATTTGCGAATATGGGTGCAAGCGATGTAGTAGGCGCCATCAAAATCCATTTCATACAATGTGTCTAACGGATTGATGACTAAGGTGTCCACATCCAGATATAAGATCCGATCCAATCCACTTGGGAGCAACAACGGCGCGACGAGCCGGTAATAGATTTGCTTTGGATAACGCCCGGTCACGGGAAAGCCATCAAACAAATCCGGGGCAACGTCGATGAACTGACATTCTACAGACTCGCCGGACGCCTCTTTGACTGCGTCCATTGACTCCCTGTCAAAGTCTGAGTGGAGAATATACGCTGTACAGCTTTGGCTTGCGCTGTTTTTCACAATGGATCTGATGCAATTTATGAGTAAATTGGCCGCGTTTTTATCAACAGAAAACAAAAAATTCAAAATTCAGCCTCCAATTAGCCTTCAAGGTTCAATAATGTCTCGCGCTATGCTTTTTTCAGCTTTTTTTCAAAGCCGTGGTAAAGGACGACCGAAATAATCAGGGTCAGAGTGTCAGCCACAATTTGCGTCCAGGCAACGCCGTACATTCCAAAGACGGCGTTCATCAAAAAGAGTACAGGTATGTTGAATATCCCTTCACGGCAAAGGGTCACAAGGAGGGACTTCCCGCCATCACCCATCGCCTGAAATGTGTAGCACATCTTTTTGTTGTAAAACAGAATCGGCGTGACTAAAAACCCGATCCGCACAAAGTTCGCGGCTATGCTGACGGTTTCCGGTTCGTCAATAAACAGCCCGGCGATCTGATCGGCAAAAAGCTCAAAGACCACAAGGCAGATAAGGTTAAAGGCCAGCCCCGCGTTCCGGGCACAGCGGATGGCATCCTTCATTCGCTTATGGTTGCCGGAAGAATAATTATAGGATACCAGCGGGATCAAGCCCTGGCATAAGCCAACACTCACGTTCAGCGGGAGCATTTCAAGCTTCTTGAAGATCCCGTTGGCAGCAACCGCCGTGTCGCTGTAGGTGGAGTACAGACCGTTTGTGATCATGATTGTAATGCTGACAAGGAAGCTACTGACGGCGGACGGGAGACCGGTAGTCAGAATCTTGCCAAGTCGCTTTGCCCCGTGAACGGCATCCCGGGGCGAAAATGAGAGAACCGACTTTTTCCGCAGACGGAAGAACTCAACCGCGCAATAGATCATAGCAATCATGTTGGAAAGCATCGTGGCAATGGCCGCACCGGCGACCTCGTTTCCCTTCGGCAGAATAACGAACATAAAGAGCGGGTCAAGCGCTATGTTCAATACGCCGCCCATCCCTACGCCAAAGCCGGCCTGCCTTGCGTAGCCTGCGTTTCGCAAAAGGTGGGACATAGCCATGCACATGGTTGCGGGTATGCCGCCGATCACGATCGCAAACAGCGTGTATGACGCTGCGTAATCAATCGTGTTCTCCGTTGCGCCCACTAAACTCAGCAACGGCTTCCTCAGAATAAGGCACATCATAGCGTAGATCAACGATATGATGATCGTGCCGTACATGCTAACAGCGCATACCTCCTTCGCGCCCTTCTCATCCTTTTGCCCCAGTAACAAGGACATAACGCTTCCTCCGCCGATGCCGAACAAATTTGCCCATGCGGTCAGCAAAAAGAACAGAACGCTTGCCACCGACACAGCGGCGACCTTGAGCGGATCGTTTGTCTGCCCCACAAAAAACGTATCGGCCAAATTGTAGATCATTGTGATCAGCTGACTAATGATCGTAGGTACCGCCAGTTTCGCAAGAGCTTTGTTTATTGGCATTGTTTCAAATATTTCAGTGTTATTATCCATAGATCGCTCATTCCTTTCCCGTACGGATAGCGTGCATATTGTCAAGGGCTATTTGCAACAGCCTGTCAAATTCCGTTTTTTCCCCATCGCTCATCCCCGCCGTAAGCTCCCGCTGCGTTTCAAACGCGGTATTTTTTAAGGCCTCCGCCAGTTCTTCACCTTTTTTTGTAGCTGAAAGAATGGCTTTTCGCCCGTCGCTTTCGTCCGCCGATCTGATAATGATACCCTTGCGCTCCAGACGGAACAAAATACCGGCCATGGTTGACTGTGACAGCTTCATTTTTTCTTTCAGCATAACGGCAGTAATCCCCGGATTTTCCAAAATCGCGCGCATCGCGTCACTCTGAACCGACGTCAGCCCGAACTCCTTCTCCTTGATGTTCCTAAAATAGGTAACGGCATTTCCAAGCTGTACCAGCTTAGTCGCCGTCTTGAATTGAGATACCTCTATCATTTTTAAACCTCCAAGAGAAAATCAAATCGCAAGCGAAGCATTGCTTGCGAAGTATATTGTAGCACCGCCGCGTCCAACTGTCAATAGCGTATCGAAACTTTTACGCATTGTTCACAAATTCATAGCTTAGCTGTTTTCGGCATAAATATTTTTCTTGCGCCTTTTATATGAATATGATATAATAAGAGCGTAATTCATCCACTGTTTTACTACGGCGGAATAAATAGTCCCCCGAAAGGGGGAGCAGTTGAAATAAAGCTTTTTAGGAAACAAATTTCAAAAGGAGAATGAGATCATGTTATGGCTTGTAATGGCAGTACTGTCTGCCCTATTCGCAGGTCTAACGTCTATTTTGGCAAAATGCGGGATCAAGAAAACGGATTCGGACGTTGCAACTGCGCTCAGGACGATAGTAGTATTGATTTTTTCATGGATCATGGTTTTTGTTGTGGGGTCTGAAAAAATGATTTCGCGTATCGGCGCAAAATCAATCGTATTTCTTGTCCTGTCAGGCTTTGCCACAGGCATCTCATGGCTCTGTTATTTTAAGGCACTTTCCGTTGGAGATGTGAACAAGGTCGTTCCCATTGATAAGTCCGGCACAATCCTGACGGTCATTCTCGCCATTATTCTTTTCGGGGAGACAAATCATCTGGCTGTGAAGCTGGCGGGAACAGCGCTTCTGGCCGCAGGCGTCTTTCTGATGATAGAAAAGAAAAATACAGAGAGCTGCGGTACGGGAAGAATATGGCTGCCCTATGCGATTGGGTCGGCTGTGTTTGCCGCACTTACTTCTATCCTTGCAAAAATAGGGATAGAAGGCGTGGAGTCAAACCTTGCCACAGCGATCAGGACGTGCGTGGTTCTTGTCATGGCTTGGCTGATCGTTTTCGTTAAGGGAAAACAGAGTTTATTAAAGCAACAGGATAAGAAAGAGCTTGTCTTTATCGGCCTGTCCGGACTAGCTACCGGAGGCTCGTGGCTGTGCTATTACTATGCGATCCAAAACGGGATCGTCAGCGTTGTTGTACCGATTGATAAGTTGAGCATAGTTGTTTCGATTGTATTTTCTTATCTTGTTTTCAAAGAGAAGCTGTCCCGAAAAGCGTTGATCGGACTTGTGCTTATGGTGGCAGGGACTATAGCAATGGCTATATTCGCGTAAATACAGATCTATAACTAAACTAAAGATGTCCCATGACGGACTTTCAGACTTTATTGAACTAAGGCGGCGCTCATTTACCTTCTGAAGGAGCGCTTCTCTTTTTTCTCCGCAATGCGCCTGAGTCCGCGATAATGCCGAGATACCATCAGCAACAGAAATACCGTCATGCATATTCCGGCTTCAAAGCTCTTGCTAAGAAATGCCGCAGGAACCGCAAAAAGGGCGATCAATACCGCCCCCAAAGGAAGATAGCCTGTCAGCAAGGTCATTATGCCGCCAGCAAGGCAACAGGCCGTTCCCCATAAGGGCATGTATATAATGAGCCAGGTGCATGTCACTGTCACGCCCTTGCCTCCTCGAAAGTGATTCCATATAGGGAAATTATGCCCCAGCACCGCACCCATTCCCGCCCATAAAACAGCGGTGTCAGCAATGGCTTTGCCAGTCAGCAGCCATGCGACGGCAAAAGCCGCCAACGTCTTACAAATGTCTCCTAAAAGCACGGCAATCCCGGCTTTCTTTCCAACATGACTCATAATATTGGCCATTCCGGGATTGCCTGAGCCGATCTCTTCCGCTTTCTTTCCCATAGACAGCCTTGCCACTACATCTGCTGTAAGAAAGTTGCCAAAAATATAACCTATTGCCATAGCCAACAAACGCATTCCAACCATTATTGATCTCACCTCGGTAAAGCTAAACGAAAGAAGCCTTTTCATAAATGAATAGTGTAGTACGATAAGCCTGCCTTTGTAACGGGCAGTTAATAGAACGGAGAATGATCCTAAAATGCCGATCGGTGAGGAAAAATCCTCTGCGATCGGCATTTTCAAGTTGATCAGTGCTCCCTTAAAAATCATTATTTTTTCAAAAAGCGCTTG
>CAZGOQ010000126.1:0-6226 GCA_964527315.1 uncultured Oscillospiraceae bacterium | reverse complement strand
AGGCTGCCCCGTCTGCGCCAACCGGACGCTTCTGCCCGGCGTCAACGATCTTGCCGCCACCCATCCGGAGCTGGCCCGCCAGTGGCACCCCACCAAAAACGGGAGCCTGACGCCTCATGATCTGATGGCGGGGACACGTCGAAAGGTCTGGTGGCGCTGTGACAGGGGCCATGCGTGGCAGGCGGCAGTCTCCTCCCGCGCCGCCGGCGGAGGCTGTCCGGTATGCGCGGGCAAAGCTGTTATTCCCGGAGAAAACGACCTTGCCACTCTGTTCCCGGCCATCTCCGCGCAGTGGCATCCCACCCGGAACGGGGCGCTGACGCCGGAAAATCTGACGCCGTACAGCAATCGAAAGGTCTGGTGGATGTGCCCTCTGGGGCATACCTACACAGCGATGGTAATGGCACGAACGATGAACGGCAGCGGCTGCCCCTACTGCGCGGGGAAGAAGGTCCTGGCGGGCTTTAACGACCTCGCCACGCTGGAGCCGAAGGTGGCGGCCCAGTGGCATCCGACCCTCAATGGGGCGCTGACGCCGGAGATGGTAACGGTGGGGAGCCATAAGAAGGTATGGTGGCAGTGCCGGGACGGACACGTCTGGCAGGCTGTGATCTATTCCAGAACGGGAGAGAAGAAATGCGGCTGCCCGGTCTGTGCGGGAAGGGTGAAAAGAAGGCGGTACAGTTTCCCTGACGGCGCTTACTTGTGACAGAAAGAGGCGGATGGGTGTTGCTGACAGAAACGGCTGGCTCAGGTACAGCCAATGTCAGAATATGTTCACGATAAAATTTCAAAGAGTGGTCTTGACAAGGGGACCATTATATAGAAAGATTGTATATATTTTTATCACTCATGAATACAAGAAATGTGTCTCTGATATTGTTTTTTCTAAAAGCAAAAGAGCATCTACAGAAACAGCCCTCCCGGAGCGGTAATTCTCTGGGAGGGCTATATTAGATTTTGAATTTTACCTATATGGATTATTCAATAACAATGCGTGAACGGCATCCTCTGTCCAGTAATCATTGGCATACACCGAAATATCATGCTTGTGCTTACGGATAATGCGAAATGGTTTGTCAGTGTTGTCATATACATGGCACACATCACAAATTGAAACGAACTCAGGAATATTTGCAAGAGACTTTCTATACCTGCGGCGAACTGCCTCGTCATCAACAGGATGTCCGCCTGATTTAACCCTTGCATGGACTCGTTGAACATTCAGTTCTGGATCGCAAGTCATAATGAAATAACCCCGGATAAAATACCCTTTGGTTTTCGCATCCCGGAGCATACTAAGTTTCCGGTCCGTGGATAAGACGGTCTCAAAGGAAAAGGTTTCCCCATTCTCAATAAAGTCATAGCGCATCTCATCTGCAATATTAGCTGCTTCAATATTGGTGATCCCCTGTTCACGTTGAATATCATCGGCATTGACATATGCCCCTTTGATCCACTCGGGACCAGTAATGGTCGATTTTCCAGAGCCATTTGGCCCTGCAAATACTACGATCTCCGGTTTTTTCGCTGCACTATTTCGCATATTCTCGCCTTCCGTCTGGATACTCCAGATAAGGACGGCGCTTTAGTGCGTCATATCTGGCAATGGGGTGGCCATTTGCTTGATTCGTGCGAATTGCTTTTTCAACCGCAGTTCGAAATGCACGTGTTTCAGCCGCACCAGAAGTATGAGCAGAAATTACGCGAACACCGGCTTTTGAAACATGGATGATTTTTTTTCTCATAACTTTCAGCCCCTTTCCAGAACATCTGTTTTCATTATAACATATGTTTTGCGCTTTCGCAATCCACACACGGGAAATATACTTTAGAGGTTCCCTTTAGTTTGTACGTGGAAAAGAGCCAGGCAACACCCCAGGCCAGTTCTGAAAGTAAAAGGATGCACAGAGCAAGAAATACCATCCGCAACCACGGGGATATTTTCTTTTGCGTTGTCGATGTACGTTGATCCACCCAAATCCTCCTCACCTAACATTACAAATCTGTAGGGCCCTTAATTTCGTGCCATAATTTTAGGACCCAAGCAGTATCTAATGTACTGTATAGACCAATACGCTTAAATTCCATTACCTTTTCAAATTGGTAGGCCAAAAGCTGCTGATATTTTTCAACTTCTTCTGGCTTCACTGCGTTTTGGAAAGAGATTGTATCTGATAACTCAAAAAGACTTGCCTCTGCAAAGAGAAGGGCCGCACGATGATATTTAGGCTTTTTAATCGTCCCGTCCTTGACCCAAGTCAAAACAGCATGATACATAATACCGTTCTTTTTCATGTATTCAGATAAATCATCCAGAACGATTGGCCTTTTTGCTTTTTTATGTATTTTTTTCGTTTCTCCTTTTGGAAAAATAACGTTTGATGAATCAAAAAAAGAAGGCGTAATTTCATATTCGATTTCGGGAGCGGGGGAGCGACCATTATCTTCGACTCTACCAAGAAGATAATCTGCGGAGACATCAAAATAATCTGCCAATGTACATAAAATATCCGGCCGGTATTGCCTGTGCCCACGAGCAAATTCACTCATTGTTGTTTTAGAGACACCGCAAATACGGGCAATCTCTTTTAATGGAACTCCTTTTTCAGAAATCAAAATAGAGGTATGAACGGCCTGTTTTTCCAGCAATGCTTCTTCCATAAGAACGTCTCCTTATCATCAGTTTTGCGTCGCGGAACCCTCGTCTTTAGGCGTGGGCCTCTTGACTTCAGAATATAGTTAATCTTTAAGGGCCTCTTGCTCACTCTGATAGTCGGACTGTGCTTTGGAGTAGAGAGGATAGCTGAGATGATTGTCTATCGTGTTCCGAGCAACCTGCTGAACCAATTTATAGGTATCAGGGTAGGACAGCATCAGCGAAACATATTTGTCATTTCCGCTCTGTTGGGTGCCAAGGAAATCTCCCGGGCCACGAATGGCCAGATCTGCCTCCGCAATTTTAAATCCGTTGGTAGTAGACAAAAGCGCGTCAGTACGGGGATTCCCTTCGGTTGCGCCCTGCAGAACACAGTAGCCCTGGTCATTGCTGCGGCCGACACGGCCGCGAAGCTGATGCAGCGAAGCCAAACCGAACCGTTCGGAGTTCATGATCAGAATACCGGTTGCGGAGGGAATATTGATGCCGACCTCAATCACGGATGTCGCAACTAATACATGGATTTGATTCGAGCGAAATTGAGCGAGAATGTTTTCACTCTCTTCTTTTTTTGTCTTTCCGGTTAAGCAGGCCACACGGATTCCGTCACCGGCGAGTCCTGCGGAGAGCCAATCGGCAGCCTGTTCAACGGAAACAACGGACTGCATGGCCTCTTTATCGCTGGCCTCTATTGCCGAGCATACGACATAGGTTTGGTGTCCTGTGCGATGCTGATAGCGCACGAAGTTTAAGAGACGTGCCGGATCATTGATTGCAATTGTTCTAATTGGTTTGCGACCCGCTGGCAGCGTTAAAATCGAATATACCTGTACAGTATCTCCGTATAAGCTTTGCGCCAGGGAGCGGGGGATAGGGGTCGCGCTCATGGTAAGGCAATGCACGCCCTGTCCAGCTCGATCTGACAGCGCCTTACGCTGCATTACTCCAAATTTGTGTTCTTCGTCGATCACACACAGGCCAAGGTTCTGAAACTCAGCGGACAGAAGGGAATGAGTCCCGACTACCACTTGAATGGATCCGTCAGCAATGCCAGCCATCAGTTTCCGCTTTTCTGCGACACGCATTTTGGAGTCGCCCATGAAGGCTACAGTGACACCAAGAGGGGAGAAGAGGTCAACAACATCCTGGTAGTGCTGTTGCGCCAATTGCCGTGTGGGGGCCATGATGGCCGCCTGGGCGCCGTTTGACACAGCAGCAGCCATCATTAAGATAGCCACAATCGTCTTTCCACAGCCAACGTCACCCTGCAAAAGCGCATTTAACCGTTTCCCAGAACGAATGTGTGCAGTCATCTCTTGTACAACGGTCTGTTGATCAGATGTCAGCTTATATGGCAACGAATCATATAACTGCCGAAATACATGATCACTTGGGAATGTATAAGGGGAATTGCTTTGCATATCCCTGGCAGACAGCTCCATCCGTAAAGCGAAATACAAAAGATCGTCGAAGCGAATCCGATACAGCGCCCGCTCCAAAGACTCCATGGATTTTGGGCTGTGCAATGTCTGGAGCGCTTCTGCCATCGGCATTAACCCCTGTTCCTGAATAATAGATAGGGAACAGGTCTCCCGGAGACAATCTGGATTATCCATTGCTTTTTGAATATGGCTGACCAAATAATCCTGAGACATTCTTGGGATCTTTTTATATATTGGGAAAATTCGCAGGTTTTCTTGAATCGCATCTGTACACAAGAAAGGTGAGGACATGTTCCAAGAATCATAGGCTTCGTTATATTTGATCTTGCCAATCAGCAAAAGATCTTTTCCATTCAATGCCTGCAGCTCGTGATATTTATATGGTTGATTGAACCATATTGCTGTAATGTTCAGACCCCGGTAATCTACCAGCAGCTTGACGGTATCAATACTCCCGGAATTGTAGTAATCTACTCGCACATACCTTGCGATAATAACCGAATTTTCAGATTCGGGTAAAATTCCGGTTTCATGGCTGTAGTCCTTATATTCTTTCGGCAAATAGCGTACGAGATCTTCTGCAGAATAAATTCCTTTTTTATTGAATTGGCCTTCTTTTGTCTTTGTTACTCCAATATCTTTTAACTCTACCATGATAAAATCCTCATACATATGCCGTTTACTGTCTTACTTTCGAATATCCTGGAAATCGCACCCCGCATCCTGCATCCATTGTTCTGCATCTGCATAGTTGACATCCAGCATACTCCACACCCAATCAGTGGGGAGTTTCTCTGCGTTCTAAATTTTGATACATATCGTCCATGTTATGCCTCCTCGCTTGGGCCCTGTCTATACAGTCTTGATATCCAGCCGATTCCGCCGGTGTAATAATTACACGGCCTTCTCCGCTAGTCTCTTTGTAGGGTCAAACTCCTTCCCGTCCTTGTAGCCTTCTCTCAAGGCTTGGATTTCGCTCGCGTGTTTCGGGGCCTCAATTTCCTTGAACACGCTGACCTCGCCCATTTCGGCAGCCTTCTCCTTGACTGCCTGCGGGATAACGAGGACAAGGCCCCAGTCCTGGTTTTCCTGCGTCTGCCGCTCGAACGCCTCCTCGACGCCTCTCACAAAACCGTAGCCGTATGCGTCACACAGCTTGCCAAGGTGCTTGCCTGTGTAGATGTCCCGATACTCTTTGCGGATAGCCTTGCAATGAGAGAGAACGCAATCTACAGCGTACTTAAATATCCGTTCGCACACCTCGAAATCGTCCTCGAAACCGATGAAGCCGATTTCTATCGTCTGCATTCCGCGCTGCTTGGACCTCCAAGCTGCGCAGCAGTAATTCTCTGCAATGGTAAACGATAGATCAGCCATCCAACTGTTGCGGCGTTTCGTGCAGGTAACGCCGACGAGGGCCTTTTTCACCGTGAGCTTTTCCAGCCCCAAACAGTCCGCCTCGCACAGCTTATGCTCTGCCATAAGCTGCCGCGCTTTGAGCAGAGCGGCCTTTGCCTCTGACCCTACCGGGCTTTCGGCCAGAGCGAGGAGTTTCCTGATTTTTTCCTTGTAGTCAGTTGCCATGTGTCTCTGCCTCCTTGTTTTTGGTGGTTTGAGTAGTGTTTATTTTATGCATGGTATTTTTCCTTTCTTAAACATACCGGATAAAATCTCTTTACATATAGGCCGAAAGGCCCCCAAAACACAGTTAGCCCCGTTTTTTGGCCCCCGACTTCCACAAAATTTATATTTTGTGGAAGATTTCGCGCCCCCGCACCAAGGCCACCCTGCCCTATTTCGTTAGAGAATTTTCAATTCACGCACTCTTCCGGGTGCGACAATCGTCATTGACGAGGTGCAGACGATTCCAACACTTCAATTCACACAACCATTATGGGTCGTGAGATTTTGCGCGGGTCCATTTATAATTTTCTCCTTGTATTATAGAGTAGTAGTTATTAAAGCCCCTCTCCAAGGGCAATGTGCTACACTGTAAGGGATGCTGTGGATCGGTGAAGTTCTCCTACCACAAGATGGTTCAAGAAAGGTTCCAACCACA
Source organism: uncultured Oscillospiraceae bacterium (assembly GCA_964527315.1). GTDB lineage: Bacteria > Bacillota > Clostridia > Oscillospirales > Oscillospiraceae > HGM13006. Next base: position 66 of record CAZGOQ010000126.1, on the reverse strand, counting down.
GCCCCTTACATTTTTGTTGATCAGTTAAATACCGCCAGACGGTTTATGTGGAACAAGGCTACAAAA
>CAZGOQ010000125.1:0-6261 GCA_964527315.1 uncultured Oscillospiraceae bacterium | reverse complement strand
TTGATTGCATCCCCGTAATCGTACAGGTTCAGGGTGATAAAGCTGCGGGTGTCCACGCCCTGCACGATGGTCAGTTCGTCGGAGTTGTCCTTTGGGTCTTTTGTCGTTCCCGGGGCCTTGTCGCTGAATGTAATGGTGCCGTTCAGGTTTGTGCTGGAGGTCGTATTCTGCCAAAGGCTGTCCTCGGAGCAGATGACGTAATCGCCGACAGAGGCGCCTGTATCGACATTATATGTCATTAAGATAAAGCCTTCGTCGGTCGTGGGAACGGAATCACTGCTCTTTGCTGTCCCCGACCCGGACACGCTGTCCACTTTCAGATTGCCGCTGCTGTCTTTTTTAATTACGATTTCTGTCCAGTATGTCCAACTGTCAGTGGTTCCGCACACATTTGATACGGTCTGGTTTGCGGTATTGGTACATAATAAAATTACCGGGACGCTGCCATCCCCAACCCCCGTATTCCTCCGCCTTACCGTCACCGGCGTTTCGCTGGCCACCGCCTGCGCAGAGAACATCTCCGCCCAGCTTTGCAGAGTGTCCGCGCCGGAAACCTGCGTGCGCTGCTCTTCGGTCAGCTCGCCATAGAGCATCCGGGCGGCGTTCACCCGGGCTTGCAGCTTCTCGTAGTACGCCGCATAGCCCTCGTCATCCCCGGCGTCCTCATAGGCGCTCAGGGCCTCCTGCGCCTCCGCAAAGGTCGGCAGGTGGGAAATCAGGCCATTGACATAAGACACCCGCTGATCGCCGTCCATATTCCCCCAGAGGTTCATGGAGGCGTAGCCTAAGAGTTCCGAATTTGTGTATTCATAGGTTTGCTCCGCCACCCGATCGCCGGAGTCCCCCTCGATGGCCTTGAAGCTGACCGATGCCAGAGGATCCCCGGCCGCGTTGGTGACGGTTTCGCCCTCCGGCACAGGGATGCGCTGGGAGACGATGCCCACATGGTCGGCGCTTCCGTCCCCGTCATTGTCGAAGAATACCAGATCCCCCGCCAACGGGTAATAGCCGGAGGCCGCGGTTTCATACAAATTGTAGTTTTCAGAAGAAAGAATCTGCACCCACTCTGTGCAGGAAGCGGACTGGGGGAACAGCTCTTCCGGCACCTGGGCATAATTCAGGCAGAAGGACACGAACAGGGCGTTCCAGTCGGCATAGGACTGCCCGTACCACGCGGCGTAGCGGGTGTAGCCTTTTGTTTCTGTGGTCTCATGGCCCTCGGCATCCAGCACCACCTGATAGTTATCCGTGCTTTCCGAATACCCAAGCTGGGTCTTTGCAATGGCAACCAGATCGGTTGCGAAATCGCCGGTCAGCTCTACATTAGAAACGGTACGCTCCCAATCCTCGGCTGTCTCCACATCGGCCTCCGGGTTGGAGTAGCAGGAGAGCGTGTGAATATGCTCATAATCATACCCGCAGATATAGGTGACCGCATAGCACTCGTCCGTATGGATATGGGCAACATCTCCCGCTTCGCTCCCGGCAGACACTGCACGGCCTTCCTCCATGCCGCAGATCCGCACGGATTCCGTGGTATAGCAGCCGTTTTCCTCCGAGTGGGTGTGTTCCGGGATCTGGCAAATCAGATTGCCATTCTCGTCATAGCAACCATCCTCCTCGCTGTGTGTATGTTCGGTTTCCGCACACGTCAGGACAGTCTGCATCTCATAGCAGGAGTCACTGTGGACATGCTCAACTTTGACCTCATATGTTTCCGCCGCATCATAGCCGCAGATTAGCACCTTTTCCCCGATGCAGGATTCCTCGTGCTGGTGTTCTTCTGCGTAATTACAGTAGGTTTCCCCGGTCTGTCCCTCGCCGTCCATGTGGAGCGCCCATGTCGTGCCACCCGCCACGATCAGGGACAGACAGACCAGCACCGCCGCCGCTTTATGCCGTCTGCGGCGATCTTGTTTCAACTGATCCAAAAAATTGAGTACCGTGTCCTTCATGCCCTTTACCTCATTCATCCAGCTTTTGTTTTGACCCATCCTTTTGGGGATATGCTAAAGTTTGTTCGGGGTCAATCTGACCGCAGGCGGACAAAAAGCTCCCGAATATTTCTTCCTCTGCCCGCTGCCGCGCTTTTCTGGCATCCTCCAGCTGCGAGTAGCCGCCCAGATAGTAGCACCTGCCCTTGAACATGATCTGGGCAACCCATTTTCCCCGCTTTCTGTTGAAATAGACGCCGCGAACGCCGCTGGTATTGGCCTTGGAGATCCTTTCCGATTGAATTCCCTCGAGGAAGGTGCCATCCACAAAATGCAATCCCGGCCGCCGGCTCCGGCGGCAGCCGCAGCTGGTGGTCTGCCCGTCCTGAAGGTTGCTTTGCCGCACGACAATTTCCCTGCCGCAGTCACACCTGCATTTCCACAGGTGTGAACCGTTTTCCTTTTTGACATACTCTGTCACCGTCAGCATACCAAAGCGTTTGCCGATAAAATCCTTCAGCGGCGGTTTCCGACCGCAGCCGCAGCTGGTCTGATTTCCCGTGACCAGCTTTCGCCTGGTGGTTTCGATCACCGCGCCGCAATCGCAGCGGCAGACCCAAAGCGGATTCCTGTCCTTTGCTCTGTTTTCTGATTTTTTCAGTACCGTCAGCCTGCCGAATTTCATTCCGGTCAGGTCTTTCCCGTTTTCATAGGGCGCTTTTTCACAGCCGCAGCTATATGCCGCGCCGGATTTCAGACGGCGGCTTTCCAGCAGGATTTCCGTCCCGCAGTCGCAGCGGCAACGCCAGACTATGGCATCACGCTTTCTCTCCGTTGTCGGCGCAATCACCGTTAATTTACCAAAACGAAGCCCTGTTAAATCCCGCTTCATAGGGCAATCCCTTTCCAGGGCTTGTTTGAAAAACGTCAACATACCCAAATGGCGGGTCTTTTTCCGCCATAATTTGCCTCGAAATCTTGCGATACACAAAGTATAGCGGCGATTTCTCAGCTTCCTCTGGCGAAAAAATCCCTCGCCCTTGGGCACATTGCCTGTTTTTCAAACAAGGCCTAATCTCCCGATGAACGCTTTTCCCAGACCGGGTTGCGGCGAGTTGCCCCTGCGTTTCCGCTGTCTGCGGCTGTTTTCTCAGCACCAATCTCTACAGGGAGTTCTTCTTTCCGATTTTGCTTCTTCCGCTCTTCCCTGTGATACCATTCCAGAAACTCATCGTGCATTTCCTCGCCTCGTTGTCTGGCTTTCACGGCGTCCTCTTTTTTCTCATAAGCGCCGAGAAAATAGGTCTTGCCCCGGAAAGTGATCTGCGCTGCCCATTTTCCGGTGGCTTTCTGGCGGTAAACGCCGGTATAGCCACTGGTATTGCTGCTGATCAGGCGCTTTTTACTGGCCTCCAGCAGCGTCACGGAGGTGCCGTCCACCAGTTTCAGGTTCTCCCGGTAAACCTCCGCCTGGAGGCAGCCGCAGCTTTTCGTTTTGCCGGTCTGGAGGAGGGTCTGTCCAACAACGGTTTCCTTGCCGCAATCACACCGGCAGCGCCAGCGGTGCATCCCGGCCCGTTTTCCCTCGTAGGAGATCACCGTGAGTTTTCCAAAGCGTTTCCCGATGAAATCCTTCAGCGGCGGATGGCTTAAACACCCGCAGCTTTTCACATAGCCGGAGAGCAATTGCTGTGCCGGGACATAGGCCACCTTGTCGCAGTCGCAGAGGCAGCGCCAGACGGTGGTGTGGTATTTCCGTTCCTCTGTTGGAGCTATGGCGACCAGTTTTCCAAACCGCATCCCGGTCAAGTCTCTGGCTCCTGGTGCGACCTTTGTCTCGCAGCCGCAGTCTTTATACGCGCCCCGCTGGATGGCGCGGGTATCCAGTTCGATGGAGCCGCCGCAGTCGCAGTCACAGCGCCAGACCGTGTAGCCATTCTTGCGCTTGCCGGTGTCGGCGCCGACAGTCAATTTACCAAAGCGGTAACCGATGCCTATTTTCTGCTTTTCCGTTTGGCTCACCTCCGCTGCTTGCCTGTTTTTCTCCAATCAGCGGCAGCTTGCCGCGCTTAAAAAAGATGCCGCGCCCGGAGACGCGGACACGCTCCCATCCATCCGGGTCATCCCGTCGTCTGAAATCGGATCCATATTCTTACGGCTTTGGCGCGTTATGGAGTTTGCCCTCCAGCCAATTCCGGATCTTTCCCGAACGGGGTTTCCTTTGGACCCTTGTATCCCCGGTATTCGGGGCAGTGTCTTTCGCAATCGGAACGCGCGGTATCCCGTCCCCATTCGCATACTGTCTGCATTCCCAGCAGAGCATATCGCCGGGAGGCGAGGGTTTGCCGCAAGCCACGCAGATATCCGTAATGTCATAAATTACCTTCATCCACTGTTCCTATCCTTTCCAAGTTCGGATCGAAATTCCGAAGGAACCGCAAGGAAGTCCTTCCCTGTGCGCAGACCATGGTTTCATAAGTCATACTCCAGAACGAACCCGGTTCTCCCGCACAGCGGAGTGCAGATGGGGACGGGATCCTTTTTGGCTTCCTCCGCTTCCCGGAGAAATCTTTTACAGAATTCCGAATCCGGATCGGAGCAGATGATCTCGCCCGTGTCAAAACGTTCCATCACAAATGCCGGTTTCTCATAAGGTTTCTTCATGCAGATTTCCCTCCTGTACGCTTCTGTCGAATCCGCCCTTCCCGCAAAACGGTTTGCGGGAAGGACTGTTTTTTGTTCTCCTGTATCCATAAAAGGCGCCAAACGGTCGTAATGCCGTTTCGGAAAGGCCTCGTGCGTCCCTTTCCCCCCGGAATACTGTCGTCAGCCTGTCTCCGTTCTGTCGCAGCGCACCGTTACACGGGCAGCGCCGCCGTAGGTGCAGGTATACAGGGTCAAAGCATAATCGCTCTCGATCATTTCTGTAATCTGGGTGGGCTGGAGCGTTTCCACTTCTCTCACTTCATAAGAGATGGTCACGCCGTCCATGTCCGTAAAGAGGACCAGATCTCCCTCCTGAAGATTTTTCAATCTTCCAAAGTGCCGGGTGTAGTTATGGCCGCAGATCACCAGATCGTCGGTTTTTGTGGAGCCGAAATAGCGGCAGGGAGCGGTGTTCAGTCTGGAATAGTCCCATTCGCTCATCACGGGCAGCTCCAGTTCCAGCACCGGGATGGAGAGATATCCGATATATCCGTACCCGTCGATCTCCACAACGGTCATTTCCGTATCCGTATTGATCTCCGTAGAGTCGTCCTCCGGCGTAGTATCCGGCTTTTCTATGGCCGCGATCACGGAGGGGAGGATGTTCTCCGCCGCATCCCCGGCATGGTTATCTTCCGCCCGGTTATAAAGCAAAAGGGACAGCGCTGCGATCAATAGTGCTGCCCCGATGCCCATAAACAGGAACCCGATTTTTTTACGCATCCTTTTTCCTCTTCAGGAACACCAGCCACCATCCAAGGGCGAACAGCGCCAGTCCGCAGCCCGCCAGAACCGGGATGGGCCAGTTGAGCTGCCCGGTCTGCACCAGCGTTTCGGTGTTGCGCGTGTTGGTAACGGTAAAGGTATACCCGCTGCGGCTGTAAGCGGCCGTGTAGTTGCTGATCGCATCCTCCTTGACGGAATAGCCGTCGCTCTTTTGAAGATCGGTCCAGGTGTAAGTCCAGCTGTTGTCGCTGTTCAAAGTCACCGTGTCGATCAGGTCAGAGTCCCGATACAGATGCACCGTCACGGAATCCGACCGCTTGGAAGTGTCGTTTCCGTCGTTCCAGACCTTTTTCACGGTCACATCAACAAATTCAAAGGTCTCCGCCTTGGGGCTGGCGTCCACGTCATACACCCATTCCTCATTGCTGTTCAGGGTGGGGACGCTCACCACGAAGGGGTTCACGATGCTCTCGCCCTGCCGGGCGACTTTCTGAATCACCAGATAGAGGCCCAGTTTCAGATTGTCGAACTGGACAGAGCCGTCTGTTCCCACGGCTTTTGTAGTGCCGGAAAGATTCTTTTCCGTCACATAGGCGGAGAGCGTTTTTGCCAGGGTTTCGGCATCGTCCAGATTCGTCAGGTCAGCGCCGCTGTTCTCAAAATCGCCTGTCGGCACATATTTCTGGTCGGCATCGTCCACCACCACGTCGGCCACCTGATACAAGGTCAGCTCCGTGCCGATGGAGCCGCCGTTGGTGGGGGACACCGTGAGGGAGCCGGTCTTGTCGGTGTCAATGTCCGTGTAGGCAAAAGCCGTCACGCTCATGGAGAGGAGCAGTACCAGCGTCAGCAGGAATCCTCCCATTTTTCGGAATACTTTACTCATGGTTTTCAT
>CAZGOQ010000124.1:0-6339 GCA_964527315.1 uncultured Oscillospiraceae bacterium | reverse complement strand
CGCTCCTGCGGCTTTTATAAGCACAAGACCAGAGACATCGTTTTGGCCTGCCGGATGCTGCTGACGGACTTTCACGGAAAAGTGCCGGACAATATGGAGGATCTGCTGAAGCTTCCCGGCGTGGGAAGAAAGACCGCCAATCTCCTGCTGGGGGATATTTACGGTCAGGAGGGCTATGTCTGCGATACCCACTGCATCCGCATCTGCGGCAAACTGGGACTCACGGAGGGCAAGGATCCGATGAAGGTGGAAATGCAGCTGCGAAAGGTCGTTCCGCCGGAAGAGAGCAGCAGTTTCTGCCACAGGATCGTACTCTTTGGACGGGAGATCTGCTCTGCCCGGAATCCCAGGTGCAACGAGTGCCCGCTGGCGCTGTTCTGCGATTTCTTTACCGGCCAGGGCCGGGGAGAATGAGCGCCGTCATCAGCGAATTCCTCCGCAGTATCCGTAGCGATCGCTTTGAGCGATTGAACATCCCCTTTGGCGGGAAAGGATCAAAAAGCGGGCAGTGAGCCGCATCTCACTGCCCGCTAATGTACGGAAGGGGTTATTTTGTTCCAAAAATACGGTCGCCTGCATCGCCCAATCCGGGAACAATATACTTGTTTTCATTGAGCTTTTCATCCACGCAGGCTACATACAGTTCCACGTCCGGATGCTCGGTCTGGATGGCTTCAATGCCCTCAGGGCATCCGATGATGTTCATGAGTTTGATGTTTTTGCAGCCGTATCCCTTTAAGAAAGTAATGGCGGCGGCGGCGCTGCCGCCGGTTGCCAGCATGGGATCCACGATCAGCACCTCCCGCTCGGAGATATCCGGGGGCATTTTGCAATAGTATTCCACAGGGTTATGGGTCTCCGGATCCCGGTACAGACCGATATGGCCCACCTTGGCGGAAGGGATCAGGTCAATAATGGTATCTACCATGCCGAGCCCTGCCCGCAAAATAGGAACAATGGCAATTTTCTTTCCGGCCAGACGTTTGAAAGTGCCGGTGGCGATGGGCGTTTCGATGACCACATCCTCCATGGGAAGGTCACGAGTGGCCTCATAGCACATCAGCGCCGCGATCTCGCCTACAACCTCCCGGAATTCCTTTACGCCGGTGTTTTTGTCCCGGAGGATAGAAACCTTGTGCTGGATCAGAGGGTGATTAAGAATATGAACCTCAGCCATGTTTTGTTTCCCCTTTCAAAGTGTTTCGTTCCCGTTCCGCTTGACTGAGCCGGAGATAGTTGGGCAGAAGCTGCTCCGGCAGAATCAGTTCGCCGCGGGCTTCCATTCCCGCTGCGGCAAGGGCAATGCCGGAAGCTCTTTGCATCTCCAGATGGGCGGGCGGAAAAACAAGTTTTTCATCCTGAAGGGTATTATAGCATAATTTACTTCCATCTCCAACTAGAAAAATCGGTTTTTCGAAATTTTCCAATTCTTTTTGCAGTTCTTCCAGTGAGATGGCCCGATCCGGCGTCAGCCGGGTCAGATGGATTCCATCAGAGGAAAATAATGCGTTGTAGACCTGATTTCGGCGGGCATCCATCACCGGGCAGATAACGCCGGAAACGGCTTTCATCTGGTATGCCATGCCCAAAAGGGTACTGACGCCGCAACAGGGCTTCTCCGCCGCCCATGCAAGCCCCTTCGCTGCTGAGACGCCAATGCGGACGCCGGTAAAGCTGCCAGGCCCCAATGCCACAGCCACAGCGGTGAGATCCTTTGGAGCGACGCCGCAGTCCCGCAGGATCTGCTCCGCCATGGGCATAAGCGTGACGGAATGGGTTTTTCCGTTATTCTGAAAACTTTCCGCCAATAAAGTCCGGCCGTCCATCAACGCCACAGACGCCGCTTTGGCGGAGGACTCAAGGGCTAAGATCAAAGGAATCTCCCCCTTCTATCAGAATGCGGCGGTGTTCCGGCTGTCCAGGAACCGGTCGGATTTCGATTTTTATAAAATCCCGCAAAGCGTCCGCCGCCCGCTCGCTCCATTCCACAGTCACGACTCCGCCCCGTTCCAGATAGTCCTCCCAGCCGAGATCAAACAGGTCGTCGGAAGAACAGAGCCGGTACAGATCAAAATGGAACAGTGGGATAGGCCCTGGATATTCATTAACTATGGTATAGGTGGGGCTGGTGATAGGGCCGTCAATGCCAAGCCCGCAGGCAAGTCCTCGGATAAAGGCGGTCTTTCCCGCGCCCAGATCTCCATAGAAGGCGATTTTTGCCCCCGGAGAAAGCTGCCGCCCCAGCTTGGCGCCCAACGCCTTCGTCTCCTGTTCGGAATGTACAATCAATTCCATGCTTTTCGCTCCTTTTCAGCTATTATAGCATAATATCAAAGAAAAGGAAAAGCTTTTTCATCTGTCCACGATTTGCCTTGATTTTTCCTCTGGAAAAAATACTTTTCTCAAGCGGAATCTTCTTATTTACTTCCAGCCATGAAAATGCTAAAATGTACAGAAAGAATGATGAAATTGTCAGAAAGGAGGAGGAGATATGCTGACTGCTGCTCGAAAATTCTTCACACGGACAGACTGGGTTCTGCTGGCGCTTTGTCTTGCCGCATCGGTGTTTGGTATTGTGATGCTTGCCAGTGCAGCCAATTATAAGGGTGCATCCAGCTATGTCACCATTCAGTTAGTGGCGCTGGTGCTGGGGCTGATTGCCTATGTGATTTTCTCCTTTATTGATATAGAAATTCTGGCGGAACATCAGATCTTTCTGGTCGTTTTTTCTGTGTTGTTTCTGGCATCTCTCGGCCCATTTGGCGTAACTGGAACCGGAGGCAATAAGAGCTGGCTTCAGGTCCCGCTGGTTCCCTTCCGCCTTCAGCCGGCAGAATACTGTAAAATTCTCTACATTATTGTGATCGCCCGTATTATGACCATCTATCGGGAGCGCATCAATTCCGTTCCATGTATCCTCCAGGTCATGCTGGTGTCTGCACTGTATCTTGGGCTGATCGTGGGGATCTCCAATGATGCCGGCGTGGCGCTGATCTATGTGTTTACCTTTATCATTATGGCACTGGTGGGCGGTTTCAGCTTTGTGTGGTTTCTTGCCGCTGGAATTCTGATTGCGGTAGCCGTTCCGGTCGCGTGGAACAGCGGACTGATCCGTGACGATCAGAAGGAACGGATTTTAGCGCTGTTTGATGAAAGTATTGACCCCCTTGGTCAGGGCGTGCGCTGGCAGTCCTCCCGCTCTCTGAACGCCATTTCCGGCGGCGGGCTGACCGGTCAGGGCCTGTTTCATGGCACCCAGACTCAGTCGGATAACATTCCCGAGCAGCATACGGACTTTATCTTTGCCGTGATTGGCGAGGAACTGGGCTTTGTGGGCTGCATTCTCTGTATTGCGCTCCTGGCTGCAATTGTAATCCGGATCCTCTATGTTGGCTCGCATTCCCAAAGCTATTTTTATCGGGTGCTCTGTGTGGGCATTGCCAGCACGCTTTTGTTCCAGATCATCATTAACATTGGGATGTGCCTTGGCGTTATGCCGGTCATCGGCTTGACGCTCCCCTTCTTCAGCTACGGCGGCTCCTCCATGCTTTCGCTGTATATCTCCATGGGAATCATATCCAGCGTTCGATTACACCCTTCCCCGGATTCCCAGCAGCGTTATCTGAGACTGCCTGTTTGACCGGAGGAGTCTCTGATCCAAAGATATATTCCCCCTGCGGCGCGGATATTTCATCTGCGCCGCAAATTTTTATAGAAAATCCCAGTTGCTTCGGTATAATTTTTCTCTCCCGGCAAACACTACCTCTGCAAATCAATTTGGAGGTTTTAGCATGAAACACCTTACCAAAATATTCGTCGCATTGTTCGCGTTCGCACTGATCACTCCGGTCATGGCAACGGATCAGGAACTCAGCTGGGGAACCGTTTATGAAGTCTCCCCTGCCGATCTGAATTTGGAAAGCGGCTGCCGCGGCGCTGTGATCACATCGGTTCCGGATCAGACTCTGGGTACCGTGTTTCTGGGTGCCCGTGTCATCCATGCCGGTGATGTGCTGACTGCAGAACAAATGCACCAGCTCACTATTGTACCGACAGAAGGCGCTTCCGGAGAAGATGCCCTGGCTTGTCTGGGCATTCTGGACGATGGTCTGGGGCAGGAAGTTCAGATGACGCTAAAGATTGGCTCCGGAAAGAATGAAGCGCCACAGGCGGAAAATTCTGAATTTGAAACCTACAAGAATATTCCCGGTCAGGTCCCTCTCAAGGTTTCCGATCCGGAGAATGATTCCCTGACCATCAATATCGTCAAGGAGCCGAAGCGGGGTATGTTGGAATTGGCGGAGGATGGCACTGTCACCTATACGCCCGCCGAAAACAAAGTCGGTAAGGACAGCTTTACCTATACTGTTACCGACACCGCCGGGAACACCTCCGGGGAAGCAACGGTCCGCATTAAGATTCAGAAGCCCTCGGATTCGCAGACCTATGGAGATATGCAGGGTGACAGCAGTCTTTTGGCTGCCGTATGGCTCCGGGAAAACGGCGTTTATGCGGGCGAAACCATCGCCGGGCAGCTGCTGTTTCAACCGGAGGAGCCTCTGAGCAGGGGGGAATTCATTTCCATGTGCGTGGGCCTGACCAATCGTCTGGAGGATCAGGAGAATCTAAAGACCGGTTTTTCAGATGAGGCGGAAACGCCACAGTGGCTCGGGCCCTATGTCTCCACTGCGCTGAAGTGCGGATATATTACCGGCATTCCAACACAGCAGGGCCTGGCGCTGTGCGCCCGGCAGACCATTACGCAGCAGGAAGCGGCTGTGATAATCAGCAATATGCTGGCGCTTCCTCAGCCGGACGTGGAGACGGTCATGGCGTTGGAGAACACGATCCCCGCTTGGGCGGCCGGTTCGGTGGAGGCAGTACGGGAAGCCGGACTGTTTGATACCACAGATGGCGGCGCTGCGCTGACACACCGGGACGCTGCGGAACTGCTTTACCATTCCTGGCTGTCTGCCAGAGAAAAAGAAAGCACCCTTCTCTCCTGGGCACAGGAGTAAAGAAACGAAACTTCCCCCGTGCTGTGACTTCAGCCGGAGGAAGTTTTTACATCATGAAGTGGTTGACAGTCCGTAGGACTGTGATATAATATTCCAAACGTGAGGTTTATAACGGAGGAACATATGGAAAAAAGGTTGGATTATGAAATTCTGCGCATCGTTGCCATCTTTGGGGTCGTTTTCAACCATACCTGGGTACATGGCTTTGACCTCTATTCGGTATCCGGGCCGGGCATCAATTTTACGGCGTCGTTGATCCTTGCCATTTTGTGCAAGGTTGCAGTGCCGCTGTTTTTTATGATCTCCGGCGGACTGCTGCTGGAAAAAGAGGAGTCCCTACGTACCCTGTTTCAAAAGCGGATCCTTCGAATGGTGCTGGTGCTGCTGCTGTTCTCCGCGCTGAGTTATGGTTTTAAAATCCATTGGGGTGAAGTCGAGTCGCCGGGCGTGTTTGATTTTATATACCGTATTTGGCATGAAGACATGACCATCCCCTACTGGTATCTCTATTCCTATCTGGCCCTGCTCTTGATGCTCCCGCTGCTGCGGCCCATGGTAAAGGCGATGCCGAATCAGGCGTTTGTTTACTTGCTGGGACTTCACATCTGCTACTACGGCATTCTGACGCCCATTGGATACCTTTTTGGATTTGATACACTTTCGAGCGATCTGTTCCTTCCCATGATCGAACGTGTCATTTTTTATTTCCTGATGGGCTATTATGCGGTGCATCGTTTTTCCTGGAAACTGATGACAAAAAAGCATCTGGCGCTTCTGGGTGTTGCTGCGGCAGCTGCTGTTTTGATCATGTATTTGCTGACCTGGCACGATATTTCAAGCCACGGGGAGATCACCTGGGATTTCAAAGGGACTTGGCTTTGGATTCCGACCTTTTTCATCTATGCCCTGATCCATCAGCTGGTGTCCTGGCATCCGCCCAAGCGTGCCGCAAAGCTGATCGAAGCGCTGGGCAGCTGCGTGTTCGGCACATATCTGCTGGAAGGGATTCTTCGAGTCTACCTGGTTCGGCTGTGCTATGCGCTGGAACCAAAGATCCATGTGCTGCCCGCATGCTTTATCTGGGTATTTTGCGTGGTGATCTGCGGCATGGCCATTACCTGGGTTCTGAAGAAAATTCCGGGTCTGAAAAAACTGCTGTGATATGGGAGACAAACCCACCGCAAAGCGTCAGGGCGCGAGCCGCGCTCAAGTCTGAGCGCGGAAATTGAAGGGTGCGCTGCAAACCAGGTTAAAAAGCAAGACGAGAGGGAAACCCGCAGGGGTTTCAGGCTGTCAAAGAACCCTGGTTTTCAGGAAACGA
>CAZGOQ010000123.1:0-6457 GCA_964527315.1 uncultured Oscillospiraceae bacterium | reverse complement strand
TGGTAAATGATATCGCTTTGGAGTGAGTTTAGTTTGAAATCTGACATACCTGGTCAAAAACAGAAGAAAAAACGAAAGAAGACGGTAAACCTCAAATGGATCATTACGATTTTTCTCTCGACGGTGTTGATTTCCGCAGTGTTTTCCACCGTGTCCAACACGCTGCTGGGAGAATCGGGACTGTTTTTTGCTTTTCTCATTCTTCTGGTGATCGTATTCATCGGTATTTTATTTGATATTATTGGGGTGGCGGTAACAGCCGCCGATATCAAGCCCTTTCATTCGATGGCCGCTCACCGGGCCCCAGGCGCTCAGGAGGCCCTGAGAATGCTGAAAAACGCGGAAAAGGTCTCCTCCTTCTGCAACGACGTAGTGGGCGATATCTGCGGCGTCATTTCCGGCACTGCCTCGGCTTCCATCGTGATGCTGATTGTGACGGGCCGGGCAGAGGGAAACCTCTATACCAGAGTATTGGAGGTGGCCATGGCGGCGGTGGTATCCGGGCTGACCGTGGGCGGGAAAGCCGTTGGGAAATTCTTCGCCATGACGAAATCCACTCAGATCGTCCACATGACATCGCTGCTGATTTACTATGCAAAAAGCATTCCGAAACAGTGCATAAAACTGTTTCGGAAGCAGAAAAGTTAGGTCGTGTAACTGTGAGCCTTTTGGAACGAGCGGGAGATCGGGCGGAGTTTCTCGCCTTTACTCCGCAGGAAGATATGGCACTCAGCGCTGAGATCCGGAGTTTCCTGATCGACAGCGTTTCCAGGACAGGAGGTCATTTGGCCTCCAATCTGGGGGCGGTGGAACTGACCATCGCCCTTCATAAGGTATTTGATCCCTACCGGGACAGGATCGTCTTTGATGTGGGACACCAGTCTTATATCCATAAGCTGCTGACGGGAAGAAAGGACGCCTTTGGAACCCTGCGTCAGTTTGGCGGGCTGGCCGGTTTCCCCAAGCCATCGGAATCCGATGCCGACGCTTTTATCAGCGGTCATGCGTCCAACTCCGTGTCCGCCGCCCTTGGTATGGCCCGTGCCAGAACCATCAGCGGCGAGGATTACAGCGTCATCGCCGTCATTGGAGACGGCGCTTTGACCGGCGGCCTCGCCTATGAGGGACTCAATGACGCGGGGCAGAGCCGGGAGCCGCTGATCGTGGTACTCAACGACAATGGCATGTCCATCCAGCCCAATGTGGGAGGAATGTCCAAATTTCTGGCCCGACAGCGGCTGAAACCGACCTATTTCAATATTAAACGCATATTCCACACAGTGACGAAAAAGGCCCCCGGCGGGAAGTATCTCTACCGGGTGGTGCATCAGACAAAGAATTGGATGAAAAAGGCCCTGATCGGCAGCAATATGTTTGATGAAATGGGCTTTACATATCTTGGCCCCGTGGATGGGCATGATATCAAGAAAATGACCTATCTGCTACAGCAGGCCAGAGAACTTCGGTGCCCGGTGCTGCTCCATGTGACCACCACCAAGGGCCGGGGCTATAGCTACGCAGAGGAAAATCCCGATGAATACCATGGCGTTTCTGCTTTTAATGTCCAGTCCGGCGCTCCGGCGGCAGGGGGCGGGGAAACCTTTTCCTCCGCCTTTGGAAAGACCATGTGCCAAATGGCGGACGAGGACCGGCGTATCTGCGGCATCACGGCTGCGATGGAGCAGGGGACCGGCTTTGCAGAGTTTGCCCAACGGTTCCCCAAACGCTTTTTTGACGTGGGGATTGCAGAGGGACACGCAGTCACCATGGCAAGCGGACTGGCCAAGCAGGGGATGCTGCCGGTGGTGGCAGTATACTCTACCTTTTTGCAGAGAGCTTATGATATGATTCTCCACGATACGGCCATCGCGGGGCTTCATGTGGTGTTCGCGGTGGATCGGGCCGGCCTGGTGGGCGCGGACGGAGAGACCCATCACGGCGTGTTCGATGTGGGGTTCCTTCGCACGGTTCCCCATATGACGGTTTTTTCTCCGGCATCTACGGAGGAACTGAGAAAGATTTTGCATCACGCAGTCTACGAGGTGGAGGGACCGGTCGCGGTGCGCTATCCCCGGGGGGACAGTAACGGCTATTTTGACTGTCTATTGGAAGATACGGTCCTCGCCCGGGGGCGGGATCTCACCATTGTGACTTACGGCGCTATGACGACGGAAGCCCTTGCTGCGCGGGAAATGTTGCTGGAGGCAGGCGTTTCGGCGGAGATTGTCAAGCTGATGCGGCTGGCGCCGCTGGAACTGTCTCTGATTGAGACTTCGGTGAAAAAGACAGGAAGGCTGATTGTATTGGAGGAATGTACCCGGCAGGGATGCCTGGGGCAGGAGATCCTTTCCCGAATGGCACAAGCGGAGACCCTCCCGCCGCAGGTGCGGCTGATGAATCTGGGAGAAGACTTTGTGACCCATGGCAAGGTTTCAGAGTTGCGCCGGGTGCAGGGTATTGACGCCAGAGCCGTATATCAAACCGCAAAAGAGCTTTGTCAACGCAAATGAAAGAACGTCTTGATATCGTGCTTGTGAATCGGGGAATGGCGGAAAGCCGTGCCAAGGCCCAGGCGCTGATCATGGAAGGACTGGTATTTATTGCGGGACAGCGGGTGGACAAACCTGGCACAGCAGTAGATACCGCAGCGGCGATTGAGGTACGGGGAAAGGTCTGCCCCTATGTGAGCCGGGGCGGCCTGAAGCTGGAAAAGGCGCTGAAGGATTTTGAAGTCGATCCGACAGGCTGGATTTGCAGTGATTCTGGGGCTTCCACCGGAGGCTTTACGGACTGCCTGCTCCAAAAAGGGGCAAAGAAGGTCTATGCCATCGACGTGGGCTACGGACAGCTGGACTGGAAACTTAGAAACGACCCCAGAGTGGTGGTTATGGAGCGCACCAATATCCGATATGTAACGCCGGAACAGCTGGAGGATCCGCTGGATCTTTCTGTGGTCGATGTGAGTTTTATTTCGCTGAGACTGGTACTGCCGGCGATCCAGAAGCTGCTCAAACCCACGGGACAAGTGCTGTGTCTAATCAAGCCGCAGTTTGAAGCTGGAAGAGAAAAGGTTGGGAAAAAGGGCGTTGTCCGGGAACTGCGCACTCATATCGAGGTGTTGGAGCAGTTTCTGGAAATGGCCCGGGGATTGGGCTTCACAGTAGTAGATCTCACATATTCGCCGGTCAAGGGGCCGGAGGGGAATATTGAATTTCTGGGACACCTGTCCATGGGGCCGGCAGAAACAAGGGACTTTACGGCCCAGGGAGTTGCACAGGAAGCCCATGAGATGCTGAAGGGGGGATAATATGAAGAAGATCACATTGATGCCAAATCCCTATCGGGATCGGGGTTATCAGATCACCCGTGCGGTGGAGCAACTGCTGGGGAAGGAAGGCGCGGAGGTCAAAATCTGTCTGCCCTTCCATGTGGACCGAAGTCATGAGATCCCCCATGAACTGCATCTGGTTTCCATGGAGGAAGCGCTGCGGAACTGCGAGGGCCTGATCTGCTTTGGCGGGGATGGCACCATTCTCCACGCGGCCCGACTGGTGGGCAATCGGGATATCCCGCTGCTGGGAATCAATACCGGATCCATGGGTTTTATGGCGGAACTGGAAAGCAACGAACTGGAACTGGTCACAAAGCTGGTCAAAGGTGGTTACAGTATCGACCGGCGAATGATGCTTCGGGTGGAGGTGCGGCGCACCGGGCATAAAATATTTGAAGATCATGCCCTCAACGACGCGGTAATCACCAAGGGCGCGGTAGCGAGAGTGATACAGATGAACATTTCTTGCGACGGGCAGGAGGCTATGGGTTTTGACGGCGACGGGGTCGTGCTCTGTACGCCTACGGGGACCACGGCGTATTCCATGTCTGCTGGGGGACCGATTGTGGAACCCTCTGCGGAAAATATCGTCGTAACACCCATCTGTGCCCACAGTATGCGGGAGCGCTCTCTGGTGCTTTCCAAACAGCGGACGGTGGTCACGAAAATCGGGCGGATCGGAAAGCGGAGCGCGTTTCTGTCGGTAGACGGCGGAAAGGCCTTTCGGCTCAGTGCGGATGACGAAGTGATCATCACAGCGGCAAGCCGGACGGTCAAGCTGCTGCGAGTGAAGAATACCAGCTTTTATAGTGTGCTCTATCATAAATTTCAGGGGTGATTTTGGTGAAAAGCCAACGTCAGGCGAAAATATTAGAAATCATTGGAAAACAGGAGATCGAAACCCAGGGACAGCTGCTTGCGGCGCTGGAGAAAAGCGGATTTCGTAGCACCCAGGCCACGATCTCAAGAGATATCAAAGAACTTCGTATTGTGAAGGAACTCTCTGAGACAGGGAGTTATCGGTATACAGTTCGCCAGAGCGAGTCCTCCAATTTGTTTTCAAAGCTGAACAATATTTTTCAGGAGGGCGTCACAAAACTGGATTATGTAAACAACATTGTAGTACTGAAAACTCTGCCGGGCCTTGCGTCAACGGCCTGTTCCAATGTAGATGCCATGACGATCGACTATGTGGTGGGCACCATTGGCGGGGACGATACCGGCGTGATCATTATGCGGAGTGAGGAGCACGCCAGAGCTTTCTGCGAGGAACTGCGAAGAATTCTGAGCCGGACGAGGTAAAAAACGATGCTGAAACTGCTTCACATTGAAAATATTGCCGTCATCGAGCAGGCGGATATCACCTTTCAGCCGGGGTTTAACGCCATGACCGGCGAGACCGGCGCGGGAAAATCCATTGTGATCGATGCGATTTCTGCGATTTTGGGTGGAAGAGCCTACCGGGATGCCATCCGAACAGGCAGTGACCGGGCGTTTCTCAGCGCAGTGTTTCAGCAGGTGCCAGAGTTTCCGTGGTTTTCAGAAAATGGTGTTGCTCTGGAGGACGGAGAGGTATTGATTCAGCGGGAGATCATGGCGGATGGGAGAAATACCTGCCGGGTCAACGGTGTTCCGGTGACGGTATCAATTTTAAGAGGACTGGGGCAGCAGCTGATTCAGATACACGGGCAGCATGATTCCGCCCAGCTGTTTGACGAAGCAAACCATCTGACCATGCTGGATGCGTTTTTGGACAACACATCTCTGATGGCGGAATATCAGGCGGCGTTTCATGAGATGGATGAACTGCGGCGGCGCATCCGAAGCCTTCGAATGGACGAAGCGGAGAAAGCCCGGCGGATGGAAAATCTGGAATTTCAAATTCAGGAGATTGCCCGGGCGGAATTAAAGCCCGGGGAAGATACGGAACTGGAGGAAAAGCAAAAGCTGATGCGCAGCAGCGAAAAGCTGATGTCCGCATTGAATCAGGCGGTGGAGGCCCTCTATGGCAACGAGGACAGCGACGGCGCTGCGGGCCTGATCGCGCAGGCGCAGCGGGCACTGGGACTGATCGCTGATGCTTCCGGGGAGACGGAGGAAGCCTACAGACAGGTGGAGGAACTGGGTTACAGCGTTCAGGACGCAGCTGAGCGGGTGCGGGACCTGCGGGATGGCTTTGATTTTTCGCCGGGAGAGTTGGAAATGGTGGAGTCCCGGCTGGATGTGCTCCACCGGCTTCGCCGGAAATACGGCGCTTCCTCTCAGGATATTTTGGATTATATGGGACGCTGCCAAAAGGAACTGGATGAAATCCGTTCGGCGGATGACGCCATTGCTGCGCTGCAGGGAGAGTTCCGCATCAGGGCGAAAAAGGCCAAGGCCCTGGCAGCGGAATTAACGGCTGCCAGAACCGCTGCGGCCGGAGAATTTCAGGAGCAGATTGTTTCTGAATTGCAGGAACTGGATATGCCGAAGGTGCAGTTTGTCTGTGAGTTGACCCCGCTGAAGCATTTGAGCGAGACTGGCGGGGACGAATGCCGTTTTCTGATGTCGGCCAATATAGGCGAAGAACTACGGCAGATGAATCGGGTGGCCTCCGGCGGTGAACTGGCGCGTATCATGCTGGCGATGAAGAATGTGCTTTCGGAAAAGGATCAACTCCCGACGATGATTTTTGACGAGGTGGACACCGGCGTTTCCGGTCGGGCGGCGCAGAAAGTTGCGGAAAAACTCCTGCGCGTTTCCATGGGAAAACAGGTGCTCTGCGTGACCCATCTGCCCCAGATCGCGGCCATGGCGGATACCCATTTTTTGATTTCCAAGGAGGAGCGAGGAGGCAGGACATATACCAGCGTCACGCCGCTGGACAGAGAGGGGCGAAAAGCAGAACTGGCCCGGCTCATTGGCGGCGCGAAAATTACGGAAAATACCCTGAAAAGCGCAGAAGAAATGCTGCGCCGGGAGATATAAAAAGAGGGCAGGATAGCATACGATCATATGATATCAGTTGGGTTGGTCAGCTATGCCCTTTTGACGATCAAATGAAAGAAAAAGCACCGCATAACGTCCTGATTTTGACGTTATGCGGTACTTTTTGGCGCGGAAGGAGGGATTTGAACCCTCGCG
>CAZGOQ010000122.1:0-6549 GCA_964527315.1 uncultured Oscillospiraceae bacterium | reverse complement strand
TACATTAACGTGAACTCCTTCCTCCTGGAGTCCAAGATTTCGTCCGCACCCCCCTCCATACTTCTATGCAAGTTGTTGTTTTTACTCTTGTTGCTATCCTTCTCGCTAGATTTTAGACAGGCTCTAAGAGCAACTTCCGGCTGATCCGTTGCCACGATTATGCCTGAAGCCTCTATTAAAATGCCCCTCTCGCTCTATATTCACCGGGCGTACAGTGATACGTTTCTTTGAACAGCGTATAAAAATGGTGAATGTTTTTATAGCCTACAGAATCAATAATATCAGAAACAGCAATGTCTGTATGCTTTAAGAGTATGCAGGCTTTGTTAAGACGTGCTTTTTGAAGATGGAATTTGAACGAGTGCCCAGAGGCGCGCTTGAGTAAAACACTGAGATAGGATGTACTGAAATGAAAGTGGTCAGCAACCGTGTTCAGCGTTGCCGTGTCCAGATGATCTTCAATATATGAGAGGATCTCCGAGATGTTATATTCATTGCCGCTGACAGAAGTGACAGTATAGCTTTTGGCATAAGTTCGTGCGATCTCCACAAAAAACAGGAGGATATAGCTGTTTACCACTTCATCGGCAAAATAGGACTTTTGCGTAAATTCATGAACTGCGTTTGCCAGCAGATCCCCAGCCAATTTCGACGAGCTGGTCTGGACATACAGATAGTCTCTGGTGCTGCTGCTTTTGTAGAGGCTGCGCGCAAAGAAATCATTCGACAGGGATGTTCCCGGAAGCCGCACTAACAGGATGTCCTTTAGGTATTCATCGGACATCACAAAATCCAGAGCAATACTGTCCGGCTCGTTCGGAGAGAATGTATAGGGCACATTGGTGTTGCAGATGCAGGTATCACCCTGCCGCAAAACAAATTCAGTATCCTGAATGCTGTACTGGAAGCTTCCGCGCCACGCCATGGTCACATGGACACCGGGCACAAAAAAGGGCGCTTTCTTCGTTCTGCAACGAAGAATAATACTCCCCTTCGGATGAAGAAACCGCCAATGTGTATTTTCCCCTTCCAGGTTATTGCAGAGCTTCAGTATTTCAGCTTCAGAAAAAAATGGGAAACGCAGTTTGATCGTCTGGGTATATGCAGGATCATCCAGAAGCCGCTGTATGGCACGGCAGTCATGGTTGTGGTCAGCCTGCTCCAATGCATCCTCGATCTGCGCCAACTGTGTCAGCTCCTGCAAAAGAGATAGCTCCTTCATAAGATCACTTCCGTTACTGATCTCATTATATCGAAAACCGTGGGCTTTTGCAAGGCGGGAATATTCCCGTGCAAAGCGCAGAAACAAATTTTCGTCAATGATGAAATGATTTTCGTCATTGTGCTCCTTTTTGAAAAAAATACAATAGAACTGCAAGTGACATTATGACCCAAAGAAAGGACGGTGCATATGGAACAGAACCATCTTGTACTTGAATTTGACGATGAAATTGACAAGCTCTATCAGCGCCACGATGGCGGACAGGATACCAGAAAGGGTGTCCTTAAGGCGGCGGACTATCAGGATGTAGAAAGCATTCCGAACATTGATGCTGCCGCGCTCCTGGTATATCTCGACATTTTTCGGGGTGTGCCGCAGGGCGGGGATGTATTCGCCTTCGGGGCGGATAGGCGCTTGGCGGAGAGCGCGTTCCTGAGAATGCTGGAACGTACCTGCGGGACGCCTCGCAAGGAGATCTTGAAAATCTCCAGATTGGAAAGCGGCATTTCCTATGGAGCGGCGCTTTCGCTGGTCAATGCCGCATTGGGCGGTGTGTCTCTGGAGTCAAAGCATGACCTTTCCCTCGAACTGGATCGAAAGACCGCGGTAGAGATGCTCCATGACGCACTGCACAGTTCCGATGGCAGTGGGCGCATCCCATATCTGTACTTTGTGGCGGAAAACACAGCGCTTTCCACATTGGAGCTTCCTGAAAACACTGTGGTAGCATCACCGGATGGGACTCTGGTGACATTGACGGTGGATGGCGTATTTCAGCCTTTGGTGGGCGGATATTCCTACAAAGGCGATCTGCGGCTGACCCTGACGGAGCGGTATGAGCTGTTTCGCTATACGACCGAGCCTGCGAAACCCGGCGCTATGCCCGATGAGACGTCCGATCTGCCGCCGGAGCCATGTTATTGGAACTACTTTGAGGAGCCGTACCGGGCAGCACTGTTTTTGGAGTATGGGGAAAAAGTGGCAGTGCGCAGCGTGGATGCGGCATATCAGGTCTCGGAGGACGGTACTGTGTGTATCGCTTCCACTGACGCGCCCTCAGACGCCTTTGGTGCGAACAATTTTAACGGGATCATCGCAGGCGGCGCTGGAACATATCAGTTTGAAAATCTAAAGATTCGTTTCAATGGCAACGGCATGGATGATTTCCAGGGCATGGGCGCAGGGCTACTGTTCTGTGGCGATGATACAGAGGTTGTTGTAGATCATGCGGACATCTGCAACTATGGGACCGTACGTTCCACCATGGTGGTAGGCGGCAGCGCCAAGGTCATGGTAAAGAATAGCCGTTTGAATGCCCACGAAGGCTTTTTTGAGGAGGGCTGGATCGGCGGCATGGGTGCGGAGAAAATGCGCTCAGCTCCCATCTGGGGCGGCTTTGAGGGAAACTGCCGCGCAACAAATCTGTTGGATAAAGCTGAAGCAAACTATTTTAATTCCCAAATCCTCGCCGAGAAGTGGGGCGTTCTGTCCACAGACAATAACAAGGGCTGTAAATCCACCGCGATCAACTCTCTGGTAGCCATTATCGGTGGCCTCAATGCTGCGGTAGATACATCCTCCGAGGCCGCTGCCCGTGAAAGCCTCAAAAAACTTCCCTTTTCGGAGATATATGGACCGCTTCAGCGAGACATGGGCAACCATCCCTACGCTTCCCATCAACATCCCGGCGGTTATGGGACCTATTCCATTGGAAATACCACGGTGAAATTTGCAGGAAGCACGGTGCTGGCGGCAGATTATGCCAATACCTGCGTCAATGCGGCAGCAAAGGTCATCTACTGTTCCAGCACGCCTGAAAATTTAGAGGGCGTATTCGGCGCGGACGCATTGGCAGTAGCGCCCCAAAGCACTGTGGTCTACAGCGATAAGGTCGGCGTGATGATGCAGCGTGGCAATGGAGATGGCGGCGTTACCATTAAAGACGGTACCCTCTTCCACTGCGGAATGAGCTGCTTCTCCGTAAAGTCTAACGGCTCTTTCCACATCGATGTGGATGACTCCACACTGATCTCTGAGTCCGGGGTGATTTTGCAGCTCATGGATGACGATGACAAACCCGGTGAGGTCGCTGACCCGGTTTCGCCTACTCCGGCGGAGCTGGCGCAGGCAAAAGAACTGGTTGACCAGGGGCTTTTGAATCTGACAGACGCTGCACCGGGTCGGGATGTATTTGCCCACTTCTCCAACATGGCAGTAAACGGAGACTGCTACAATGCCAGTGGATATTGCGGTGCCATTACAAAAGAGGACTTTGAGGAAAAACCCGGCGCTGGCTTCAATCCTTTCCAGCAGCGTCCAAAAGATGCGGCTCGAAATCTTTCACTTTGCCTGGAAAATGTCCAATATAATGGCGTTATCTCCACTGCTGAGGGGCACCATGTCGATCGGGATACCGGGAAGTGGCTGTCTCCGGTGCCGCAGAGCAAGTGGTATTGCCTGGCTGTGCTGGAGAACATTCCAAAGATGGCATACCAATCCGGAATCATCTTGTCGTTGAAACAAAATACCCATTGGAATGTGACCAAACCCAGTTATTTGACAGCCCTGACCGTGGATGAAAGCTCGTCCATTGCCGGAACTGTATTTGTCAATGGTACGGCGATCATTCCAGAAGCGGGAAGAACCTACAAAGGATACATCACGGTGGAGCCTGGCAAGTAAGCGCATATTTCATCGTGTATCAAATTTCAATCCGAAGGGAGAAGCAAATTATGAAGAAGCAACTATTTTCCTTACTGCTGGCACTGGCCGTTCTGACAGGAATGCTCAGCGGATGCGGCTCCAATTCCAGCTCCAGCGCAAGTGTACCGTCCTCTGCTGAAACGCCAGAGGAGACACCAACCATTGCTGTCGCAGAGGAGGGGAGTGCGGAGGAAAGCACAGAGGAAGCCTCTGAAACGGTTCCCGAAGAGCCTGCGATCGTGATCGAGTATCCTCTGACAGATGAGGTGGAAACCATCACCTACTGGACCAGCTATCCCGGTCTTTACTCCAATATTGCAGAGGACTGGAATAGCACGATCTGCTTCCCGGTGATGGAAGAAAAAATCGGCATTAAGCTGTCTGTTACCTGCGTTAGCTTTATGGCAGAATCAGAGCAGTATGGCTTGATGATCGCCTCTGGGGAATTCCCTGATTTCCTGCAAACCAACTACTATACCGGCGGACTGCTGCAGGCCTATAACGACGATGTCGTTCTTGATTTAACAGACCTGCTTGATGAGAACGCGCCGAATTATGTTGCGTATCTGGATGGACTGGATGCTGCTACCCAGGAGCTGCTGCTGGAGGAAAATAAGTCACTTGCCGTCTATACCCTCTATGACGACGTGTACACCACCCGCGGTATGGTGACCCGCAATGACTGGCTGGAGGAATTGGATCTTGAGGCGCCCGCAACATTGGATGATTTTACGGATATGCTGTATGCCTTTAAGAACGCCTATGACTGTGACTATACCTATCGCGTCAGCGAGGATGGCGGCATTACCTGGCTGAACGACGCCTTTAACACATACATTGTCGGCGCGGACGCATCAGACTTCCCAATTTATCTGGAGGACGGCAATATCATCTGTACCTATACCGCTGATACCTACCGGGCATATCTGGAATGGTTCGCACAGCTTTATGCAGACGGTATCGTCCATCCGGACTTTTACACCATGGACAGCATGGATCAGTCCAGCCGTTACCAGGCGATCGTGAGCGGCAATATCGGTGTATGGGAGGAGAATGCCTTCTCGATCAACGACTGGCAGGGCTATACGGATAATGCCGACCTGTTGGAGGCAGTGGCGTTACGCAATATTTGCGATGAAGACAATGTGAACAACTGGGGAGAAATCCCGGTGTATGCCAACGAGCAGGGCTTTTCCATCACCACGACCTGTGAAAATCCTGAATTGGTACTTCAGTTCTTCAACTACTTCTTTACGGAGGAAGGCAGCAATCTCGCGAACTATGGCGTAGAGGGTGTAACGTATACCGGCATTGAAAATGGGGTGCCCCAGTGGACGGATCTGATCGCTGCGAATCCCGATGGGTTCAGCGCGGATAATGCGCTGTATGCGTACTCTCTGAACAAATCATTAGTTCCATACTACAGCGTGCAGGCCAAGCTTTGGAATTGCTATGCGGATAATGCGGTTGCGGCGGCAGAACTGTGGAGCGATGTCAGCAACACGACTACAGAGCACGATGTTCCCTACGGTGCGGGACTTACGGCAAATGAAAGCAACGAGATCAGCAGCATCGCAAATGATGTCATGACCTATGCGAATGAAGTGATCCTGAACTTCATGACCGGCGCACAGCCGATTACCGATGACACCTGGAATTCTTATATTGCGGTGTTGGAGGACTTTGGATTACAAACCGTTGTAGATACTTATCAAAACGCCTATGATGAATATGTAAACGGCGAACGTTGAGCTGTAAAATCGGGAGCCCTGCATGTATTGCAGGGCTCCTTTAGAGGAGGACAATATGGATTTACACCAAAGTATAGCATTGCCGCCTGATGTGGCAGGGTTACCCACTGTTACCGCAGAGCCCTGGCTTACGATTTCTGAGGATCCAATGCTGTTTATTGAAGGGCCTGCCTTTGACCGGCAGGGGAATCTCTATGTGTGCTGCGCCATTCCCTTTCCTATCGTCACGCCGAGGCTGATTCGTATTTCGCCCGACAAGCAGGTCACAGAGCTATACTGCGTGGGGGATGCCTGCGTCATGGGAATGGCGATCCACGCAGATGGCAGACTGTTTGTGGCTGCCGTACAGGACGGGTTTCTGGTGATCTCCCCGGAGGGAACGCTGCTGCGTCAGTTCACACCATCCTATCAGGGGCAGGCGCTGGTTCCCAACGATTGCGTATTCGATCAGAGCGGGAATCTGTATTTTACAGATTTCCGTGGCGCCTATGGAGACCCGGAGGGCGGCATTTACCGTTTGGAAAGCATTGACGATTACCAAACGGTTACAAAAATCCTGGGCGGCATGAAAATGCCCAACGGAATTTCCTTTTCTCCAGACTATCAAAAGCTGTGGATCGGAGAAAGTGGGACCAATTCCATCATACGGGTGGATCTGGGAAAAGACGGTATGCCGGATAGGCTGGGTGTTCCGGTAAACTATGTCTATCGAAACATGGGCGTTCCCATGCCCGATGGAAACCGAACCGACTCTGCCGGAAATCTCTATCAGGCCATGCAGAAAGGTGGACGCGTTCTGGTGCTGGATTCCAATGGTATTCCAATACAAAACATTGTGGTTCCGGAGCGGCTGACCGGGAAATATGACAATTC
>CAZGOQ010000121.1:0-6652 GCA_964527315.1 uncultured Oscillospiraceae bacterium | reverse complement strand
CCCGGGTGCCAACTGGGCTATGGTTCACAACCAGCCGGCAACGGACGACGCCACCCTAAAAAAGCTTCTCAAATGCGATAGCTTTTATGCGAATTTAAACATAACCTTTACAGCTTTGCCCGCCATCACGGTGTCAAACGCTTCCTCATACTGTTCAGGGGCAAAAATGGCTTTTACATAGTCATCCAGGTTTATCTTCGGGAATAGAGCGATTGCGCGCGGGAACATGTACGGAGACTGGAATACGGTCTGGAGCCGCAGCTCTCTCTCCCACATATCCAGAAGGTCCAATTCAAACTTGTAATCCCCGTAGATCGCAAAAAACTCCACAGTCCCACCACGGGATGCGATCTTATAAGCCGGAGGCACTGCGTGGCGGGAGCTGGAGGTTTCGATCACGACGTCATAGCCCAGATCCTCTGTGATCTCTGCCGCGCGGGCAATGGTGTCCTCGGACATTGGATCAATGGTATACTCCGCGCCCAGCTTTTTCGCCAGATCTCTTTTTGCTTCAATTGGCTCGATTATGGTCAGTTTGGAAGCGCCGGACAGTCGGGCCATCTGCAGCATCAAAAGACCTATGCTACCGCCGCCGGAAATCGCCACTTTATCTCCGGGTCGGATCCCCGCCAAATCGATTCCATGCAGGCAGACACTAATAGGCTCAATAATGCAGGCCCTTGCAAGATCTGTATCGTCATCCAGCTTATATACCTGCTGCTGGTCCAGCACCAGGTATTCCGACATGGCTGAATCTGAAGTCTTCATGTTCAGACAGAACTGCTCCTGCCCATTTCTGCAAAAATAACAACTTCCGCAATGCTTGTTGTAATAGAAGGTTACTTTGTCGCCCACCTTAAAGCCTTTATCATTGGCTCCGAGAGCAACCTCTGTAATCACGCCGGAAGCTTCGTGGCCGATCACGATTGGATCTCCGGGCCCATATCCCAGGTCCTGAAAATGTCCATCTGCCTCACCTTTCACGGTATGTATGTCTGAACCGCAAATGGACGCATAATGAATCTTCACCTTCACCTGTCCTTCCCGCTCGATCTGCGGTTCTGGAATATCGATCAGAGAAATACCGGGCATCGTATAAGCAATCGCTTTCATTTTTTACCTCCACTGTTTTTATTTTATGAGACAACCTCTCACAGATTTCTTTTTTACTCCCGTATCTTATTTTCCCCGCAGCTGTACGCCGGGCTTTTCCGCTTTTTATTTGGCCACCATTTCCTTCGCAGCCGCTACCACAGCCTCTGCGTCATAGCCATATTTGTGCTGCAGTTCCGCACCGGAACCAAAGCCTGCATAAACCTGCGGGATCCCCATTCGCCGGAATTTTTCAGGCATCACCTGCTTGTCCGCATAGACGTCTGCAATGGCAGAAGCAAGACCGCCGATCATCAGGTGATCCTCTAAAACGATCACCTTTCCGGTTTCTTTGGTGCATTTGATAACCAGTTCCTCATCTAACGGTTTGATGGAATACATGTCTACCACCGTTACTTCGATTCCGGCTTTTTCCAGCTCCACGGTGGCGTCCATAGCTTCGCCGACCATTTCCCCATGGGCAAAGATAGTCAGGTCTGCGCCTTCGCGCACCACCAACCCTTTTCCGATCTCATATTTAGCCGTGCCAGGTTCATAAATTACCCGATCCTTCTTCCCCTGTGCCAAGCGAATGTACATGGGTCCCGGATATGTCATGGAGTCTTCCAGCAACTCCGGGATCATATTGGGATCCGCCACGGATATAACAGACATATTGACCAAAGAGCGCATGATCGCCACATCTTCCATGGCGTTGTGGGTAGAACCGCCGCCGGAGGTCAGGCCGCCGCCTGTTCCGATCAAGCGAACCGGCAGGTTCTGGTAGCAGATGGCTGTACGCACCTGCTCGCATGCCCGCATGGTCATAAAGGGGATCATACCGGTCACAAAGCAGACATTACCCGCAAGGGCCAGACCCGCTGCTGTTCCCATCACATTCTGCTCTGCAATCCCCACATCCACAAAACGGTCTGCGTAATCTTTCTTGAACTGTCCAAGAAAACCGCCTGTATCTGCCGTCAGCACCCATACATTGTCAAAACGGGAAGCCAGTTCCTCAAGCTTCCGTCCGGTATTGTCGCGCCCTGAGGCAAAGATCGCATCAAAATTGAAAGAAACCTTCATCGTGTCATCTTCTCCTTTTCTGCTTCCCATGCAGCTTTCACTTCAGAGAGCGCTTTTTCCATATCTTCTGTTCCAAGACAGCCCGAATGCCATCCAAGGGCCCTCTCCATAAAGGATACGCCCTTTCCTTTTACTGTATTGCATACGATCATGGTCGGCACATCGCCGGTCGAATCGGGAAGAGAATCCAGAGCATTCACGACCGCCTCCATATCATTGCCGTCCACCTCGATCACATTCCAGCCAAATGCCCTCCATTTATCTCCATACGGGACCATGGTTATGTATTTATCCTCTGTATAGAAAGTCATAGTTTGGCAATTCCGGTCCACGATCCCGACTATATTACCCAGTTTATAAGAACTGCTCAGCATAGCCGCTTCCCATACAGAGCCTTCCCCTGTCTCGCCGTCGCCCATGAGGCAGTATACCCGGTACTTTTCACCCTTCCTCTTGGCGTGCAGGGCGAGCCCGTTGGCCATTGCAAGCCCCTGGCCCAGAGAACCGGATGAACACTCCAGGGCCGGCAGTTGTACGCGGCAGGGATGCATGCCATATTTGGAGTCCAACTGTCCGTAGGTGGAAATGATCTCATCGTAATCAAAAAATCCTCTCAGAGACATTGCCATATACATAGCCAGCGCACCGTGGCCTTTGGACATGATAAAGCGGTCTCTCTCCGGCCATGACAGGTTTTCCGGATCACATTTAATTGCATGATGCCACAGTGCGATCAAAGCCTCTGTCATCGACAGATCGCCGCCAATGTGTACAGCTCCATCATAAGAGCCGCAAAAACGCAGCAGCTTCGTGCGCATTTCATATGCCAATTCTTTTAAGCGATAGATTTCCTGCGAATTAACCATAGATGTTCTCTCCTGTTATTTTCAATAATGCTTTGACGCATTTTCCACGGGCGGAGTCCCGTGAGGCTTCATTAATCTGTTCAAACGGATAGCACTTAATGAGACGGTCCACCGGAAAATCCCCTGTTGATACGCCTCTATTAGTTGGGGAATAAATATTTTTGGATTAGAATCTCCCTCACTCACACCTTTGATCGTTCTTGCGCATAGGTCAAAAGATCCAATGGTCAACTGAAAACCACCGCCTGCGACAGCAATGGAACCAGTGAAAGTTAGGCTGTTCAACAGGGATGTGATCATTCTCTCATTTCCCGAAGTGCCAACTGCATAATCTACACCATATTCAGTGAAAGCACGGATCGCCCCAGTCAGATCTTCCACCTCTTTTCGGTTAATGATATCTGTCGCGCCCAACTCTAAAGCCAGTTTTACGCTGTCCGGATTTCCGCCCACCGCGATAATTTTTGAACAGCCGCAGAGCTTTGCCGCCATAATAGCACTCAATCCAACCGTTTCGCAGCCTCCCACCACCAAAGACGAGCCAAACGCCGGTTTTAAGGAATTCAACACAATTCCGGCTCCTGTCTGTATACCACATCCAAACGGCACCGCCACTGTAAAGTCGACTTCCGGCGGGATTCGAACCGCGCTTCCTTGATTCACCAGTGCATATCCGGCAAAAGAGGACTGGGAGAAGAAAGAGCTGACCTTCCGTCCGTTCCAAGACAGGCGATTTTGGCCATCTGCATAAACGCCGAAGAGATTGATTTCATTCATTCTTTCACAGGCATAAGGCCTGCCGTTCATGCAGGGACCGCAGGTACCACAGCTGGCATATGTAAGGCAGACAGCATCTCCCACCTGAAACTCCGTCACACAGCTTCCCACTTTTTCAACAATTCCGGCGCCTTCATGGCCTAGAACCGCTGGAAACCGAAACGGCAATACGCCGCTTCTTCCTGCTTCATCTGTATGGCATACGCCCACTGCCTTGATCTTCACTAAAATCTCATCTGCCTGCGGTTCCTTAAGCTCCACTTCTGTCATCTCATAAGGCTTATTTTTTTCTTTTGTAATCGCAGCAGTGATCCTCATCGGTCACCTCCTTGCCCGTGTTACGATTTATCCCTGCTTTTCCAGCGCTGCCCGTTCCTTGGCATATTTCTTTTGATGAAAGGCACCCTATCCTCAAAGCATTATTGCAGCATCAAATCCGCTGTGCACCGCGCTGTAGACCGTGCCGGTGCCTCCGGCCGCGACACAGTCGCCAGCATAATAGCACTCCGGCGCGGCGTCCTCATAGCTTTGTACCAGCGCTTCATCCGGCCGCAGTCCGAGGGAGAGAACGACGTCCGAGCATTTTATCGTGCGGTGCCCCCCTTCCGTATCTTCAATGATAGCGCCGTCATCGTCGAATCCCACCAGCTTGACGCTGCATTCGATCTCAACGCCGGCCCTGTCGATCAGCTGCATCAGGCCGGTCATGCTGATCGCAACACCCTCCTTGCCCACGTCCTCGCGCTTGATCATATCGATGACCTTGACCTTTTTGCCCTTGTTGGCCAGATCCAGGGCGGCCTCCAATCCGGTCAGGCCGGCACCGACGATGACAACGTCGTTTCCGACCTCCTTTTGACCGCCGAGCACATCACGTACCCAGGACACCTTGCTGCCGCCGGCTTTGGTAAAAGCCGGGATGATCGGTTTGGCGCCGATGGCGACCACAGCCGCGTCAAATCCCATGTCCTTCAACCGCTGAGGCGTTATCTCCTCGTTCAGGCGGATATCGATGTTCTCACGCTTTTGAACGTCCCGGATCGACCACTCCATATAGCGGCGCAGATCAAATTTAAGATCAGGTGCCGAGGCGTAGCGAAGCAGGCCTCCGAGCCGGTCGCTTTTTTCAAAAACCGTCACCTGATGGCCACGCCGCGCAGCTGTTCGCGCAGCCTCCAGCCCAGCGGGACCGGCACCGATGACGGCAACACGTTTGGGCACGGGAGCGGGCCGGTCCGGATCGCAATATGTCTCGCGGCCCAAAAGGGGGTTTACGGCGCACCGTGCCTCCACAAACAGGTTGTGCGTGCGATTGATGCAGGTGTTGCACCGGACACAGGGCCGGATCTCGTCATCTCTGCCGTGACGGGCCTTTTCAACGCACTCGGGGTCGGCATAAATAGTTCGGATCATGCTGACCATATCCACATCGCCGGATTCCACCGCCTTCTCCGCCAGGGACAGGTCAAAGCCGCCAACCACGGTGACAGGGACATGCACCGCTTCCTTCAGACGTTTGGCATAGGGCAGGTTATGGGCC
Source organism: uncultured Oscillospiraceae bacterium (assembly GCA_964527315.1). Lineage (GTDB taxonomy): Bacteria > Bacillota > Clostridia > Oscillospirales > Oscillospiraceae > HGM13006. The sequence continues at coordinate 1,291 of CAZGOQ010000121.1, read as the reverse complement.
CGGGGGAAATATCCCGGAGTATTCAATATGGGCAGTAGTTCCTCAGCCTCCAGAAGGCCTCTGGACACATGCAGCAGGTCGATCTTATCCTGAATATGCTTTGCAAATTCCAGCGTTTCCTCAAAGGTCGTCCAGCCGGGAAGCATCTCCTCCGCGCTCAGGCGGTATTCGATAGCCACCTTTCCCTGTGTGCTTGTGCGGATCGCGTCCAGCAGTTCATCGGCAAAGCGGCATCGGTTTTCAAAGCTACCGCCATATTCATCCGTGCGGTGATTATGCTTGGCGGAGAAAAACATGGACGGCACATTGCCGTGCCCGCCGTGGACCATGATAATGTCAAATCCGGCGCGGACGCCCAGAGAGGCCGTCTCGGCAAAACCTCTGATGATCTTTTTTACCTCCTCGCGGGGAAGGTTTGCAACGGTCTCCGGTGGCGTCATCATGTACCGGCTGTGCACCAGTTCAAGGCACGCCTTTGCGCCATAGGTGTGGATCAGCTCGCAGTATTCATTCAAATCGGGCAGATACGCCAGGTCGTTCGCCCTTACGGTACGGCCTCCGATCCCGGGCTCTATCGGCTCACAGTCCGTCACGCCTGTGCAGACGATGCCCGCGCCGGACCTGGCAAGATTTCGGACATATTCCCGCATCTCAATTGAGAAAGAGCCGTCGTGTCCGGCCAGAAAAGGAGAGGCAGGCGCGGCTTCGATGCGGTTTTTCGCCGTGATGGGGCCGATTTGGATGGGTTGGAATAATTTAGCTTGTACGTTCATGGGTTATCCTCCTGTCGTTACTTGTTAATTGCAGTGGCCGCCCTTTTATCCCTCCACAGGATCGTCAAGACATAGGCGACGCAGACCACCACTGCGGAAGCAGAAACAAAGAGATAGCGGAATTGGATATTTTCGCCCGCGAGCATTGTCGTGAGGTTTGTAAACACGCCGGGCGATAAGAAAATGCCCAACGCCGGAGCCACGCTCAAAGCCAGGCCGGAAGCAAATGTGGACGAGCTGTTGGTGACTTTTGAGGAGATGCGAAAAACACACTGGGGCATGAGCAGACACATGGCGGCTCCGTAAATAAACGCCCCGATGATCAGTGTGACCACAGAAGGGTAAATTGACAACACAAAATAGCCGATCGCGATGACCAGAAAGGCGAACGGGATGATCATGTCCTTCAAGATGCCAGACAGCTTATCGAACATCGTGCCGAACACCACGCCGCTCATCATGGCGGTCGCCGCCGCGATGCCAGCCGTGGTCGAGGTCCCAAGGCCATAGTTGTTGAC
>CAZGOQ010000120.1:0-6658 GCA_964527315.1 uncultured Oscillospiraceae bacterium | reverse complement strand
TGGCGAGGGCGAGCTGATTTGCGAGCAGTTCGGCGCATGTCCCCACATGGGCATCCTCCTGTCCGGAACCATTCAGGCGGAGGATCGGGTGCATGAGGAGCCGCATATCATCCAGCGGTTTGAAGCCGGAGAGACCTTTGCCGAGTCGGTGGCTTTCTGCGATGTGAACAGCCCGGTGGCGATCCGGGCGATCACCCAAACGCATATTCTGTTCGTCCCTGCGGCCACGGTGCTGGAAAACTGCCGCGACCCCGAGATCAACAGTGTTATGGTTAATCTCCTGCTGGGAACCTATGAAAAGATCAATTTCCTGACCATGAAAACACATCTGTTTTCCGAACCGCGTCTGCGCACCCGCATGATGAGTTACTTCTATACGCTGAAGCCCGATGAGGACGGCTGGCGGCACATCCCGTTTCTGCAAAAGGATCTTGCGCTGTTCCTGAATGTGAGCAAGGAGGGCCTGAGCCGGGAACTTGCGCGAATGGTGAGCGACGGCGTGATCGAGCACGGCTTCCGGGAGCAGAAGATCCGGCTGCTGGAAGAGCATACGGAAAGAGACGACGTATTTTTTTCGCCCAAAAGTTAGCTGAAACTAATAAGGTAACTCCCGGCTCTGCCGCTGAACCCCCATCTGACCAACAGTACTTTTCCGCCCTATAACCCCGTCCCGGACAACGCCGCCCTGACCGTGCATGAGGATGGCACGGCGGAGAAAAAAGAGGAATCTGCCGCAGGCGACCCCTATGCCGAACTGGAACGCCCGATGGGCAGTACGGAGGCCGCGGATGTGAATGTGGGCCTTATTATGGGGCCTCCCTCTATGGGCCTCAGATGGTTTATCAACGAGGCCGGGGAGGGGAATACCTTCAACCATTATAACTTTGAGGTGGCGGGCATCGACTATTCCGCCGTCGCGGCGTCGCTCAATCAGGCGGACTATGACATTGCCACCGTCCCCTCCAATGTGGCGGCCATCCTCTACAACAATGACGATCTGCAGCAGGAATTTGTCAACATCTCCATCGGCAATCTGGGCGTGTTGTATATCCTGACAACAGACCCGAATATCAAGACGATGGAAGACCTGCGCGGGCGCACGGTCTATTCCATTGGCGAGGTCGGACCTCCGGAATATACCTTCGGCTTCCTGCTTGAACAGTACGGCCTTGCGGACGATGTGAATTTTTCCTTCCGTTCCACGCCCTTTGAAGTGCTGAATCTGCTGCAGGAGGAGGAGAACTGCGTTGCGCTGCTGCCCCAGCCTTTTGTGGAGGTGGCGAGACTGTTGGTCGCGGGGCTGCTCATCCCAATCGATGTAACCGAAGCGTGGAACGCGCTGAATGTGGAGAGCGGCGCGCAGGCCGTTACCACGGTCACCATGGTACGCAGAGCGTTTCTGGAAGAGCACGAACAGGCGGTCATCGAATATCTGGAGATGGCGTCGAAGTCCGTGAACTACTGCTTAGAGCACCTGGATGAGGCCGGACAGTGGACGGAGGAGTTTGAGACCTTCCTGAATCCCGAGATTGCCGCGACGGCGATCCCAAATTGCAGCATCTGCGTGATTACGGGCATGGAAATGAAAACCATTCTGGAGGGCTTTCTGCAAATCATCTATGACACGAATCCTGAAGCGATAGGTGGGGCTATGCCAGGAGATGACTTCTACTATATGCCGCCGGAAACGGAGTGAACCAGACAAAAAACCGCCGCAGGCATGAGCGGCCTGCGGCGGTTGATGTGTGTTGAAAAACCTTACCGGACAAGTGTCAGCATCATCTTGAAGCGCGTTTCCGCCCTGACCGCGTGAGGAATGCCTGCGGGCATAACGATGGAGTGCCCTTCCGGCACCACATGAGGCTGACCGTCAATCGTGATGTGGGCCTCCCCCTCCAAAACCGTGACCATCGCGTCTCCGCCCGCGGCGTGCGTGGGAATTCCCTCTCCTGCGTCAAAGGCCATGAGGGTAATGCCCGCCCCCGGCGTTTGCGCCAGAGTACGACTGACGACTTTGCCCGATTCGTAGGGAGTCAGGCCGCGGAGGTCAATCGGGACGGCCTTGTCGATGTTTTTTATCCGTTCGTTTGCCATTTTGATTTCTCCTTTACAGCTTGGAATGGAATGTGATTTGCAGAAGCTTGAACCGCCCCTCCCCGCCAATGGCGTGTTCCGCCTTTGCGGGAACCCTGACGCATTCCCCTGCGGAGAGGACGAATGTCTGCCCGCCAGTTTGAAGGGGCATCTCACCCTCCAGTACGAGATACAGCGTATCTCCAAGGTAGTATTCCGTGCTGATGCCGTCTTCCTCGTCAAAAGCGAACAGCGTGACGGAAATATCGGGATGGCCGGACAGCGCCATACTGACAACGGAGCCGGAGCAGTATTGGATGAGCGAGACAAGCGCCGCCGGATACTCCGGCAAATTTCGTAATTCTTCCATGAGGAACTCCCCCTTTTTTTCAGTATAACATATTTGCGGGGAAAATGCCAGTTGCCGCGCAGCCGCACAAGAACAAAATGCTGTTTTTACGCGGTTGCGGGAGCAACTGGCGGAAAGCGAAAAATCATTCGGAAAGAGGAGACGATACCATATGACGAGACAATTGGGAATTGATTTGGGAACATCTGCTGTCAAGCTTGCGCTTCTGGGCGACGGAGCAGAGATCAGTATCTGGAGCCGGACACATCACGGTAACTTGTTCGGCACCCTGCAAGACGGACTGACCGCACTGGGGCTTTGCGGAAGTCTGCCGGTCTGCGTGACCGGCGCAAACCGCCACGCGCTCACGGACATATGCCCGACGCTCAATCAAATTGAGGATATTCCCGCTATTGTAAAGGGAGCGAACTATCTTGCGCCCATGGCGGGCAGTATCATTGAAATCGGCAGCCAGAGCGCACGATTTATTACGGAACTGAATGGGAGAGCGCCGCGCTTCGCCGTCAATGAACATTGCGCCGGGGGCACAGGCTCGTTTTTTGAGGATCAGATGTCCCGCCTGGGACTGAAGATCGAGGACTATTCCGGTCTTGTAGAGCAGGCGCGTTCCATACCGAACCTGTCGGGACGGTGCGCCGTCTTTGCAAAAACGGACATCATCCACCGCCAGCAGGAGGGCGTTCCAAAGCAGGATATTCTGCTCGGCCTCTGCTATGCCATGATACGCAATTACAAGGCAACGATCGTCAAGAATTTCTCGATCAGCAAGCCGGTCATCTTCTGTGGCGGCGTGACCAGGAACATCGGAGTTGTCCGCGCGATTCGTGATATCTTTGCCTTGCAGGCGGAGGAACTGATTGTTCCTGAATACGCTGGTTTTGCCTCGGCCATCGGGGCGGCGCTGTCCGCTGCGGAAGCGGTGGAACTGCCCGAACTGCTGCAGGCGGTTTGCCAAAAAGAACATATATTCAGGGAAACACATCTTCCGAAGCTTGTTCTGTCAGAGGACACGAGCCTGCGGGAACCGACGGCCACGGGCGTTGTCCCCCAGGAAGGGTGCTTTCTGGGGATCGACGTCGGCTCCACCAGCACGGATCTGGTGCTGACAGATGGTCGGGATCATATCGTGGACTTCCAATATTTGCGCACGGCGGGCGATCCGGAAGGAGTCGTCCGAGAAGGCATGAAAAACCTGCGGAACAAGTATGGTGAGATTCGGATATTGGGGGTCGGCATCACCGGATCCGGACGGGAGCGTCTGGGCCGTATGATGGGTGCGGACGCCATTCGGGATGAGATTACCGCGCAGGCGAAAGCGGCGGCCTATTGGATCCCGGAAGCAGATACCGTATTTGAAATTGGTGGGCAGGATTCCAAGTACATCTCCCTGAGAGACGGGAATGTGCAGGACTTCCAGATGAACAGAATATGCGCCGCCGGCACCGGTTCTTTCGTGGAGGAACAGGCAGCTCGAATGGATATTCCCATCAGGGAGTTCGGTCATCTTGCGCTGGAAAGCAGCATACCCTGCGATTTGGGAGAGCGCTGTACCGTTTTCATTCGCACGGCAATCGCGGAGGCAGAAGGGCAGGGCGCGTCTCAGGCGGACATTGCCGCGGGCCTCTGCCACTCTATCGTCAGGAATTATCTCCATAAGGTTGTCGCTGGAAAGCCTGTGGGAGAGCACATCGTTTTACAAGGCGGCGTGGACTATAATCCCGGGATCGTTGCTGCGTTCCAAAGCGTCTATGGGGAGAAGGTGCGGGTTTCGCCGGTGTTTTCCATCAGCGGCGCGTTTGGAGTTGCGCTGCTCGCAAAAGAGGCTGTGGGCGAAAAGACAAGCAGCTTCCTTGGCTTTGATTTTCCAAAAGAGGACAGAAAAGTTGCGGTGACCAATGAAGAAATCCGGCGGAATAAGGCGTTCTATAAGAAGGCAGGGCAGCTTGCGGCAGAGGATTATGACGCGAAGATCAACCCGAATAAAAAGACGATCGGCGTACCGCTGACACTCATTATGTTCAAGTTCTTCCCCCTTGTCAACGCATTTTTCCGTTATCTCGGGTTTAATGTGATCCTGTCGGACAGCACAAATGCGGAGACCGTTCTTGCCTCTCAGAACTGCGCTCAGGGTGAGACCTGTTATCCGGTCAAGTTGATTTACGGCCATATGATGCAGCTTGCGGACCGTGGCGTCGACTATATCTTTCTGCCGTCCATCCACACCATCCGCCATCCGCACGCCCATGCTGCGCACAACTATGCCTGCCCCTATATGCAGATGGCGGCACATATGGTCTTTGACAATCTGAAACTGGAAAAGCGAGGAGTCCGGCTGCTCAGTCCTGTCCTCGATCTGGATCTTGGCGCACAAATGATGGGGCTTGCCATGCTGGATGTCGGGAAACAGCTTGGTTTTTCAAAGCCTCGCTGCATACCTGGCTTGTTAAAGGGCGCAATGGCAGTCCGAAAATATACCGAAGGCGTGGAGGCGCTTGGGCGGGAGATGCTGTCTTCCCTTCAGCCGGAGGATAAGGTGTTGGTGTTGATAACCCGCAACTACGGTATTTCAGACCCCATTCTGAATATGGGCATTCCTGAGATTTTACTGAACCGGGGCTATAAAGTGCTGACGCTTGGGCATCTGCCGGCAATGGATCTGGATGTCTCAAAGGACTATCCCGGAATGTACTGGCCCTTTGGCGACCATCTGCTCTCCGGTGCGAAAATCATTGCCAATCACCCAAACCTGTATGCGGTCTACCTGACAAACCACGGCTGCGGGCCGGACACACTGATTTCCCAGATGTTCCGGGAGGAAATGGGCGCGAAGCCTTATTTGCAGATCGAGGTAGACGAGCACTTTTCCGCAGTCGGGGTCGTGACCCGCATTGAGGCGTTCTTAAACGCGCTTTCCCACCATAAAAACAAACCCATGCCGCAGAATTTTGACATTCTGGATGTTAAGATGACGCCGACAAATATGGCAGAGAGACCGGTTCCATGCAAAAAACTGCTCATTCCGGATTTGGGACTTTATACCCACTATCTGATCGAATATTTCAAGGCACAGGGTGTGGATGCGGACGCAATGCCGCAATTTGACCGGGAAGTGTTGACGCTCGGACGGACCGAGATGAACTCAAAGGAATACCTGCCTTTACCGATGCTGGTTGGCAGTGCGCTGAAAGCGCTTTCCGAGCAGCATGACGACGGCACCGTTCAGTTTCTGATCCCTCTGAGTTATGGCGCGGATTCCGATGGACAATATGCGCGGGCCGTGCGGACGATTTTAGACCGAAACGGATATACGAAATGTCCCATTGTCAGTCCCATACTGGAAGAAACAGCAGAAACAGCTCGAGATCCCGAACTGCTGTTCAGAGCCCTGCTTACGGCAGATGTCCTCTATGCAGTTCCGCCAGCGCTTCGAGAATCGCTTTCACCGCTGCACATACCTGAGAGAAGCGAATTGATTGCCCTGGCGGAAAGGGTGCATGGCGTTCACCACGAAGCCGACTATATTGCGGCAGTCGGAACACCCATGTGTGTTACCTCCTTGAACGAGGGAATTTTAGATGTTATGGAAGCCGAAAAACGGCGTATCGTCAGAATGCCGTTGTCGGAAATGATATGGTTCCTGTGGAAAGACAACAGAAAAGGCGCGGACACGCTGCACGGTTTGGAAGCGGAAATGACAGAAGTGTCTTCCGCATTGGGAACCGCAAGTTCCTTTTCCTCTGATCCAAAGTGTCTGTTCAAAGCGGCAGATCAATTTCTTCCTGACTTTGCGGGAGGCTTTGGCCGGTATCGTTATGCCAAGGCCCTGCAAATGGGAGAAACTGCGAAAGCTGTGTTGCTTGCATCCCCACGGTATGAAAACACGGCTATGGTCCTGCAACTCAGCCATATTACCGACAACTGTCCCGCCCCGGTGTTTGATCTGTCATTGGACGGCGATTGGGATGAAAGCGGCTGGGCAAGGCTGCGGTCATTCCTATACTACTGCTGACGGCGGCATTTCCTCTAACCTTAAATCATCAGGCGATACGGCGCCCGCACACGGATTTGCAGAAGAGAACGGTATCAGCGAATCTGTTGTAAAATGGTATGCCAAGTATTCCCAAGGCGCAACCGCCGGCGAGGAAGTCTCTCCCGGTTTTCGGCAGGATGTGCTCTCCGGCAAGATCAAGCCTACGCAGAAGGATATGCAGGCCA
>CAZGOQ010000119.1:0-6818 GCA_964527315.1 uncultured Oscillospiraceae bacterium | reverse complement strand
GAGGCTCGTGGCTGTGCTATTATTACGCAATTCAGAACGGGATCGTCAGCGTGGTCGTGCCGATCGATAAACTGAGCATCGTCGTTTCGATTGCCTTTTCCTATTTTGTTTTCAAAGAGAAGCTGTCCCGAAAAGCGGCGATCGGACTTGTGCTTATGGTGGCGGGGACGCTGGCCATGGCCATCTTCGCGTAAAGACAGATTTCGATGCAAACTCTTTGAGCGGCGGTAACATCAGGAGACGCGATATCTGAAGATAGAAAGCGACTTGCTTGTTTCATGCTTCGATTTCGATTATGATACCGGGCTTGAATTCCACGGTAAAGTGGTCAGTGAACCGCATGGCGCATGGGAAGTATATTCATACCTATTATGCGTGGAATAAAGCAAACGAACAGGGCAAGGTTTTAAACGGTTCAGGTCCCTGTATACTTGGTAATCCGGTTGCAAACAGAGGAAATGCCAAAAGACGGTTTGCATCGGTCCGCTATGAACGGGTGCTTTTTCACCCCTGCTAACTGTTTTTTCGAAAGACCCAGAGTTTGCTGCCAATGTAGTTCAAAATAATAACCAGAATGTTAACCAGCAGCTTCATCGGGGTCCCCGGCAGTTCCATCAGTTCTACGGCGAAATGCATGACCACCAGTTCAATCAGCCCTGAAGCCAGACGGCAGCCGAAGAACTCGCCCGCTTCCCTGCACAGCACCTTTCCGGACCAGTCGTGACTCCCAAAGACAAAGGGCTTGTTGGTGGCGAATGCGGTCAATACGGAAAAAAACCAGGCCAAAATCACGCTGGGGTCATTGGCAAGCCCCCAGCGGTCATAACAGAGGTGATAGACCAACAGATTGACCAGCGTGGTCGCGCAGCCAAAGAGCATATAGAGGATCATTTCCCGGTATTTTTGAAATAGCTTTTTCATGTCGTGCATCCTTTTCATGGGGGAATTATTGCTCCACCATCAGCTTCCGTTTCCTCCACAGGCCGGAGAAATAATAGAAGTCTCCGATGATGGTGCTCACATAGCCTGCCAGTGCGTTGCCCCAGAAATAGCCCCAGACGCCAAGCCCGCAGGGACCCGCCAGCAGGATGCACAGGCCAATCCGGACAATCACACCGTCCAACAGCGCGGTGATCAGGCTGAGGCTGCCGTTGCCAATGCCGTTGATCAGGGCGATACCGGCGGTCATGGTGGCAAAGCCGGAGAACATAACCGTCAGCGTGATCATATAATGCCCCGCATTGGCAACGACATCCGCATCCTGCGTAAACAGCCGGAAGATGGCCTCCGGGAACAGCAGGCAGACGGCCGCGACAACCACAAAGAACACCATGCAGAACAGATTGCCATACCAGAATATCTGCTTGACTCGGCCATACTTTCCGGCGCCCAGATTTTGACCGAACATGGTAGCGCTGGCGGTGGAAACCGAGTTGGTGATGATAAACATGATCGAATGCAGCTTATTGCCGATGCCGAAGACCGAAGCGTATACCAATCCATAGTTGTTGATACCGGCGGAAACATAGAGCATGGAGATATTGATGGCGGAGGTCTGAACCGTCAGGGGAAGGCCCAGATAGGAAAGAGACTTAAGGGTTTTGCCGTCGATCAAAAAGCTTTTGGGCTTAAAATCAAAGCCGAAGATTTCCCGGCGCAGGTAGAGATAAATCACGGAGATCACAAAGGACACACCCTGAGCGATGATGGTTGCCAAAGCCGCGCCGCCCGCCTTCATATCAAAGGGGCCGACGAAAAGAATATCCAGGATGACATTGAGCAATGCGGAAATTGCAATAAAAATGAAGGGCCGTTTGCTGTCCCCCATCCCCCGGAGCACGGCGGAGACAGTGTTATAGCCGTAGACAAAGAACATCCCCGCGCTGCAAATGAGCACATAGTCCTGCGCCTGCGCCATAGCCTCGTCCGGCGTGTTGAGCAGCTGGAGCAGCGGCGTATGGAACACGATACCCAGCACGGTAAACAGGATGGAAAACAACGTAACTGTGGAGAACAGGGTTCCGATCGTGCGGCGAATGCCGCCGTGATCGCCCGCGCCCACCAGTTGGGAGATAAAGATCTGACCGCCGGAGGCATAGCCGATGGCGATACAACAGAGAAGCCAGGTGATCTGGCCGCCGATGGAAACGGCAGTCAACCCGGCGCTGCCGACAAACTGCCCCACAACGACCATGTCCACCAGGTTGTAGACGGTTTGCAGAGCATTGGACAGCATAAAGGGGAAGGAGAACTTCAAGAGTTCTTTTCCTACGCTGCCGGTGGTCAAATCGTTGATCATTGTCTTTGCCAAGATAAAAACTCCTTTAAAACAGTTCGGGATAAAAATAAATTTTCTTGCAGAGAGATTATAGCATAGCATATTTTTTATGGCAAGTAGAGGTTTGCAGTTTCTCTGGGAGATTTCTGTGTAGAACAGAAAAGGGCGCGTTGCGAAATAGCATTTCGCAACGCGCCCGCGCAGGATTTCTGTCAAAAAAACGATGGAAATTTTTGGCCGAACGCAAAAGGCATGCCGCATTCACAAGGCGGCGGAGTCGCCAACGGCTACGTTCCGGGTTCGGTCTGGAAAGAACGGGCAGCAAAGTGAACGATACGGATCTTGTGGGGACGCCTTCCCCCTGCTCTCTGTTCTTGCAAAACTATACCCCGACTTTTGTTTTTGCAACAGGCCCGGGGTATGCAGGTTCCGCACAGATCACTTCGTGATGACATCTCTGTTTTTCCAGCGCCCGGTGAGATAGTAGATTCCCATGGGGATAGTGGTCACGAAGCCTGCCAGACCGCTGCCCAGCCAGAAGCCGGTCAGGCCCATAAAGTGGCCCAGAACCATGCTCAGGCCGATACGGGCCACTACGCCGTCCAGCAGGCTGACGACCAGGTTGAAGCTGGCATAGCCGATGCCCTCCACCATGGAAAAAGGGGCGCACATGGAACAGAGGGCCAGAAGCCAGATCACCGCGTAGCGAAGGTATACGGGGGCCAGTTCCAACACATCCGCATCGGAGGTAAATATGCCGAAGATCTGCCGGGGGATCAGCAGATAAAGGGCGCTCAGGAGCAGGAACCAGATCATGCAGACAGCCATACAGGCCCGGAAACACTGTTTCACCCGATCCATTTTTCTGGCCCCAAAGCTTTGGGCGATCATGGTGGCACTGGCCGTGGAAATCGCGCCGGTGACTACGTTGACAACGGTGTTGAGTTTTCCGCCTACGGAATCCACTGCTGAGGCGATCAGGTCATAGGCGTTGACCTGGGAGTTGATAAAGGTGATGGAGCCGGTAATCAGGAATTGCTGCACTACCATGGGAATACCCAGACGGCAGAGCGCGCCCAGCTGCTCCCGGTCAATGGCAAAGCTGTGAAGACGGAAGTCAAACTGCGCGGCCGCTCTGTGCCTGTAGAGGTAGATCAGCGCGCAGAAAAAGGCGATACACTGGGCCAGAACAGTCGCAGCTGCGGCTCCCGCCGCGCCCCAATGGAACACGGCTACGAACAGCAGATCCAGCGCCACATTTACAAGGGAGGCCACGCCGATAAACACCATGGGACGCCTACTGTCGCCCATGCCCCGCAGTACGGCGCACAGAGCGTTATAGCCATAGATAAAGATCATGCCGCAGCTGCAGATCACCAGATACCGGACGGCTTCCTGCCGGGCGGCGTCGGGAGTATTCATGGCAGTGAGGATTCCGTTGTGGAACCCCACGCCGATGCAGCCGGCGATGACGGCCAGAATCATTTCCACGGTCAAAAGGGTTCCAATGGTTTTGGAAATCTTCCGGCTCTTCATACCTACCTGCTGGGAGATGACCACCTGAGCGCCGCTGGCAAAGCCCATGCCCAGCGTCAGAAACAGATTGCTGATTTGGCCGCCGATGCCCACGGCAGAAAGTCCTGCCGGGCCGCCGAACTGCCCAACGACGATCATATCTACCATACTGTAGACCGCCTGAAGCAGATTTGCCATCATAATGGGGATTGCAAATCGGGTCAGTCCCCGGAGCACCGGCCCCTGGGACAGATCATTGACTAGCGTTTTAGATTCCATGTACGAGTTCCTCCGGGTTCAAAATAGTTCTGTATCTATTGAACCACATCCCGAATAGAGTTGTCAATCTTTTTACCGGATTTCCGCATTTCCGGCTGTTTCCGCAGTTGGAATTTTCAAAAGCAATAGGGTTGCATGGGAATCGATCCTATGCTATAATGTGATTTACATAAGTACCAAAATGTGTGCTATGGAAAGGAGCTTCATCTCATGATACGACGACATTCGGCGCTGCTTCTGGCGCTTTTGCTGCTGATACAGGTGCTGTCGGTTCCTGTGGTGGCGGCGGAAACCGACAATACATATTCTCTGGAAAAGGTAAGCGAAAATGTTCCTGAAGTGCCGCTGGCCATGGGCTGCGGCACGATGATGGCGGCGCGGATGTATGCGGCGACAGACTTCACCGGCGTGACCACCAAAGAACTGAAACCCGGACAGGTACTCCGGAAGGGAATCGACGTATCCGAGTGGCAGGGAAATATCGACTGGGAAGCTGTGGCGGACGCCGGGATCGAATTTGCGTTCATCCGGGTCGGCTATCGAGGCTATGGCGCCGCAGGCAACATCGGAAACGACACATATTTTGAAAAGAATATCAAGGGCGCGCTTGCTGCGGGCATCCCGGTGGGTGTGTACATCTACTCCCAGGCCATCACAGAAGAAGAAGGTCGGGAGGAAGCACAGTATTTGATTAAAAGGATCAAGGGCTACGACGTGACGCTGCCTCTGGTCATCGACTATGAGTACGCCAGCGGCGTGGTAGACGACGAGGGAAACCGGGGATATGTAGGCCGTCTCTATCATGCGGAACTCACCAGAGCGGAAGCGACTGCGGTCTGCAACGCTTTCTGCGACGAAGCAAAAAAATATGGTTATGAGGGCATGGTTTATGCCAATATGTATATGCTGACCAGCAAACTGAACGCCGAGGATTTGACCGGCAAGGTATGGCTGGCCCATTATACGGTCAAGACCACCTATACCGGCGACTATGATTACTGGCAGTTTTCCTCCAGCGGCGTGGTAGACGGCATTACGGAGAATACTGTTGATCTGAACTTCTGGTTTGATGATGGCCAGAGCGGGAATTCTCCTGAGGAGCCGGAGCCGGAACCCGAACCGGAACCCGAACCGGAACCCGAACCCGAACCCGAACCGGAACCCGAACCCGAACCGGAACCGCTGCCCTTTACTGATGTGCCCGCCGGCGTTTACTATGAGGACGCAGTCAGATGGGCCGTCGAACACAATATTACCGCTGGAAGTTCCGCCACCACCTTCAGTCCCGGCGCTTCCTGTACCCGCGGTCAGATGGTGACGTTCCTCTGGCGGGCCGCTGGTGAGCCGGAGCCTGTCAGCACCCAAACGGCGTTTCGGGATGTGTCAGAGAACCAGTATTATTACAAGGCAGTCCTATGGGCAGTGGAAAAAGGTATTACCAACGGGACTTCCGTTACCACCTTCAGCCCGAATGCAAGTGTGACCCGGGGACAGGCTGTGACATTTCTCTACCGCTATGCGGGGAAGCCGGCTGTGACAGGCGGTAATGGGTTCCGGGATGTTCCGGCGGGGCAGTATTACACAGATGCGGTGAACTGGGCTGTTGCCAGGGGAATTACCAATGGTACCGGTACGACAACCTTTGGCCCAAATGAAAACTGCACCCGTGGGCAGATTGTGACATTCCTGTACCGGTATGCGCAATAAAGATGGTCGAATGCGTCTGATGTGCGTCAGGTTGATCACTCTGCGGATTTGCTTTTTGTCTGCTTTTGTTTTTTCCGTTTGATGATCCGGCAAATGATCTCCTCTGTCAGACCCAGCATAACAATGGGGAAAATATAGTCTCTGCCGGACTGGAACAGCAAAAGACCAATCAGCAGGATCAGCGGGAACAGAAAGCACTGGAATTTCCAGCCCAGCGACATGATCTTTCCACGCTTTCTCTCCAATAAGATCTGCATGACCGAAGCAGCCAGCAGGAGAAATTCCAGAATCCAGAGCAAAATGTAATCTTCCATGGAGTTTCCCTCCTCTACGAAACTGGAGACATTCTGACACATACTGTTGAAAAAACAATTTCTTGTAGAAATGCCCCAAACGCTTACGGGGCCGACAGACAGACGATATCCTATTCAAAAAACAGGCAGGAAATAAAATGTTGAAAATGAGGGTGTTTTATGGAACGCATTGATAAAATCAATTACTATCTGGATATTGCGCAAACTGTGCTGGAGCGCTCCACCTGCCGCCGCCGGCACTATGGCGCCATTATTGTGCGCAACGATGAGATCATCTCCACCGGTTATAACGGCGCACCCCGAGGCCGGGTTAACTGTACGGAGTTGGGTTACTGTGTCCGGGAACAAATGGCAATCCCCAGCGGGGAGCGGTATGAGTTGTGCCGCTCGGTTCATGCGGAAGCCAACGCCATTATTTCCGCAGCACGCAGCGAGTGCATCGGCGGAATACTGTATCTCTGCGGAAGAGACGCGGTCAGTGGGGAACTGCTCCATGATACCACCTCCTGCTCTATGTGCCGCAGGAATATCATCAACGCGGGTATTGCGCAGGTCATTATCCGCAATACGCCGACGGAGTATACGGTGGTCAACGTGGAGGACTGGATCAAAAACGATGAGTCCATTCAGGGCGTGAGTTGCGGAGCAAAAAAATAAAGCAGACCCGGGTCAACAAAATTCTGTACGATCTCGCGAATGGATTTACAGAAAAGTGTACTTTTTTG
>CAZGOQ010000118.1:0-6881 GCA_964527315.1 uncultured Oscillospiraceae bacterium | reverse complement strand
GCGAGATGCGCAAGGTGCTTTCCAAGCAGCACGCCCGCGGAAGCGAGCCGTCCTGAGTTCAGATACAGGAAAGCTGCGGTGCTTTTATGTCTGTCCGGCGTGGATCTATCGCTGACCAATAAATGTATTGAAATGTCAATACGCGGATTTTTTTGGATGTGCAGCTGTGATGGGGCTGCGGTAAGAGGAGGCGCCATGTATCTGAATCTCTCCCATTTGGATCTTTTTCGGGATGTAGCCAGATCCGGTAATATCTCGCTCACCGCTCAGGAGCGTTTTATCACTCAACCCGCTTTGAGCAAGGTCATCGTAAAGCTGGAAGACGAACTGGGCGTCAAACTCTTTGACCGCAGCAGTAAGAGCATTATCCTCAACAGCTATGGGGAGATCGTGCTCCAGCATGCTGACCGCATCTTTGCAGAGTTGGGCGATCTAGAAAAGCGTCTTGGGGAGATGAAATCCGGCTCCGGCGGCACTCTGTTCATCGGCAGCTCCTTTCCTACGCGGGAGCCGGGCAGTATCGTGAACGAGCTGGAAAAATTCATGACGGCCAATCGCAACGTGAGCCTTCATCTTCTGCAGATGAGTCCGGAGGCACTGGATGCCGCCCTGTTGAACCGCATGGTGGATCTGGCACTCTGCCCTGAGGCTCCCGCTCGGGAGGAACTGGAGTGGATTCATCTGTTTACGGAGGAAATGGGCATCATTATGGCGGAGGGGCATCCCCTCGCAAAGAAGGAAAGAATAAGCCTTTCCAGTCTCCGGGACGAATACTTTCTCTGCACTGACTCCAACTCCGACAATCTCCACCTGACCCAGCGATTCTGCCGCACAGCAGGCTTTGAGCCACACATCCGCATTCGATGCGACCTGCCTATGTTCCTTGGCCGCTTCGTGGGTCTTGGGTACGGCGTATCCCTTATCGCCGCGCCCCAGTACCGACATCAGTCCCACCCTGTCAATGATTGGGAGGAACGCGTTGTCTTTCGTCCTCTGGCGGAGGAATACTGCGTTCGCAGATGCGGCGTGGCCAACCTAAAAAAACACTATATGCCTCAGGTTGCCTATAACTTCAAAAAGCAGCTTCTTGAGCACTTTGCCGCGAATAACGGAAAATCCGACATTCTCTAAAACCAGAGTTCATTCATCCCTCGACCGCGCTGCGTGATGGCAATCAGGCAGTGCGGCTTTCTATATTCTACTGCAGACAGCCGCGAATTTGTGTTATATGCCAAATTATTATGTCTTTTTGGTTATGGAACTATGTAAATAGACGAATTTGACGTCTGAGTCAAATCGTCGTATAGTTAGATCGTTAAAAAAAGAGCGTTCGCGGATTCCGCGAACAAAATAGAACGGAGGACTTAAAATGAAGAGACTTCTTGCCTTGCTGCTTGCCATGGTCATGGCTTTCGCCTTGTGCGCCTGTGGCGCCAAGGACGAAGCGCCTGCCCCTGAGGCTGACGCTGAAGAGTCCGCCGAAGCTCCTGCTGCGGAGCCCGAGGCTGACGCTGAAGAACCTGCCGACGATACGGTATATGAGATGAAGCTCAGTTCCTCTCAGGTCACCGGCTCTTGGCTTGCCGACCTCATCGACCAGTACGCCGCTGACGTGGATGCAGCCACCAATGGTCGTGTAAAAATCACCGTCTATCACGACAACTCCCTTGGCGCTCCCACTGATCTCTTCAACATGCTGACCGAGGGCGGCCTTGAAATCTTGAACTTTGGAATCGCTCAGGCCGGCGAATTTCCTGTGAGCAACATCGTGCAGACCCCCTTCCTGCTGACCACACCCGACACCGCTGGCGAGGTCATGTGGACGCTTCTGGATGAAGGCTATCTGCCCGAGTTTACCGACAATATGCACGTTCTCACCTTTATGCCCACCGATATGCAGATGATTGCCACCGTCAATAAGGAAATCTCCTCCGTGGCTGACTTTGCGGGCATGAAGATTCGCGCTAACTCCGGCATCCTTATTCAGGCCATTGAGGCTCTGGACGCCACGGCCGTCTCCATTACCACCACTGAAGTGTTTCTGTCTTTAAGTCAGGGTGTCATCGACGGTGGCGTATCTAGCCCCTCGGCCATGGACGCTTTCAAGTGGCAGGATGCCTGTGACTACCTGCTTGATATGCCCATCTGCACCGGCATGAACTACATTGGCATGAATCTGGATGTGTGGAACAGTCTTCCTGCCGACCTGCAGGAGACACTTGATCAGGTCAGCCGCGAGTTCTATAACATCTACATGGCTGAAAATAACCGTCAGCAGGATCTGTGCGAGCAGAATATGGTCGACGGCGGCATCATCAGGATCGAACCCACGCCTGAATTTATTGAGGAAATCAAGACTGCTGAATCCGGCCTTATAGACACGGTGGCTGCGGAGATCACTGCCGCCGGCTATGATGGTGAAGCCATCGCTGCCCGTGTACAGGAGATTGTTGCCAACTCCGAATTTGAAAAATAACTTTCCTGCTTCCGCATGATATTTCAACCGCGGCCGCCCTCGCGGGCGGTCGCGATTCTTCTCAGGATCGGAGGTTTATATGAAGCTATATAAAAGGCTGGCCGACGGCCTGCATAAAGTTAGCCACTTCTGTGTGTGGATATCGGGTGCGCTGCTGTTTGCCATTGCGCTTTTGATTTTTATCGACGTTATCTTGCGGTATATATTCAACTCCCCCATCACCGGCGCTCAGGAAATCGTGGAGATGGCCATCGTCCTTGTGCTGTATCTGGGACTTCCCTATTCCACCTACCAGCGGGCTCATGTGCGTGTGGACGCACTAACCAACACTTTCTCCCCAAAAGGAAAGCTCATCTGCCTCGGCGTTGTCACCATCCTTTGTGCATTCGTGTCCGGGCCCATGTCCGTGCAGTTGTTCCGCCAGGCGGGCAAGGTGCTTGACCGCGGCTCCGCCACCAATATACTTCGCATCGTCCACTATCCCTTCTATTATATTGCATCTTTCGGCAATATACTGCTCACATTTGAGTTTATCGCCGACGGCATCCGCTACTTTCAAGAGGCTTCGCAGCTCGGTAAAAACAAGGAGGAAGAACAATGAGTGCTTTGACCGCTGGCGCCATCGGCGTTATTGTTATGCTGTTGCTCTTGTTTCTCGGTATGCCGCTGGCCTATACGTTTGCTTTTTCCGGCGTTCTTGGTATCACCCTGATCTTGGGTCTGAATGACGGGCTCAACTATCTCATGACCATCCCTTTTTCTGCCGCCGCCAGCTACACCTTTATCGTTATGCCCCTGTTTATGCTCATGGGTGATCTGGCCTTTAATGGCGGACTCACCGGTGATGCATACGGTTGCGCCCGAAAATGGGTTGGCCACCTTCCCGGCGGCCTTGCCATTACCACCACTGTAGCCAGTGCCCTCTTCGGTGCGCTGTGCGGCTCCGGATCCACCACTGCCATGGTCATGACGCAGATCGCCTGGCCGGAGATGAAGAAAAACAACTACGACCCGGGCTTGGGTCTTGGCTCTATCATCGGCGCCGGTCCTCTGGCCATTCTGATCCCGCCGTCTGTGCCACTTATCATGTACGGTCTTTTGTCTGGTGCCTCTATCGGTAGGCTTTTCATGGCCGGCTGGCTGCCCGGACTGCTTTTGACCCTGACCCTATCCATCTGCACCGTTATCATGGTTAAAATCAATCCCTCCAAGGCCCCTAAGTTGGAAAAGGCATCCTTTAAAGAGAGTGTCAAAAGTTTGAAAAATGTCTGGGCCTTTCTGGTGCTCATCGTTGTGGTCATGGGCGGCATTTGGGGAGGTATCTTCACCGTTAACGAGGCTGCGGGTATCGGCGTCATCTGCTCAATGGTCATCATCGCCATCATGCGGAGGATGAATTTCAAGCAGTTTGCCGTCACCATAAAAAACACCTCCGCCATGGGCTGCGCCATGTTCTTCATGTTTGTGGGTATTCAGGTGTTCAACACCTTTATGTCTCTTTCAGGCATTCCCAAGGCTCTGGCTCAGTTTGTCGGCGGTCTGCCCCTGCCTCCGGCGGCCATCCTGTGGGTCATCGTTCTGCTGTATCTGGTGCTGGGATGCTTCCTTGACTCCCCGCCCGTTATGATGCTTACCGTTGGCCTTCTGGCCCCGGTGGTGTCCAGCCTGGGCTATGACCTGGTGTGGTTCGGCATCGTGGTGGCATTTACTGTGGCCGTCGGGGCTCTGACCCCACCCGTGGGCATCAATCTCTTCGTAGTGGGATCGCGAGCGCCCGAGGTGCCGTCAGCGACACTGATAAAGGGAATGCTGCCCTACCTTATAACTATTATCATAACGCTTATCATCATCTTCTATGTGCCGCAAATTTCCCTGTTTTTGCCCAATCTGATGTTTGGATAAGACATCGCATACCATAAAAAAGGAGACTGCCGTCAATGGATGAAAAAAAACTGCTGGCCCGTATCGAGGCGCTGGAAAAGCAAGTCAAGCGTCAGGCCTATGCCACCGACGCCGTGGAGATACAAAACCTGATGAGCCGGTATATCTTTTATTTGGAAAACAATCGGATAGGAGAGGTCTGGGACGACCTGTTCTCCCACTCAGCCCCCAATGTCCGCATGGAAATAATGGACTCCGGTGCCTACTGCGGTCAAGAACATGTGAAACGCGCCTGGTACACCATGGCTCGCCGCGTGGACGTGGATGGAAACCCTGTTGCCGAGCAGACCGCCGGTGTGGCGAATACCAACACAGACCGAGCCTTTCTGCTTTTAATGCTCACCATCTCCACACCGCTCATCGAAATATCGGAGGACGGTATCCACGCCTGGGGCCAGTGGCATCTGTTCGGGCCTCACACCAACCGGGTATTCGATTCCAAAACCAGCACCAAGAGGGACACGGCCTTCTGGATTGCTGGTAAATATGATAACGAGTTTATAAAGGAGGCTGATGGCCAGTGGAAGTTTTTGAAGCTGCGGCCTATATGCTGGCTGCGAACCCCATATGACAAGAGCTTTTTGGAGTGCCCGGATTGCCGCCGCACCCCCTCCCCTTATTGGCCGCCGGATGAACCGCCCCGCATTTCCTCTTTCAACCCCGACGAAGGGCCTAACCCTGACAAGTGGGGTCCTTTCCCACATGAACATATCGCACACTGAACCCGAACGCAGGCCTTGTCTCAAAATAGCGTTTTATGTTGCATTGAGGCAACGCCTCTTTTGAATGGGGCGGATTGCGGAAAAACAAGGCTCGGCGGAAGTTAAATGTGAAAAACATCCAGAGAGTACCCATGCGGCGCTCTCTGGATTGTTGTTTATTCAGTTGATTTTTTCTATGATCCTGTCGGATAGCCCTTCGGAATCACCAGCCCCGTTCCCAAGCAATCTTTATCGTGGCGCCAGATACGGTATGGGGATCTTATTTGCAGTCTGCAAGAAAATAGTCTGAGTGCGGAGGCGGGTAGCTTGTCTAAAAACATCTTAAGCTCTCTCTTTCTGTCATAAGATGCTTTCAGCGTATAAAAAATAAGCTTCCTCCCCAAGGAAAGATGCTTCATGAATTTTCCAACTGAGGGAGAAGGTCCTTTTCAATCTATTTGCTGACACGGACGCACCGATATGACGGCACTCTGGCATCACTGGAGGAACGCTTTCATCGCCCGCGCAGTCATCCCAACCAGCACAGACCGGAGGAAATCAGACTCATGATGATTTCCGCAAGCTGTTTCTGGAAGTCAGCATAGAAATACTCATTGTCCTTGCGGTGGCTGCGTTCGACCTTGCCATTGTGGCGTGGCGTATAAGGCTTAATGAGTTTGTGCCTGATGTATAGTTTCTCCAAGGTCAGTTCAAAGAGAGTTTTCTTGTCGGAGCATTGAGAATTGAGCCGGTTGGTAAACTCCAGGCCATTATCTGTTTGGACACATTCTATGGCATAGAGAAAGCCTTTTACGCAGTGCTTAATGAACTAGGAGAAAGAAGAATTGTGCTCTTTACAAGCTTCCAGATAACGGAAGCGGCTGTATTCGTCAATGAAAGTATACTGGTAATAATAGCCGCCGTTTTCTTTCGCTTCCTCTGCCGCTTCACTTACCAGAGCGGTAGATATACTGCCGGTATGTTTGATACCGAATCGCGGCCTTTGTGACGCCGTATTTCTCCGCATATAAAATTAGAACTTGCCGATACCGGGCGGTTTGTGTTATCTTATTCATAGCGAATAGGGTTCATCTGCTTTCGGTTTGTTTTCAGCAGTTCAACCTTAGCACGTTATGCCCCTACTCGCTATCCTTTTTCATTTACCATCTGTAACACATTATTGTAAACCCTACAACGTGCGCCGTGGCATTTTGTGTCCGTTGTATCGGGAAGGGCTCATCTTTCCTTAAGCGGCGATGTCACGAGCTCCAACTATACCTCTTTCACCAGTCCCGAGGCAACCGAGCAGCTTTACACCATCCTCAAAGTTTTGCAGCCGAGCACGCCGGTTCAGCAGGTTGAATCGATCATATGTTCGGACGGCTCCATCCTGTACCCGGTTTCTCCCAACTGGACATCGGAAAACGCCGGTGCAATTCTCAGCTTTCTCTCAGAGCACGATGTGGACATTGAGATATATTGTCCCCACGGCGCAGATGTATTCATTCGCCACAAGTCTGTACCGAAGGAAACAGCAGATTAAAACACCCACCCTGCACTTGTCATCCGATGCCAGTGCAGGGGCTTTATTCACGGTATCATTCTTATCGGACAGTCGGCAAAAACAGAAATCTCCGTCAATTCCAAACGGATTCCAAATTTTATCCCAAGATTCGGAGCCTGCCGGAAAAACAAAAGCCTTGGAAACGTAGGCTTAACAGTGATAAGGAACTAATCGAGACCTTATCATCTGCTGGCTGACG
>CAZGOQ010000117.1:0-6897 GCA_964527315.1 uncultured Oscillospiraceae bacterium | reverse complement strand
TGGACGCCTGGGCTGCCAATCTGATGCGACCCGCCATGTATGGCGCTTATCACCACATCACCGTCATGGGCAAGGAGAACCTCCCATGCGGCCACCGCTATGACATTGTTGGCAGCCTTTGCGAAAACAACGACAAATTTGCCATTGACCGGATGCTGCCCAAAATCGACCGGGGTGATCTTCTGTTCATCCATGACACCGGCGCACACGGCTTTTCTATGGGCTATCAGTACAACGGTCGGCTCCGCAGCGCCGAATTGCTGCTGAAGGAGGACGGCAGTGTGGAACTGATGCGCCGGGCCGAGACCCCGGAGGACTATTTTGCTACTGTGGTTTGGTAATATGATCTTTTGAGAAGGATCTGCAAGGACTGCGGATCCTTTTTTAAAATCACATAATTTCTTCACATTCAAAGGGATTCTACGGTTTGCATTTGCCTGTAGTTTTGTGTATAATCAACATACTTGCTTTTGACAGATTCGCATTTGTCAAACAATACAGCCAGCAAACGCTGGGGATAGGAGATTGCAATGGAACTGAGCAAGATTGGCGCTGTAGCCAAAAAAATCAATGACAACATCAGTCGGGTGCTGATCGGGAAAAAAGACGAGATCGATCTCATCCTTGTAAGCCTGTTTGCCGGGGGCCATGCCCTTTTGGACGACGTACCCGGAACCGGAAAAACCGTTCTGGCGAAATCCCTTGCCAGATCCATCCGCTGCGACTTCAAGCGCATTCAGTTTACCGCCGACCTGCTGCCTTCGGATATCACAGGTCTGAGTGTTTACAACCAGAAAACCGGCGAATTCGATTTCCAGCCCGGACCGGCCTTTACCAATATTCTGCTGGCTGACGAAATCAACCGTACCACGCCCCGCACCCAGTCT
Source organism: uncultured Oscillospiraceae bacterium (assembly GCA_964527315.1). Lineage (GTDB taxonomy): Bacteria > Bacillota > Clostridia > Oscillospirales > Oscillospiraceae > HGM13006. Next base: position 6,010 of record CAZGOQ010000117.1, on the reverse strand, counting down.
GCGCTGCTGGAATGTATGGAGGAAAAGCAGATCACTGTGGACGGCGAGACGAAGTCACTGGGTGCGCCCTTCTTCGTCATCGCCACCCAGAACCCGGTAGAATCCTCCGGCACCTTCGCTCTGCCGGAAGCCCAGCTGGACCGCTTTCTGGTGCGGCTGACACTGGGATATCCCACTGCAGCGGAAAGCGCCGTAATTCTGACGAACTACATCAGCGGTTCCCCTCTGGTGGAACTGGACGCCGTTGCAACCGGAGAAGAAATTACAGAGATTCAGTCCGCCATTTCCGAGGTTCTGGTCAGTAAGCCGATTCAGGAATACATAGTGGCGCTGGTGGAAGCCACACGAAAGCATGATGACATTACCCTCGGCATCTCCACCCGTGGTATGCTGGCGCTGATGCGGGCCTGTCAGGCCTATGCCGCCATCCATGGCAGAGACTATGTGTTGCCCGATGACGTAAAGGCGCTGGCTGTTCCGGTATTTGCCCACCGCCTGATCCTAAAGGTCAAATATAATTCCTCCAGCAAAGCTGCGGAACTGGTCAACGGTCTTCTGTCCATCGTCCCGGCGCCCACCGAGTCCACAACAGATAAACTGTAATCGGGGGATGAAACTATGACTGCTGCCATATGGCTCATTCTTATTGTGGGTGCGCTGGCGCTTCTTCAGTCCCGGTATTTCACCAGGGTTGCCTTTCGGCATTTGCACTATGAGCGTAAACTCAGCAAAAGCGCGGTGTTTGAGGGGGAATCCATCGAACTGCAGGAAATCATCGCCAATCAGAAGCTAACGCCCTTGCCCTGGCTGCGGGTGGAATCCAAATTGTCCCCCTGGCTGCGGTTTCACTCCCAGGAAAATTTGGAGGTGCTGGACGACCGCTTCCACCGGAGCGTGTTCTACCTGCGCCCCTACAGCCGAATTACCCGCCGTTATTCCGTCAAATGTATACACCGGGGCTACTATGACCTTTCCATCACCTCTCTGACCGCCGGAGACCTGTTCGGTCTCAATACGACCAGCAAGGAAACTCGATCCGACGCCAAGCTGTTCGTCTACCCTTCCCTGCTGGGAGAGGATGAACTGCCTGATGAAGCCCTCCGCTGGCAGGGTGACGTCAGCGTCCGCCGCTGGATCTTCCCTGATCCCATTTTAATCAACGGCATCCGGGGCTATCAGATGGGCGACAGCCGTAAGGATATTCACTGGCGAGCCTCCGCCCGAACCGGCTCCCTCCAGGTCAAGACCCATGATTATACCGTTTTTCCCCGGCTGCTGATCGTTTTGAACATTGACCCGGAGGACAATTTCTGGGGCCAGCTTTCTGCCAGGCAAATGGAAGAAACGGAATATGGCATCCGGACTGTGGCCACACTCTGCAACTGGGCCATTGTCAACAATATGGAAGTCGGACTTTATTCCAACGCTTCGATCTCCTTTTCCCCCGATGTGCCCATTGACATTGAACCAGGCTGTAATGCCGCCCAGATGAATCGCATTCTGGAGACTCTCGCCGGCTTGGAACTCAAACAGCATGAGTCCATCTATCGGACGCTGGAAAAGCTGGTGGAAGCGGACACTACGGAAACGGATATTCTGGTTTTCTCCGCGTTCTGGAACGGTTCCATGGAAAACCGTTGTGAGGAACTGCGCCGCAAAGGCAACTCTGTGACCCATATTCAGTTGAGGAAGGAGGCCATTTCCTATGAAGACGTCGATGCAGCGGACGCTGTTTGAGATCATCAATCTCATTCTGGCCCTTCTTTTGGTCATTCCTCTGGGCGTGCTCTTTGAACAGCTTTGCGGTTATCCGCTTTACCGCTGCTGCCTGATTCCCTGCCTTTCCATAATCGGATTCCTCTTGGGCCGCTTCTCCATGACAAAGCCCATGAACCTTTCCATTATCCTCAGTGTGCTCAGCCTGCTTGCTGCAACGGCGTTATCGCTGGTATTCTGTCCCGGTTTTCATCTGGTGACACTGCTGATTACACTTCTGACTGCTTTTTTCTCTGTATTTTTCTTTTTTTCCGCCCGTAAGGCCGGTTATACAGTCTATTCTCCCATGCTCACCAGCGGCATTTTGCTGCATATTATGGTGCTGATCTTCTGCACCGGTCTTCAGTGGGATGCAAAAACCGCCCGGTTTACCAGTCTTATTTCTATTTTCTTCTTTCTGCTGGCGCTGTTTGCGTTCAGCGCCAAGGGTTTAAGAAAAAGCGTTCATAAGACCAGCAGCGATCGCCGAGTGGTCTATCCTGCCGGAATCCAGATGGGAAACTTCCTGCTGGTCGCCGGCTTTATTCTGGTGGCCGCCTTTCTCTCCAACATCTACCCAATATTTTATCTTTTCTCCCGAGGCTTTACCTATGTGATCCGGGCTCTGGTGGCTTTTTTCGGTTTTTTCTCCAGTCTGTTTACCCGGCGTTCCGTCTCCACGGAAATTGAGGAAGCAACGGAAGAATCCATTGCCGAAGACAGCATTTTAAACGCCGAGCCGAAGGGAGAAGCCGGTTGGATCACCACCGGTGTGGAAATTTTTGCTTTTCTCTTGGTGGTGGCTTTTTTCGCCTACGCGCTGTTGAAGCTGATCCAGAAGTTTCGGAGATCCGGTGCGCACCTGCCTACTTTCCTGCGCAATCTCAGGGATAAATTTGCTCCCGTTGCCGATGAGGACTTTACCGATGAGACAGAAAGTCTCTTTGACGCAAGACAGCTGCTCTCCGATACCGGAAAGCGTATGAAGGACGCATGGAACAAGTTCCGGGAGCGGCCCCAAAAGCTGGACGATTTCCCGGACAACCGCACAAAAATGCGCTTTGCATTTCAGCAGCTGTTAAAGCGTGTGCAACACCGCGATCCCGGCGCTTTGGCGAAAACCCCCAATGAGATCTACGCTGCGGAATACGCCGGTGAGGAGGATTTTCGGGAATTTATGGACTATTACAATGAAGCCAAATATTCCGACAATCCTGTTTCCGAGAGCGCTGTAGACTGCGCCAGAGGAATTTTAAAACAAAAAATGTAAAACATCGCCCGCAGGAGAACCGTAGGGCATACGGTTGCCGCAGGTCGTGATTAACGATTCTACAGGAAAGTATTCTCCCACCGGCAAAGCGTGAATGCCCGTGGGCGCTGCCATGATTCGGTTGCGGAAGTAAAACCGCTTACTATGACCCGACGTGAACTCCGTGAGCAACGGGCAGTGCCAAAAAGGCGTAAAAAGGGACCCGCTGCAAAACATAGATTTTGCAGCGGGTCCCCTTTCATGGGAAATCCCCAAACACAAGCCGTTCTTCGGCAATAATGATTTCCTGCGCAGATATTCTTCCTGGCTTCTCAGCGCACCCACACAGATATACACACCATGATTAAGGAGTCCGATCCCGTATTCTGTAGCCACATGATCCACAATGTTTCGGAAAATGGTTCCAACAAAGGTACCGGTCAGACTGGGCTGGATCCTGGAAACCGTTCCATTTTTCGATACTGTTTCTTCGGCTTTGGACGATAAGGCAATCCTCTTTATATTATGGCATATTTCCACTTTATGCAGCGGTGGGTTGCGAAAGGATCAGAGATAGCCGTATTTACGGGCTTCCCGGCGAAGTTCCTCCCGAAAATCCGGGTGGGCAATCTGAATGAGTTGCGTCGCCCGTTCTTTTACAGTGCGTCCCCGCATATAGGCCACGCCGTATTCCGTGATGATGATGTCTGCCACATTGCGGGAAATCGTGACTACGGAGCCGGGGGTCAGGATGGGCTTTATTTTGGAGATCGTACCGTCCTTTGCCGTGGACGCCATGGCGATGATTCCTCTGCCGCCCTTGGAATGCTGGGCGCCATATGCAAAGTCAAAGGCTCCGCCGGTGCCGGAAAACTGCATTGGTCCGATGGTCTCAGAGCAAATCTGACCGGTCAAATCGATCTCCAAGGCTGTGTTGATGGAGACCATGTTGTCGATTTGAGAAATCACAAAAGGATCATTGGTATAGGATGCCTGGCGGAACAGGACATCTGGATTTTCGCTCATGATGCGGTAGAGTTTTTCATCTCCAAGAATGAAATTGCCAACGTGCTTCCCCCTGTCAATGTTCTTTTGGGCACCGGTGATGACGCCGGCTTCAATTAAATCACCCATGACAGGGGTATACAACTCTGTGTGAAGTCCCAAGTCTTTTTTGTCAAAAAAAGCATTGCCCACTGCATCGGGCATACCGCCCAAACCCAGTTGGATACAGTCCCCATCGTGGACAAAGTCGGCGACATACCCGCCAATTATCAAGTCCGTTTCGGACGGCGTGCTACGCACATTGTATATTGTAGCGGGATAATCCACCTCCACAATCAGATCCACCTTTTTAACGGGAATCGTCAAGCAGCCGTGAAATTTCGGCAGGTTGGGATTTACCTCCAGAATCACCTGTTCCGCATGTTGATAGGCGCACTCCTCCCACATACCGCTGCCGGAGACCGTAAGGTTTCCATCTTCATCCATAGGTGTTGCCGCAGCGATAAATTTATTGATGATGGGTTTGTAATCTGTCCTGCGCTGCATCATGTCGTGGAGGTTGGAGGGGAGGTGGGACACCAATCCCAGCTTCTCCGCCTGACGGAGCGATGCGTCATACAGATGACAAATCATGTTCAGGCGCCCCTTCAGTTCCGGCATGGCCATGAACGGATAGGTATAGCCGCTTCCCCGCTTGCCCTTGAGCAGTTCGATGTCGGTGCGTTCCGGGGCTATACGGTGAAAATTCTCATAAAACATGATTGGCTCGCACAGTTCTCCACCGCCGGAGATCACATCCCCATCCTGAATCATTGCCAATGCATCTTCAATCGTACCCAGCCTGGAACGGTATAAATCGAAATAGTTCAATCGAAACAACTCCTCTCCGGAAATCCCATAAATCATGAATCATGAATCATTTCTATCATAACACCTGTTTTTGAATCACACAAATGCCGAAAACAGTTGCTTCATTATAAACAAAAAGCTATAATATATATATCTTATTAAAACGGAGTGAATAGGATGACTTCTCTGCAAATCACTTATTTTTTGAAGGCAGCGGAATGCATGAGTTTTTCCCAGGCGGCTCAGGAATTGTATGTTTCCCAGCCTTCCGTCAGTCGGCAGATCAAGCTTTTGGAGGAGGAACTTGGGTATCTGCTGTTTGACCGAACGCGGAAGAATGCCATCAGCCTGACCGCTGCGGGGATGGTCTTTCGGGAAACCTTCAATCGTGCACAGCAGCAATTTATAACGGCAAAGGCCGTGGCGCATGAGATTTCCGGGTACCCTGCTTTGCAGCTGAAAGCCGGTATCGGGAAGTTTTGGGATTTGAGCGACGAATTACTCCGCTTTCGAGAGCAGGTGCGGCTTCGTTATCCCCAGGCATCGCTGTACTTTGAGAGCAACGATTTTCAGGAACTTCGCAGGCAGGTTCGCTCCGGAGAGATGGATGTGATCCTCTGTACAAAAACCAGCCTGATGGATTTTGATGGACTGGAGGTCGTCCAAATCGCCAATTTAGAGAGCCGGGCTTATGTACGCCGGGGGCTGCTTCGTCCGGAGAAGGAACCGCTTCAGGTGGAGGATTTTGACGGGCAGAGACTTCTTATGCTGTCAGAGGAGGAATCACCCATGGCAATGGAACTGGCGCAGATGCAGTTTCTGGCACATCAGGTCAGGGTAACGCCGGTTTGGATGCCGAATCGGGATACGATTTTACAGTCGCTGCTATTGGGAGATGGCGTTACCGTGTTTGACCAGTATATGCGTTTTCAGGATGATCCAAGGCTGACATACTACAACCTGGAGGATCATATCCCAATCTGTATCGTATGGAAGCAGAAAAATCAGAATCCGCTGATCCGCCTGTTTGCGGATTCCATGACGGAACTCATGAAAAAGTAGAACAACAAGGGTCTGTCACAAAATATCCAGGTATACGGCAAATGCCAGGCGCTCGAAAGCGTCTGGCATTTGCCATGTACCTGGATCGTT
>CAZGOQ010000116.1:0-6909 GCA_964527315.1 uncultured Oscillospiraceae bacterium | reverse complement strand
ATCAACAAAATCAAGGATATTTATGAGCGTTGCACCCATATGAAGGTGGACCCCCGGCAGCCCTATGTGGGCCAGTTGGTGTTTACCGCGTTCTCCGGCAGCCATCAGGACGCCATCAACAAGGGCGTGCAGTATATGAAGGAGTCCGGCAGCGAGATGTGGGAGGTCCCCTATCTGCCCATCGATCCGTCGGATGTGGGCCGTCAGTATGAGCCGATCATTCGCATCAACTCCCAGTCCGGCAAGGGCGGCGCAGCGTTCGTCATGGAGAACAACTTCGGCTATAGCCTGCCAAAGGCCATGCATCCGGAATTCGGCGCCATCGTTCAGACGGAAACAGATCGTCTGGGTACCGAACTGCTACCAAGCCAAATCTTCGAACTTTTTGACAAAAACTATTTAGAGGTAGATAAAACCTATGGCCTTTTGCGCCACACCTTTACAGAGAGCGGCGTCCACGGCATGGATTCCCGTGTGGGCTTCTCCGGGGCGCTGCAATACAAAGGGCGGGAGATCGAGATTTCCGGCGAGGGCAACGGTCCCATCGACGCTTTTTTCAACGCTATTTCCGGACTGAAGATCGGGAAGTTCCGCTTTGTGGACTATTCCGAGCACGCAATCACCTCCGGTTCCGACTCGCAGGCCGTTTGTTATATCCATTTAAAAACCCCCGATGGCAAGGACGCTTTCGGCGTGGGGAAGAGCCACAATATCAACCGTGCCTCCATTCGGGCCATTCTCTGCGCCATCAACCGGGCAATCATTGCAAAGGACGGAAAAGCGGATCACTAAACCTGGAGAACCGTAAAAAGTCCCGGCATCTTAATATACAAAAAGATATGTGGAATCAGGCGTGATCTGATTCCACATATCTTTATTATTTATCGAATCTCGATTCGAGCGAAAGGACTTTTCACAGGCCCTTTTTAGGGATTAAATCTTCCAAAATTCTTTGCTATACTCTCATTAAATGGCCGTAAGTCATTTTATTTTTTTAATAAGGGTAAGCAAAATGTTGAGCGAAAGTTACATCTCCAGATTTGTCAGATCTTTTTTCAAAATGTCCGAAAATTGAATAGAAATACTCCAAATTTTCGTAAATTTGCCTATTTGACCTGCAAAAAAAGAGCCGTTTTTTGTGAAATTACGCAGTTACTTTTTTTCCCCCTTCCCAGTATAATTTTAGGTAGAATATCACATTCTCAAGGTGTGGAGGTATGCTCTCCTTTTCCTGAGATGTTGAAATTTTCAGTAAAGGCGGTGAAACCATGACTCTGGACGCCATGAAAAAGGTCGTGGCAGCAGAAGCCGACGCAAAATCCTCTTATCAGGAGGCTGTCGCTGCTTCCAAGCAGCGGATTGCGGATGCGGAAACAAAGGGCCGTGACTATCAGGCGGAGCGCCGCTCTGCCGCAGAAGTCGAGGTAAAAAACCTGCTTTCCGAGGCAGAAGCGCAGGCGGAAAAGAATAGCGTTGAAATCATGCACCATGCGGAAAATCAATGTGCTGTCCTGCGGGCACACGCAGAAAGCCAGCTGGATGCCGCTGCAAACCGCATTGTGGAAAGGATCGTGATGGACTAAATGGCAATCGTCAGCATGAAACGGCTTCGCCTGATCGGTTTCCTTTCTGATAGAAACACGCTGTTTGACCAGCTTCAGCATATAGGCTGCGTGGAGATCTCAGAGCAGCCCGCCCTCTCCTCTGATTCCGATTGGGAAAATCTGCTTCAGCCGTCAGAGAGCACACGATCTGAAAAGGAACGGATGCTGGAGGAAACTGCGGCAGCGCTTGACGCCTTAAAGACCTATGCGCCGGAAAAGTCCTCTCTGCTCTCCGCCCTCCCTCAGATCACAGAACAGGCGCTTTTTGATCAGCGCCGCATCGCTGAGGCCATGCTTAAGGTGCGTATGATCAACAGCTATGCTGCGGAACTGCAGGCCGATGCCGCGGAGATCCAGCGATTAAACGTCACCTGCCAGTCACTCCTGCCCTGGCGCAGTCTGGACATTCCCCTCAGCACCGGCTCCACTGGATCCTGCTGTGTGGCATTCGGTATGCTCCCCGCCTCTGTGGATCTCAGTGCGGTTCGTGCGGAACTGCAGACCGACGCCGACGCTTCGGAACTGTATGAAGCATCCACCGATGCTGAAGCCCATTATCTGCTCTTTTTCTGCCACAGGTCCCAGGAGGATACCGCTATGGATGCCCTGAAATCCTATGGATTCAGTACAACGACCTTCAAAGGCATCACCGGTACCGCTGAAGAGACCATTGCGTATCTTCACAGCCAGCAGAAAACGCTTTCGCAGAAGCTTGAGAGTTTAAAAGAGACGCTTGCTTCCTTTGCCGCATCCCGGATGGAGTTAAAACTCTGCTATGACCGGCTTTCTCAGGAGATTCAGAAGGAAAGCTGCAAGGAACGGCTGATCCGCAGCGAAAAGACCTTCTTTCTGGAGGGCTGGCTGCCGGAGTCTTCACAGTCTCAGCTGGAAACGCTCCTTGCTTCCTATGACTGCGCCTGCGAATTAAAAGACCCGGAGCCGGAGGAATATCCGGAGGTGCCGGTCAAGCTGAAAAACAGCGTGCTGTCCCGGTGCATGAACGTGGTCACGGAGATGTATTCCCTCCCTGCCTATGACGGTGTTGACCCCAACCCTTTGATGGCCCCGTTTTTTATTCTGTTCTTCGGTATGATGATGGCCGACATGGGGTACGGACTTTTGATGATTATCGCCGCACTGGTGGTACTCAGGAAAACCCGTCCCCGGGAGAGCACCCGAAACTTTATGGAGGGCGTTCTGTTCTGCGGCATCAGCACCTTTATTGTGGGCGCTCTGACTGGCGGCTTTTTCGGAGATTTCATCCCCCAGCTTTTGAAGATTATCAACCCGGACAGTACCTTTACCATGCCCGCCCTCTTTACGCCCCTGGATGATACAGTGGCCATTTTGCTTGGCTCTCTGATTCTGGGCGTCATTCAGGTGATCACCGGCATGATCATCAGTGTGGTCAAAAAATGCCGGGATGGCCATGTGGCAGACGCCGTTTGGGATGAATGCACCTGGTGGATCATCCTGATCGGTCTGGCCTTGTTTATTCTGGATATTGGCAATGTCCGCGGCGTCCCCGTTGTCTTGATCGTCGGCGGCGTGATGCTGCTCTACGGCGGCAGCCGCAATGCGAGAGGATTCGGAAAGGTCACGGCGCTGGTAGGCGTGATCTATAATGGCGTCACCGGATATTTCAGCGATATTCTCTCCTATCTCCGGCTGATGGCTCTAATGCTTTCCGGCAGCGTCATTGCGCAGGTGTTTAACACCCTTGGCGCAGTATTCGGAAACGTCATCATTTTCATTATCATATCTATGATCGGTAACGCGCTCAATCTGGCGCTGAATCTGCTGGGTTGCTATGTGCACGACCTGCGGCTTCAATGCCTGGAGTTCTTTAACCGGTTTTATAAAGAGGGCGGCAAACCCTATGCCCCCCTGTCCATCCAGACAAAATATGTAGACATTATCAAGGAGGAATCATAATTATGGCAGCTTTTATTGAATTGTTCGGCGGAATTGGTCTTGCTTTTTTGGGCGCGGCTCTGGCGGTTGGCCTTTGCTGCATCGGCTCCGCCAAAGGCACCGGCCTTGTAGGTGAGGCCGCCACCGGCGTCATCAGCGAAGCCCCTGAAAACTTCTCCAAGTGCCTGATCCTTCAGGTGCTCCCCGGTACCCAGGGCCTTTACGGCATGGTGGCCTGGTTCTTTGTTCTGTTTACCATGGGCATCTTCGGCGGCAATGGGGTCACCCAGTTGACAATCACTCAGGGCATGACCATTTTTGTCTCCTGCCTGCCCATCGCTTTCGGCGGTCTGCTTTCCGCGATTGCTCAGGGCCGGGTAGCCGCATCTTCCATTAACATTGTCGCCAAGCGGCCCTCTGAAGCGACTAAGGGCATCATTCTCTGCGGCATTGTAGAGTTCTATGCCATTCTTTCCCTGCTGGCTACCATCCTGCTGCTGATGAACGCTCTTTAAAGCTACCGAATCAGAAAGGCGGAAAGATCCATATGAATGGAATTGATAAAATCACTGAGCGCATTGCCGCAGATTCCGGCAGCGAAATTCAGGCGCTTCTCGAGCGTGCCGACACTCAGGCAAAAGAGATTGTTGCCGGTTATCAGGCAGCCGCGGATCAGGACTATCAGGACGCCGTCAAGCAGGGGAAACGGAGCGCCGCAGAGCGTATTGAGCGTATGGACAGCGTTTCTCAGCTGGAAGCCAGAAAGCTTCATTTGCAAACCAAGCAGGAAATGCTGAATCAGGCCTATGATCTGGCTCGAAAAAAGCTGCTGAGACTGTCAGAGGAGGAATATATCTCCCTGCTGATCAAGCTGGCCGTGAAAGGCGCTGAGACCGGAAGCGAAGCGCTGGTCTTTTCCGAAACAGACCGGAACCGCTGCGGTAAGCAGGTCGTTTTAGGCGCCAACGAGCGGCTGAAACAGCAGGGCCATGTCGGTGCGCTGACCCTGTCTGAGGAATCCCGTTCCTTTCAGGGCGGTCTGTATCTCCAAAACGGCAATGTGGAAACCAACTGTACCTTTGACGCTCTGATTCGCGCTGTACGTCAGGACAGCACCAAAGAGATTGCAGAGATCCTCTTCGATTGACGCCCTGTCTGAAAGGAGAGTAGCGTTTGAAAAAACTCAAAGACACTGATTATCTGTATATTTCCACACGTCTACGCTGTCTGGAGACAAAACTCCTCAGCCGGGAGCGGATGGAACGGATGCTGGAGGCCCGTAGCGATGAGGACGCAGCCAGAGTATTATCCGAATGTGGCTATACTGGCTTGGAAAAGCCCAGCATGGAAGCCCTCTCCCGCTCTCTCAGCGCTGCCAGAGCCGAAGCTTTTCGGGAATTGGCAGACGCCTCCCCCAATGCGGACATCGTGGATGTATTCCGGATAAAATATGATTATCACAATTTAAAAGCACTGCTGAAAAGTCTGCAAACCGGGAAGAATGTCGACGGACTTTTGCTGGATACCGGGCGCTTTTCCAAAGAGGAAATGAAGCAGGCGGTTTTGCAGAATGAGTCCGGCTCCCTGACGGAGCCTATGCTGGAGGCCCTTCATCGGGCTTCCGAGGTGTTATCCGCCACCGGAGACCCTCAAAAGAGTGATTTTTTGCTGGATAATGCCTGCTTTGGTGAAATGCTTTCCATTGCTGAACGCTCCGGGAGCAGTTTTCTTGTGGGATATGTGCGTCTCCAGATTGATGCCGTAAACCTCAAAGCCGCAGTCCGCACCCTGCGAATGCAGAAGGACATGGATTTTCTCAAACGGGTTCTGCTGAGCGGCGGAACCGTTTCTACGGATACGCTCCGCATGACAGCCGTCAGCGGAGGGAGTCTCGAACAGGTCTTTTCCGGCCCACTCCGGGATGCCGCCGCGCTGGGCGATATGGCAAAAAGAGGCGGCCGGCTGACGGATTTTGAACGCTCCTGCGACAATGCGCTGACCATCTATCTGAAGAGCAGCCGCATGATTCCCTTTGGGGACAGCGTTCTGGTGGCCTATGCGGCCGCCAAGGAAAACGAGATCACTGCGGCCCGGATCATCATGTCCGGCAGGCTCTCCGGCGTTTCCACCGAGTCTATTCGAGAAAGGCTGCGTGACGCCTATGTATAAAATTGCCGTAATCGGCGACCGGGACAGTATTCTGGGCTTTCAGGCGTTGGGACTGGACGTGTTTCCGCTGGAGGATCCAGCGGAAGCCCGGCGGCTGCTGCACACGCTGGCCCGGGAGGAATATGCTGTCATCTATATAACAGAACAGCTGGCCGCCCTTTTGCCCGCAGATATTGACCGTTATAAGGATTCTGTGACCCCCGCGATCATTTTGATTCCCGGAAAGAGCGGTTCCCTTGGACTGGGCACAGATGCGCTCCAAAGCGCCGTTGAACGGGCTGTGGGCGCAGATATTCTGTAATTAAAAAATAACCGTAAAGGAATGATAGACTTATGGCAACCGGTACTGTTACCAAGGTTTCCGGCCCACTGGTAGTTGCATCGGGCCTGGCGGACGCCAATATGTATGACGTGGTTCGCGTTGGCCCACAGCGGCTCATTGGCGAGATCATCGAAATGCGGGGCGACAATGCTTCCATTCAGGTCTATGAGGAAACCTCCGGCCTGGGCCCTGGCGCTGCAGTGGAAACCACCGGCTTTCCCCTGTCCGTGGAACTTGGCCCCGGTATGATTGAAAATATCTATGATGGGATTCAGCGCCCGCTGGAAAAGATTATGGAGCGCTGCGGCAATACCATTTCCCGCGGCATCGAAGTCTCCCCCATCGACCATGAGAAAAAATGGGACTTTGTACCCTGGGTTCAGGTGGGCGACCATGTGGTTGCCGGCGACATCATCGGCGCTGTTCAGGAGACCTCCGTCGTGGAGCACCGCATCATGGTACCTTCCGGCACAGAGGGCACGGTCAAGGAGATCAAGGCCGGTTCCTTTAATGTGACGGAAACTGTCTGCGTGCTGGAACGCGATGGCAAGACCACTGAACTGACCATGACCCAGCGCTGGGCTGTGCGGAATGGCCGTCCCTATAAAACCAAGCTTTCTCCGGACGTCCCCCTCTGTTCCGGCCAGCGTGTGATCGACACTATGTTCCCTGTAGCCAAAGGCGGCACTGCCTGCGTACCCGGTCCCTTCGGTTCCGGCAAAACCGTCATTCAGCATCAGCTGGCAAAATGGTCCGACGTGGATCTGGTGGTCTACATCGGCTGTGGCGAACGCGGCAACGAGATGACCGATGTTCTGCGGGAATTCCCTGAACTGGTAGACCCCCGCACCGGCGATTCCATCATGAAGCGCACGGTGCTCATCGCCAACACCTCGGATA
>CAZGOQ010000115.1:0-6919 GCA_964527315.1 uncultured Oscillospiraceae bacterium | reverse complement strand
ATATCAAAAAACATTTGAAATCTCAACCTGTTTCCAAAGAGATTTGCCGCTGTTTCAAAAAACCGGCTCTAAATTCCCCGTCTCCGCCGCCGTACCGATGTCCGCCGGGGACGATGAGTGCCTGAGCCACACCGCAGGAAATTGCGGCTTTCCTGTCAATCTTTTCGGGGCGACCTGTTTCGTGTTCTTTCTCTTGATGTATTTTTTACAGCTTCAATTTTTTCATAAAATAACAGTTTATTTTTCTTCTGTTATGAAGTATACTTATTTTATCGAATTATGGAGAACTCTGATTTTGAGATTCTTCAGGAAATGTGGTATTGCTATGGTCTTTTCCAGTATGCTTTTTGTTTTTCTGTTTCTGGCGGCGAATCTGCTTTCCCAGTTGCTCTTGAAAAAGACAAAATCCAAAAATATTGCCATGCTGGTATTCTCTCTTGTGTTCTATAGCTGGTCCGGCCCCAGATATCTCCTTTTGCTGCTGGCAATGGTGCTGATCTGTTATGTGGGCGCACTTTTGATCCAGCGGAGCAGAGACAGGCAAAAAAAAGCGTTCTTGATCACCACCGTTGCGCTCTGCCTTTTGATCTTGGGCTTTTTTAAATATACCGGCTTTGTGCTGCAAAATGTGCAGTCCCTTTTCCATGTGCCCAAGGTGATTCCCAATATTGTGCTTCCCATTGGGATCTCCTTCTACACTTTCCAACTCATTTCCTATGTGGTGGACGTCTATCGGGGCGAAGTGGCAGCGCAGAAAAAATACTGGCTGCTTCTGCTCTATGCCAGCCTGTTTCACCAGTGCATTGCCGGCCCCATTGTTCGCTATCAGGACGTCGCTGAGGATATCGTCAAGCGAAGAGTGGACTTTTCAGAAGTCAGCCGGGGCATCAGCCGGTTCTGCATCGGTCTGGCCAAAAAGGCGATTCTTGCCAACAGCTGCGCGGTCATTGCTGATGGTCTGCTGAAGACGGATAACGCAACCCTTTCCACTGTTCCCGCAATGGGAATTCTCCTTGGCGTGTTCGCCTTTGCTCTGCAAATTTATTTAGACTTCTCCGCCTATTCCGACATGGCCATCGGCATGGGTCTTATGTGCGGTTTCCATTACAAGGAGAATTTCAATTACCCCTACATATCCGATTCCGTGGGTGAATTCTGGCGGCGCTGGCATATCTCCCTTGGTTCTTTCTTCCGGGACTATGTGTATATCCCGCTGGGCGGCAACCGGTGCGGCATTGGCCGCCAGGTATTGAATCTGTTTGTCGTGTGGTTCCTGACCGGTCTCTGGCATGGCGCCAGCTGGAACTATGTGCTGTGGGGACTGTATTTCGGCGTATTCATCGGCCTGGAACGCTTTATCCTGAAAAACCATCTGTCCGCCATTCCAAAAGTTCTGCGCCATGTGGCCGTATTGGCGCTCATTCTGATCAGCATGATGCTGTTTTACTTTACCGATCTGGGCCAATTCGCCATTGCCTTCAAGGGCCTGTTTGGCCTGAACCACAATGGCTTCGGCAGCGTTTCTGTGGGCTACACCTTGATGAACAATATTTTCTTCCTGATCTTCTGCGTCATTGCGGTTACGCCTCTGGGCAGAAAACTTCATCAACTCCTCAGGAACCTCTCCTGGCGCGGCGGCATATGCTATGGCGTCTATGCCGCCTGGGAATTGCTGCATCCGGCGCTGTTGCTGGTGCTGTCCGCCATGGCGCTGGTCGGCAACAGCTATAATCCCTTCCTGTATTTCCAGTTTTAGACTGCATTCGCCACCCGAACAGGGAAGGCTTTGAAGCGCTTCATCACCAGGGCAGAACAGGCCCGCTTAAAATGGAGAAAACGATTATGAACAAACAACAGAAAAACAAACAGCGGAAAAAAATAAAAGCCCGGAACGGCTATGTGCAGGGTTTTAAGATCCTGATTTTCGGCGCAGTTCTCGCCGCCATGAGCTTGATTGGCCTGATGTGGTTCCTGCGGCCGGATACCTCTGCATTGGAAAAGCGGACGTTGACCAAATTCCCGGCCTTTACCCTGTCCGCCTTTTGGGACGGCAGCTATTTTCACGAAATCGACACCTGGTATGCCGACACTTATCCGCTCCGGGAAAGCATGATTTCCACATACCAGACTCTCCAGAGTCACTATGGCATTCGGAGCCGCCAGATCATAGGCGAGACCATGGTAGCGGACGATATTCCGGACGCTGCCGTCTCTCCCGCGCCTTCTGCGGCATCGATCACAACCGCCGATGTTTCTCCCTCTCCGGTTCCCTCTCCCTCTCCCGCGCCGGAAGACGGCACGGTCAACGATGTGGGCGAAATGATCGGCAATATCTATATCACGGATCGCTGCGGCTATGGACTCTATTATTTCTCGCAGAGCAGCGCGGACAACTACGCCGCCACGATGAACGCCATCTATGACCGCATTGGCAACAAGGTCGATCTATATGCCATGGTCTGCCCCATTTCCGCCGGAATCATGCTGGGGGATGAGGTGTTGGAGGACATGGGTTCCAGTGACGAAGGACAGGCCATTGATTATATGTACGCTCAGCTGGATCCCGGCATTCACGCCGTGGCCGTCACTGAAAATCTCAAAGCCCACAACAGCGAGTACATCTATTTCCACACTGATCACCATTGGACACAGCTGGGGGCCTACTATGCCTATCAAAGCTTCTGTCAGGAAAAGGGCGTCGCGCCCCATGATATCAGCCAGTTTGAATACAATTCCTATGAGGGTTTTATCGGCACTTTCTACTCCAGCAGCAACCAGTCTGCTGAACTGAAAAACAATCCGGATACGCTGGAGACCTATACTCCATACGGCACCAACGACATGACCTTTACCACCACCGAAGGGGAAACTTATCAGTGGGATATCGTCTATGATGCAACGGATTATGATTCCGCCAGCAAATACATGGCTTTCGTGGGCGGTGACCGTCCTTTCAGCTACGCCCACAACGAAACGATCACCGACGGAAGCGCCGTCATGGTGGTAAAGGATTCCTACGGCAATGCCTTTATTCCCTGGCTGATCGATCACTACGAGTATATCTACTGGGTGGATTACCGCTATACATGGAATACCGTCTCCCAAATGGTGGAGGATTACGGCGTGCAGGACGTGATTTTTGAATGCAGTATCTATACAGACTCCGCTATGGGGTATTTTAACGGCATCGGACAATAACGCCGCAAGATTCCCCGACAGGAGTAAGCCTCTGCGCCTGGTCGGAAAGGACGTATGCGATGTGATCGCACACGCAGGTACGTCCCTACTTTGTTCTTTCAAAGGAGACTGTCTACTATGAACTCCAGCAATCGAAGCGCTTTCATCAAGGGGATGCGGGACGGCATCCCCATCTGTCTTGGATATCTGGCTGTGGGCTTCACGCTGGGCATTGCCGCCCGGAACGCGGGGCTCACGGCCTTTCAGGCGGGGCTTGCCAGTCTGCTGACCAATGCCTCTGCCGGTCAGTATGCCGGCTTTACCGTCATTGCGGAAAACGGCGCTTATCTGCAAATGGCGCTGATGATTTTAATCGCCAATGCCCGGTATCTGCTGATGTCCTGTGCGCTGACTCAGAAATTGCAGCCCGGCGTCGGCCTGATTCCCCGTCTCCTCATTGGCTTTGATGTGACCGATGAGGTTTTCGGGGTCAGCATCGCCGTACCCGGATACTTAAATCCCTATTATACCTATGGTGTGATTCTGCTCGCCATCCCCGGCTGGTGCTTTGGTACTGCTTTGGGTGTGCTGATGGGAAATCTGCTCCCGGCGCGGCTGGTATCCGCCCTCAGCGTGGGGCTTTACGGGATGTTCCTGGCGGTCATCATTCCGCCCGCCCGGAAGGACAAGATCATCGCCGGGCTGGTGATCATCTCCATGGCTTTGAGTTTCGCTGCGGACAAACTGCTGTACGCCGTTTCCTCCGGCACCAGAGTGATTCTTCTCACCGTCATCATCGCCGCGGCCGCGGCCCTGCTGTTTTCCGTTAAAGAGCCTGCACCGGCAGAAGAAGCTGGAGGTGCGGAGATATGACCCACAATGTCTATGCCTATATTCTGATCATGGCCGGCGTCAGCTTTCTGATCCGGGTATTACCGTTGACGCTGATCCGGAAAGAGATCCATAACCGGTTTCTCCGCTCGTTTCTCTACTATGTCCCCTACGTGACCCTTGCGGTGATGACCTTCCCCGCCATTTTGTCCGCCACGAGCAGTATGTGGTCGGGCCTGCTGGCGCTGATCGTAGGGATTCTTTTGGCCTGGTACGGCAGGAGCCTGCTGACTGTTGCGGTGATCAGCTGTCTGACCGTTCTCATTGCGGAGTTTTTTATCTAAATTGTCAGGAGGGAGTTCCTTGACCATTGCGCCGATGACCGCCGAAACCCTCCCGCTGGTAGCGGGGTTGGAACGCCAGTGCTTCTCCACGCCGTGGAGTCTCTCCAGTCTGGAACAGGAATTGACCAATCCCTGGGCTATCTGGCTGACTGCCATGGAGAGCGGGACACTGCTGGGCTATCTGGGCGTTCAGTACGGCCCGGACGGAGCGGATATCATGTCCATTGCCACAGATTTGGAGGCCCGGGGAAGGGGCGCGGCAAAGGCGCTGCTGTCGGAAATGTACAGCCTGCTGCGGCAAAAGCGTCTAAAATGGCTGACGCTGGAGGTACGGCTCTCCAATGCAGCCGCTCTTTCCCTGTACCGCTCCCAGGGTTTTACCGAAGTTGGCCGCCGTCCCCGGTATTATCAAAATCCCAGAGAGGATGCGCTCTTGCTGACCAAATACCTTTGAGGAGGAACCACCATGTTGATTCTTGGCATTGAAAGTTCCTGCGACGAAACCGCCATTGCCGTATCCCGGAACGGGCGGGAGATTCTGTCCAACTGCGTGCTGAGCCAAATCGATATGCATACCATCTACGGCGGTGTTGTGCCGGAAATTGCTTCCCGGAAGCACATTGAAGTCATCGCCGCGCTGGCGGAGCGCGCTCTGCGGGAGGCCAATGTGACCCGGCAGGATCTGGACGCCATTGCTGTGACCTATGCGCCGGGACTAATCGGCGCACTGCTGGTGGGTGTAAATTTTGCAAAAGCGGCGGCACTGGCTCTGAATATCCCCATTATTCCAGTGCATCACATTCGGGGCCATGTGGCGGCAAACTACATTGCCTTTCCCGCGCTGACCCCTCCCTTTGTCTGCCTGTCCATTTCCGGCGGAAATACGCTGATTCTGGATGTCCGAGATTATACGGACACCCGGATCCTGGGCCGAACCAGGGACGACGCTGCGGGTGAATGCTTTGACAAGGTGGCCCGGGTGTTGGGAATGCCCTATCCCGGCGGCAGCGCGTTGGACAAAAAAAGTCAGGGTGGAAACCCTGACGCCTATCCCCTGCCCCGTTCAAAAGTTTCCGGAGCCGCGCTGGACATGAGTTTTTCCGGTCTGAAAACCGCCGCGCTGAACATCATTCACAATGCAGAGCAGCGGGGCGAATCGCTCCATCTTCCGAATTTTTGTGCCAGTTTTGTCTCCGCCGTACAGGAAACGCTGGTCCCCAGGACCATGGAAGCCCTTCGGCAAACAGGGCATAAAAAACTCGCCATCGCCGGCGGCGTGGCGGCAAATTCCCATATCCGGGCAGCATTTGAAGCACAGTGCCGCGAGACCGGCACAAAACTCTATATGCCCCCTTTGACCCTCTGCGGGGACAACGGCGCCATGATTGCCTGCCAGGGATACTACGAATATCTGGCAGGACATACCGCCGGGCTGGAATTAAATGCCGTGGCGTCTCTTCCGGTAGAAATGGCGTGAAAGAAAACGAATGGGTGCGCAATCGGTTTCCTGGGAACGGAGCATTCGCACATTTGCGGACCGGATCTCGTTTTCTGCAAAGCCCCTCTCTGCGGAGGAGCCTGCCGTTCCGAAAGCTTTATAAGGAAGCGCCGGAAAGCTGTCCGGCGAGTTTCTCCCAGCTGTCTCCGGCAGTCTCCACCGTGCTTCTCGGCAGGATTACGTCTCCGCCGGTGGTCTTTATAACAATTGCTTTTTCCGTCTCTTTCCGGCCCAGGCGGCCGGTTTGATTCTGGATGAAACGGATCTCCACGCTTCGAATCTGTACGCCCATGTGATATCCCCCCTCATGCGTAATCAACTGCTATCAATCATAGCCCCTTTTTCTAAAAAATACAAGTGTCTTTTTGTTTGCGCAACGCGGTCAATTTTTCGTTGGTTTTCCTGTAAATTTAGCAGGATCGCCGTTTTTCAGATTTTTCAGAGAGAACCTCTTGCAATCCCAATAAAATATGGTAGAATAGTTGGGCAAAGAATTTAAATTTTTAAGTTAAGGAGTTGTTTGTTGTTGGAAAAAGTGTTTCTCGTTGGCTTTGCCGGCGCTCTGGTTGCGTTGCTGTTCGCTCTGTATCAGCGCAGCGTGGTCATGAAGCATTCTGAGGGCAACGAAAAAATGGTCGAGATCGCGCAGGCCATTCGGGACGGCGCCAATGCTTATCTCAAGCATCAGTACATGACCGTTGGCAAGGTCTTTGCCGTTGTGTTCGTTATTTTGCTCATCATGGCATTTACCACTGGCGGCGAAATGCTGTCTAAATTCACCCCCTTCGCCTTTGTCACTGGCGGCGTGTTCTCCATGCTGGCTGGCTTTATCGGCATGAAAATCGCTACCAATTCCAATGCGCGTACTGCACAGGCGGCTTCCGAGAGCCTGAATAAAGGCCTGCGGGTGGCGTTCTCTTCCGGCTCTGTGATGGGCTTCACCGTGGTTGGCCTGGGTCTGCTGGATGTGACCATGTGGTTTTGCATTCTGCGGTTCGGCTTTGGCATTGATGACCCCAGCAAATTGGGCAATATTATGGTCATGAACGGCATGGGCGCTTCTTTCATG
>CAZGOQ010000114.1:0-6962 GCA_964527315.1 uncultured Oscillospiraceae bacterium | reverse complement strand
CCAACTCCAATTTGCCAGTTTTTTCAGATTCATGGCAGCATATTTGAGCCTGACCGGGCGTATTTCAAATTATGTATCAGGGGATTCAAAACCATTTTCTCGGGCGAATGGATCCGGGCAATGACCGTACTGGTCAACTCTATCTGCACGAAATGGTAACGCCCTGTATTCAGGTAGCTGGGGACGGGCAGACAGCAAAATGTGTGGTGGCAACGATTGGTTGTGAAACGGGATTGGATGACAGCCTTATGCCCAATTCCTTGTGGTCTTTTGCACGCTATCGGTTTGATTTTGCCAAAGAGGATGGGCGGTGGAGGATATGGCATCAGAGACTGTACATTACGTTCCTGACTCCTTTTGACGGGGGTGGCTGGACTGAAACACCTTACTATGATATCTACAAAAATCTAATTAAATCAGGGCTGTTTTCTCAGGCGGAGGGAGGAGATCCAGAATCTTATTGCGCTCTATGTAAACCTACATAGCGCAAGCAAACAAAAAGAAATCTGTGATTTGTCTTATACAGCGATGAATCAACCCAGGATATTGGCGGTTTCTACCAATATCCTGGGTTTTATACTTTGCTTGATTCAAAAGACAAAACGCAGTGAAGGGCATTAGTCCGATAACCATTCATTGGAACGGCAAGCCCTATTACGTCTACATGACTGCCGGCATGACCAAGTTTCTGCGCATCTACTATGGCAAGGTGCGCGACTGTCTCAAAGAGCAAGGCCTTTGGGAGCAGTGTCTTCCAAACGACGTAAGCCCTGATTGACCGGGGTTGGTTTCCAACCCCTTGGCTGCCATACAGCACAGACAGTGCGACGGGTCAAGGATGCCGCAGGCATGGCGTAGCCGCTTGTCCTTGACGCGGCGGAATGACTGTGCTGCTTTTCAGGCTGGCACTGACATGGCAGTCTGTTTGTGTTGCATCCCGCCTCCCTTTACCGCCTTGCTGATTTTTCTCAGTCAAGTCCAGATTGGGGCTTGACTTTTTGTTTGCGGGCTTTCATAAGATACTTTTAGAGTATGAGTAATATTCTTCCATCTCAAGGAAGGGGATTTCCTTATTTCCCCTCCAGTGCGCTCAAATACTTTCTTGTCCTTCCGTAGTAAATACGCAGGAACTTATTAACCCGGCAATCATGTAGACATATTCAGGTTTCACTGCTACTGCTACTGCTACTGCCACTGCCGCTGACGGTCGCACACTTGCGGTTCGCGGAGTTCCAGCAGGCGGGCAGCAAAAATGCGAACTGCATTTTCCTGAAGTTCTCCAATCTCTTCAAGCACCTCGTTCCGGATCGTCTCGGCTTCCCGATAAATTTCAACGGCCTGTGCAAAGTTTCTATACCGGCCCAGAAAAAACTGCTTTCTGGCGAAAGATATTTTCACCATCCACAGCCCGCGGTTTCGGCTCACGCCTTTGACTCCGCTGGTGTTGTTTTTATAAACTTTAGTAGATTTGATAATCTCCATGCAGGTTCCTCCTACATAGGTACGGCTTTTATTCCGCCGCTCCCGGCCATAGCATCCGCAGCTGACGGTCTTACCTTGTAAAAGTTTGTTGCTGCTGACCTCCGTGTAACTCCCGCACGCGCACCGGCACAGCCAGTAGTAGCATCCGTCCGTCGTCTTTTTCCCTGTGGGTTCGATGGCGGTCAGCCGTCCGAACTGCCGCCCGCTCAAATCCCGAAAAGCGTTGCCTCGGACAGATTGAACGGTCTTACTTTCCACACTTCATCCACCTTTCTTGATACTGAACCGGCGGCAGCGTTTTCCCGACATTCCACGTCTTCGGCAGATGCGTTCGCTGCTTCGCTGTACAGAAGTCATATCGGCTTTGCATCATGTCCCTGTCTCTTTTTCAGCGTCCACAATTCCAAGATATCTCCGAAGTATGGCCGCAACCTCCGCTCTCGTTGCGTGTCCGCACGGGTCCAGCGTCTTATTTCCTTTGCCATACACAATTCTCTCCTCTACCGCCCAAATCAATGCAGGATGCGCATAGTCGCTCACATCGTTTGCGTCGCAAAACGCATCAAGATCTCCGTCTGTCTCAGGGCGGCCCGCATAGCGGTACAGCATTGCAGCAAACTGCTCTCTTGTGACGGGTTCGCCCGGTGCAAAACGCAGGTTGTTTATTCCCAGAATCGCACCGACTTCCTGCGCCCAGCAGACCGCTTTATAGTAATACTGGCCTTTTTCCACATCCTCAAAAGTTGTCTCCTGTTTCGTCTCCGATCTCCCCGCCATGCGCCACAGCAGCGTCGCCGCCATTCCGCGGGTCAGTTCAGCATTCGGAGAAAACAGGGCCTTTGCGGTTCCCTCCATGATTCCCGTCTCATAGGCGAAGCGTACATCCTCGCTGTACCACGCATCCTCAGGTACATCCTCAAATACCGGCCAAACGCTGATTGGAACTTCCGGCAGAGTGCTCGTTGAGTCTTTTCGCTCGATTGTAAGGAAATCTGACCAAAGTTCTGTGCCGTCCGGCCATTTAACAAGACATATATATGTCCCGGCTCCGGCAGAGATCGTTGCCTCCGTCGCGCCGCTCACAACTCCGCCGACAGTGTAAACTACCGCTGAGAACTTCGACGCATCCCCGGTGCTCTCCGGAAGCATCAAACTCAGAGTATACTGGTCATCCTGAGAAATATACACAGTAAACGCGCCATTTTTTGCTTCCAGCGCCACGCCGTTCCACAGCACCGCCGTGTCCTCATTCAACTCGTTTTGCGGGGTAATGATGATTGTCTGCCCCTTTGTGAAGAACAGTGTGAAGCATTCCCCTTTTTCATCAGGGTTCCAAAGCTTTGTTTCCGCATCGTAACGGCTGTCGCTCTCATCCGACACGGTCTCCGCCGTCGCCGTGTACCACTGGAACGATGCCTCCTGGGGCCAATTCACCTCCACAGTATTGCTGGAAGAAGTTGGTTGCTTGGTGATCGCGTAGGCAGAAATGGCAAGTTCAGAATCGCTATACTGGCTGAGATGAAAGCCTTTTTCATCTACGCTGAACTGCTCCAGCGCATCCTCCGTCGCCCCGGAGGTAAATACGCCGACCGTCTCCGCGCCAACTCCAATTTTTGAGCCGGAGAAGTCCTCTGTCAGGGCGATCCTGACAATCCCCTCCGAGTTTTTCTCCAAATAGAGATTGGCTGGCGTTCCATCTGTGCAGAAATTTTCATAGATTGTCACTGTGCCGGCCAGCGTCAGTTCGCCGCTCCCGGTCACATAGATACCGCCGCCCTTTCCGTCGGCAGAGCCGCCGGTATAGCTGCCACCGTCGATCACAGCAGTACCTTCCAAATATACGCCGCCGCCGTTGTCCCCCGCGCTGCAGCCGGAAAATACGCAGTGATCCAGCAAAACCTCTCCGCCCGCAGCATAAATCCCGCCGCCGCAGCCGGATGCGACACAGTCTTTCAGGGTGATGTTTCGCAGCGTCAGATTGCCTGCCGAATCAATGCCCCCGCCATTTTCCGCGCCGCCGCTGAGAATGGAGTTTGCTCCATCCCCGCAGGTGCATATCACCAACTCTGCATCTGATTCCACAATGATCGCACTGCCATTGTTGTTTTTCAGCATATGCTCATTGAGACAAAGTTCCACTGTCCCCCCTGTTATGGTAAGCGGCTCCTCCAAGGTAAGATCTGCGGGCAAAAAGTATTTCCCGGCTTCCAGTTCCGTCGACGCGTTGAAGCCGCCGTCTCCAATACGCAGGCCGCCGCTTCCGTCACCGGTCAGAGGCGTGTAAACGTCAGTGCTGCCCTCGTGTCTGTGGTCGGCCGCCCACACGGGATCCGAATAGATCACAGTCACATTGTCATCATATGTCGCCTTACACAGCCGCCAGCCCTCTCGTCCCGTATAGCTGGGCAGCGTCTGGCCCGCAGCAGCATTGCCGATGGCAAACTTCTGTACTGTCACGGAACCGTCCGTGCCATTCGGCCCATCCGCAGTGAAGAGGATGCGCAGAATATATTTCCCCTCTGCGGGAGCCGCCACGCAGTATGCGCCATCCTCCGGCTCGTAGTCGCTCGCAGCTGTTTCGGGTACCGATTCGCCATCCGCGTTCTCTACCAGCCGCATCAGGCTCACGCCTGACGCGCCGTCGGGAAGTTCCGTCACCCGCAGGGTATCTCCATTCTTCAGATCGAAAGAATCAACGTCCCAATACTCTCCGGTCATGGCGCCGGTCAGCGTTTTCGGCTCGCCCGGCATCATCTCATACCACTGGTATGACGCGACATGCTCCGGGGACTTCATCGTCACAGTTACGGATTTCGCCGTTGGTTGGATGGCCACGCCGTATTTCTCGATGGCCAGTTCCCCGTTCACCGCTTCTACATACACACCGTTGGGCGCATCCGCTTGAAAAGCAGATCTGCTCTCTGCGCCGCCGCCCGTGGTAAACACGCCGTCGCGTTCCATCGTCACGCCCATCTGGCCGATCACAGTCCCCGTCACCGAAATATATTTCCCATTTGGAACATAGATATTGCTGGCTGTGGTGAAGGTACGTGCGGTATTACCGGTTATATACGTCTCGCCGGACAGTGTGAAGCCGTCCTCGGCGTAAATCCCGCCGCCGTACTGGCCGGCGTAATTGTTTGCCACTGTCCCGCCATACATCCGAAAATTAGAATTTTTGTCGGCGTAAATCCCGCCGCCGTTGCCTTTTTTGTAGCACTGGATCACGCTGCCGCCATACATCTCGAACGTTCCGCCATTTATGACATTCACGCCGCCATTCTGACTCGCGCCGCCGATGACGCCGCCGAACAGATACATCTCACCGCCGTCCACGCGGACGCCGCCGCTGACCGCCGTGTGGCCGGTATTCCCGTTGAGCGCCCCGCCGTAAAAGCTTGTAGTGGTGAAGATATAGGGGTTGGTACTGCTGTGGGCGTATTCCTCCCCCGGATGGGTCGCCGCATCGTAGCAGTCGCACAGGTTCAGTTTTGCGCCCTTCGTCACCTGGATCACATAGCCCGATTTATTTTGAAGTTCCCGGCCCTCCAGGCAAAGATTCACTATCGTCCCCTCCCCGGAAACAAGGATGGGTTCCGTCAGAGCAATGTCCTTCGTCAGGTAATAGCTGCCTGATGCCAGTGCGCCGCCGGTGAACGATTCATCCATGGGAAGGAACACCGCCTGCTCGTGCGCGATCTCATGGTCGCAGGCTGCCCCGCAGACCGCATGTGCCCTCCCGGTTCTCAGTTGGATCTTGCCGTCCTGCAAAAACAGGGAACGGGTACTGTCATCGCTGGAAAAGCGGCTGAAGTCTGCAGCGGATACCTCACTGCAATATCCGCTGTCCGCCGTGACCACGGTTATCGGGTCGTCCAGCGTTTCCTTTGTATCGTTCAGTCCGATTTCCGCAGTCTCCGCCAGCGCTCCGCTCAGCACCACGCCGGGAGCACTATTCTGCTTATGGTACAGGCTTACGTTGTCCGCCTGCTCGCCTTTTCGGTTTCCGCTGATCGTCACGTCGCCGGAAAGGCGCAGTTCTGCAAGCGGCGCCACATAGACGCCGCCGCCCCCCGTATTGGAACTGTTGCCGGAAATGCTGCCGCCCGCCAGTTCAAATGAAGCATATGCCATCAGGTAGACCCCGCCGCCGCCGTAGCTGTCCATGCTGCTGGCCGTACCCTGAATATTCCCGTCGATGTTGCCGCCTTCCATATAGAGCGAGCAGTACGGCATTACATAGACGCCGCCGCCCGCCTGGATGGCGGTATTGCTCTCCACATGGCCGCTGCAGATGATCACACTGCCTTGGTACACGCAAATGCCGCCGCCGGTCGACTTCGCGTAGTTGTGCTCGATGGCGCCGCCATACATGGTAAAGCTGCCGTTGTTTCTCACATACACGCCGCCGCCCCGCGTACTGCTTTTGCATCCGGCGATGGTTCCGCCATACATCGTGACGCTGCCGCCGTTTACATTAACGCCCTGACGGGTATTCCCGGCGGAGGTGTAACCCAAAATGCAGCCGCCCTCGGCGGTATCCTTCCAATAGCCGTCTGCGGGATCGGACAGAGACGAATCATAATAGCTGTACCAATATTCGTGGGTCAGCGTGCCGTGCGTCTCCGGCGTATAACAATCCAGAATGGACAGCGAAGCGCCGCTGCCCACCTCAATGACATATGTTCCGGACGCCGCAGTCAGCGAGTGACCGTTCAGGCAAAGCTTTACTTCCACGCCGTCACCGGAAATCTTAAGAGTTTGCTGCAAACAGATGTCCTCTCCAAGATAATACGTCCCGGTCGCTCCGATTGTTACCCTATCTGCTGTCAGCGCGGTCCCATGCGTGTGTCCGGCGTTATCCTCCGCAGAGGCCGCCGGCCAGGTCGCCACGCAAAGGCACAGTATTACCGCCAGCGTTTTTTTCAGCTTCCGCATACAGTCTTTCATATGAGATCGTCACCTCCCGCGATATTCCGTGTAACGCGCTTTTGGGCACGATTCATTTCAAATTCACGGGGTATGGCGGACGCCGAATCAGCCCCCGCCATACCTTTCGTTACGCTATTTCGTCGCCGTGCTCCACTTGGCGTAGGAGCCGCTGATCCAGTCCTTGCGCATCATGACCAGCGCAAGATCCTCCATTGTGATAGATCCGTCCTCTACAAAGTCGTAAGAGTCAAAGTTTGCAATATTATTGTCGTACAGGCCGTACCAGTTGGTGGCGTACAGGGAAATGTCCGCCACGGTGATGGCGTTGTCGCCGGTCAACTCGCCGGGGAAGATGCTGATGGGAAGCAGGCTCGTGGAGATGTGAAACTCTCCGTCCTCCGTCTGGGTAATGTTCATACCGACAACGCGGGTCAGATAGTTGGCCCGGGAGATCGTCATGGTGTAGCTGCCCGGCGCGATGTACTTGGTGAATTTGAAGTAGCCGGTCTTATTTGTATACACCGTCTCCTTGAAGTCCGGGCCCTCCA
>CAZGOQ010000113.1:0-7018 GCA_964527315.1 uncultured Oscillospiraceae bacterium | reverse complement strand
AACCTGTGACCCCTTGCTTGTAAGGCAAGTGCTCTCCCAGCTGAGCTATGCTCCCGCATATGCCTGAAAACACAGCAGCTTCCGAGGCAACGAATGTATTATACTCATGACCTTCGCGTTTGTCAAGCACTTTTTTCTCTTTGGGCTTAGATTCTCCACCCAAGGTTTTTCGCCTGTTTCCATTTCATCTTTTGTCTATGGCATTGGTCAGCAGCGCCTGAATCTCCTCGGGCGTAAATGTATAGATGGTATCGCAAAATTGACAGTTCACATGAATTTCCTCTCCATCGTCGATCATGCTCTGCATTTCCTCCGCACCCAGGGATATAATCGTCGACGCCACGCGTTCCCGGCTGCAATAACACTTATAAGAAATGGACTCTCTTTCCAAAATTTCTAACTCCACCTTCCCCAGCACCCGGCGGATAATCTCTTCCGGTCCCATACCCATCTGCATCATCTGAGAAATGGTACCCGCAGCCGCCACATTCTGCTCCAGCGTGTCAATGAGTTTGTCCGGCGCATCGGGCAGCAGCTGCAGCAGATATCCTCCAGCCGTCTTCACCGTCTGATCCCGCTCCAATAACACGCCCAGAGCGCAGACCGTTGGAACCTGCTCGCTTTCTACGAAATACGCCGCCACATCTTCGGCAATCTCGCCTCCCAGCAGTTCTACCGTACCCACATAAGGTTCCTTCATGTGGAGGTCCCGGATCAGCGTCAAGGTTCCGCTGCCGCCAACCGCCGCCCCCACATCGAGTTTCCCCTGATACTTTTCCATCAACGCCACCTGAGGGTGTTCCACATAACCACGGACATTCCCCTTCGGGTCCGACGTGGCCAGGATCGTTCCCAGCGGGCCGCCGCCCTTAATCATCAGGGTCACGCTGCCCTCGTCAATTTTTTGCATATTGCCAATCATGCTGCAAGCCGCCAGCACCCGGCCCAGCGCCGCCGTTGCCACCGCTGTAGTATGGTGAATCTCCCTGGCCCGACGGGTGATTTCTGTGGTGCCGACCGCAGTAATCTTTACAAATCCATCTCTGGTCATAGCCCGGATCAA
The DNA here is from genome assembly GCA_964527315.1 of uncultured Oscillospiraceae bacterium. GTDB lineage: Bacteria > Bacillota > Clostridia > Oscillospirales > Oscillospiraceae > HGM13006. The sequence goes on along the minus strand of CAZGOQ010000113.1, from coordinate 5,955 downwards.
CTGGTCTTTCATCCTGCTTCCCTCTTTCGTGCCGTAATAAAGACGCGCGCCTCGTCCTCCCGGGGCGGCATAAACGTCCGCTCTCCATAGAAGGTCACATCCCGGAATCCCGCTCCCTCTAACGTCTGCCGGATCCAGTCCAGCGGAAACGCATATTCCAGATGCTCCTCCCGCTCTCTGCGCCAAAAGCTGCCATCTCGAATAAAAATGTCCATGCCATAAAAGCATTGATTTTCCGCTTCGTCAAACTCCGTCCGCCAAATACAAACAACGTCCTCCGTCTCATCCATAAACATCTGCCCGTCAAAGGCACGAAGCTGAGCCGGGGGACGCACGTCAAAAATCAACATTCCGCCGGGCCGAACCGCCGCGGCAAAGCACTCGATCGCCTGCTTTCCCTCCTGCAGTGAAGTCATATAATTAAAGCTGTCAAGCATACAGATCAGCGCATCTACCGGTTCCGGAAGGGAAAAATGCTTCATATTTCCCTGCAAGAACAGAGGCGGAAACGCCATTTTTGCGGCCTTTGTCGCCGCCATGGTCAGCATTTCCTCGCTTAGATCCATGCCGTAACAGGCCGCCCCATCCGCCGCAAACAACACGCTGAGACTGCCGGTTCCGCAGGCCATATCCAACACCCGCTCCGGCACTACGCTGTTCCTCCGAAGGATTGCCCGCAGATATTCATAAAGTCCTTCATAGTCCACATCTTCCGTCAGACTGTCATACCAGTCCGCCAAAACTCCGTAGGCACTCAAGATTTCGTTTCCTCTTCCATGCGATCCAGCACCGTCCGATAGCCGCCTGCACCAAAATTCAGGCAGCGCTTGACCCGGCTGACCGTGGCACTGCTGACTCCGGTTTTCTCCAGTACATCGCTATAAATACAGCCCTTGTCCAGCAGCTGCGCCACTTCGAACCGTTGCTCCATGGCCATCTGCTCAGAAACAGTACAGAGATCCTCAAAAAACGCATAGCATTCCTCTGGCGTTTTCAGTGTCAAAAGCGCCGCATACAGGGCCGCATTCCGGTCTCTTCCCTTTCCATGATTATTCATTTTGCTACACCTCACTGCCACAATCACTTTTCATTTATTTTAGCAAACTACTATATGAAAGTAAAGCGGAATTTTCCCTACAGACTGCTTTGCGCCGCTCCTGTGAATGTCGGTATTTTTCACAAAATAATCAGACAAACTCTATTGATTTTGCACATGTCCTTCTACGGTGAACATTTGTTTTTTCGTTTGTTCGCCCCTTAAGAACAAGTTGAGCCTTTCACAAAATCGCCGCCCCTAATTTTTCCATATCCTGCGCGAGGCGGAATTTTAATGTTGATTTTTACCCGTTTTCTGCGGTATAATGTCTCTATCCTTTAATTCGTACATTACAGCATTAAAATGTGCGGAAATTTTTGCGTTAAGGAGTATGAGAAATATGAAATCATCCAAAAAAGTGCTGGCGCTGCTGCTGGCCGCTGCGATGATGGTCTGCGCCTTTGCAGGCTGCGGCGACAGCACTGCTTCCACTGCCAGTTCCGCCGCTTCCGGAGAGGGTTCCGCTTCCGTCGTTTCCGGTGACAAGGTCGTTACCATCGGCATCTATGAACCCGCTTCCGGCGATAACGGCGCCGGCGGCAAGCAGGAGACACTGGGCGCCAAATACGCCAACGAGGTCTGCCCCACCGTTGAGATCGGCGGCGAAACCTATCAGGTCAAGCTGAAAATCGTTGACAACCAGTCCTCTAACGATAAGGCCGTCTCCGCCGCTTCCGAGCTGGTCAACGCAAACTGTTCCGTGGTGCTCGGTTCCTACGGCTCCGGCGTTTCCATCGCAGCTTCCGATACATTTAAAAACGCAGGCATTCCCGCTATCGGCGTTACCTGCACAAACCCTCAAGTCACTGAGGGCAACTCCCACTATTTCCGCATCTGCTTCCTGGATCCCTTCCAGGGCACTGTTCTGGCAAAGTACGCGCAGACTTCTTTGAACGCCACCAAGGCTTATGTTCTGACCAAGCAGGGTGATGATTACTCCGTGGGCCTGGGCCACTACTTTGTGGAAGCTTTCGGTGAGGACAACGTCGTGGAAGAAACCTTCCCCGACGGCACCTCCGACTTCTCCTCCTATGTAACCAATGCCAAAAACCAGGGCTGTGACGTTATCATGGCGCCCACCTCCACCGAGGCTGCCGCCCTGATTATTGACCAGGTCGCCTCTCAGGGTCTGGATGTTCCCATGCTGGCCGGCGATACCTGGGATAACTCCGTTATCCTCGACGCTGCCAAGGGCAAAAATGTTTCCATCTCTGTGACCACCTTCTTCGATGAAGGTGATACCAGTCCCGCCGCCCAAGAGTTTGTCAAGGGCTTCAAGGAGTGGGTCAACGCGGATTCCGTCCGTCTGTCTGAGAACAACAACTCTGACGTCATCGTTGCCAACTCCGCAATGGCCTATGATGCTTACTTTGTCGCCCTCGAGGCTATTAAGGCCGCAGGCTCCACGGATCCTGTAAAGGTCAATGAAGCCCTGTGGAACGTCAATTATACCGGCGTGACCGGTGCGATTTCCTTCAATGAGATCGGCGATGCCAACCGCAACTCCGCTTACATCAAGGAAGTCAACACAACTGACGGCACATGGAATTTCGTTGCGGTTCAGACTGCCGAATAATTCTATTCCAACAGTTCCAATGGGGGGCAGGGTTTCTGCCCCCCATCGTTTAAACTCTTCCCCCGGTTCCGAAAAACTCTGAAAAAGGAGGCTTCTTCATGCAATGGATCAGCCAAAACCTGCCGTATCTGATCTCCGGTATCGCGGTAGGCGGACAGTATGCCCTGATTGCCATTGGCTACACTATGGTTTACGGCATCCTTCGTCTGATTAACTTTGCCCACGGTGATATCTTTATGGTTGCCGGATTGATCATGGTCTATGCGTCCGCGTCCATGCCCTTCTATGTGGCCATTCCGCTGGTGCTGATCGCGACGGTACTGCTGGGCTTCCTGATCGAGCGTATAGCCTATAAGCCCCTGCGCTCTGCCCCCCGGATGTCCGTTATGATCTCCGCCATCGGCGTCAGCTATCTGCTGCAGAATGTTGCGCTGTATGTGACCGGCGGCCCGGCCAAACAGTATCCGGTCATTCCCGGCATCTCGGAAACCATCTCCATCGGCTCCGCCACCACCAAAGTCGTCACCGTCGTTACCCCGATTTTGACCCTGCTGCTGGTCATCGGCCTGATGTGGCTCATCAACCACACCAAGGTAGGCATGGCCATGCGGGCCGTTTCCAGGGATTATGACACCGCCCAGCTCATGGGCATCAAGATCAACAATGTCATCAGCATGACCTTTATCATTGGCTCTTTTCTGGCCGCTGTCGGCTCCATGCTATATTTTACCAGCTATACCGCCGTGGTGCCCACCTCCGGCGCTATGCCGGGCCTGAAAGCCTTTGTCGCCGCTGTGTTTGGCGGAATTGGTTCCATTCCTGGTGCTGTGATCGGGGCATTTATCATCGGCATCTGTGAAAACATCATCAAAGGCCTGGGCTGGACCACCTTCTCCGACGCCTTTACCTTCGCGCTGCTGATCATCATTCTCGTGGCAAAACCCACCGGTTTGTTCGGCGAAAAAGCCACCGACAAAGTTTAAGGGGGTGCTGCTATGAAAAAGAAACTATCGGCGGGAAATATTATCACCATTGCGATCATTGCAGCGTTGTATCTGGGCGTATTTATTCTGGAACAGACGGTCGCGCCCACCCATATTATTTTTGCAGTCATCAAAAAAAGCGCAATCTATGCGCTGGTAGCTGTTTCCATGAATCTGCTCAACGGTTTTACCGGTCTGTTTTCTCTGGGTCAGGCGGGCTTTATGTTGCTGGGTGCATACACCTACGCGATCTTCACGATCCCCGTGGCGGACCGCGCTTCGGTCTACCAGTATTTTGACGGCGGCATCATTCAGTTTCAGATGCCCTGGCCCCTGGCCATGATTCTGGCCGGTCTGGTGGCGGCGGTGTTTGCATTCCTGATTGGTCTGCCGGTCCTGCGGCTGAAATCCGACTATCTGGCCATTGCCACGCTGGGCTTTGCGGAAATTGTCCGCGCTTTCTTCCAGTGGGACAAGCTTGGCCCTCTGACAAATGGCTCCAACCTGCTTCGCAAATTCCCCAGCTTTACCTCCGCCCTGTTTCCCATGGTCATTGCCGGTATCTGCATTGCCATTATCGTTTTGCTGATTAATTCCTCTTACGGCAGAGCCTTTAAAGCCATCCGGGAAGATGAGATTGCGGCAGAAGCCATGGGCATCAATCTGGCGCGGCATAAAATGCTGTCCTTCTGCATTTCCTCTTTCTTTGCAGGCGTGGGCGGCGCACTGCTGGCCATGTATCAGACCACCATTCAGGCCAACGCTTTCAAGTCCGCCATGACCTATGAGATCCTTTTGATCGTCGTCATCGGCGGCATCGGCTCTGTCACAGGAAGCTGCCTTGGCTCCTTCCTGTTTGTGGCCTGCTCTGAGTGGTGGCTGCGGTTCCTGGACGAAGCAAAACCCGGCGTGCCCCTGCTGCGGAGCGGATTTCGGATGGTGGTATTCTCGATCATCATTATGATCGTTGTGCTGTTCTTCCGTCGGGGCCTGATGGGCAGCAAAGAATTGCCCGCGCTTTTCCGTAAGCGAACGAAAAAGCCAAAAGAGGAGGTGGCCTCGGATGCCTGAGAATGTTTTGCATGTTGAAAATCTTACAATGCAGTTTGGCGGCGTGGTCGCGATCAATGACCTGTCGATGGATGTGAACAAAGGGGAGATCGTTGCGCTGATCGGACCCAATGGCGCCGGAAAGACCACCGCCTTTAACTGCATCACCGGCGTCTATGAGCCTACCAATGGCCTTATCTCCTTTCTGGGCCATCCCATGGTGGAAAACCACCCCCATGGAAAAATGAAAAAACAGTATTCCGGGGAACACGACGGCATGTATACCAACGTGATCAGTCCCACACCGGATAGGATCACCAAACTGGGCATCGCCCGTACCTTTCAAAATATCCGCCTGTTCTCTGAACTCAGTGTCTTTGACAATGTGCTGATCGCCAAACATATGCGGGCCAAGCACAACGTGTTTACCGCTACTTTCCGTCTCAGCTACAAAGAGGAACGGCGGATGCGGGAGGAAGCTGCGGCGCTGCTGGAGGAGCAGAATCTGCTTCATCTTAAGGATGAAGTCGCCGGTTCCCTGCCTTATGGCATTCAGCGTCGGCTGGAGATTGCCCGTGCACTGGCCACCAATCCGAAGCTGCTGCTTCTGGATGAGCCGGCCGCAGGAATGAACCCCCAGGAAACGCAGGAACTGACGGATTTCATTAAAGAGATCCGGGATAAATATGATTTGACCGTATTTATGATCGAACACCATATGGATCTGGTCATGCAGATCTCCGATCGGATCTATGTGCTGGATTTTGGCAAACTGATTGCCACCGGTACGCCGTCGGAGGTTCAGAATGACCAGCGGGTCATCGACGCATATTTGGGGGTGAGCGGCGATGCTTAAAATAGAAAATCTGATCGTCAACTATGGCGGCATCGAGGCGGTAAAGGGCATTTCTCTCAGCGTGCCGGACGGCACGATTGTCACTCTGGTGGGCGCCAATGGCGCCGGTAAATCCACCACCCTCCGTTCCATCGTCGGTCTGGTCAAGGCGAAAAGCGGCTCGATCACCCTCGATGGGGATGAACTTTTGGGCCTTGGCACTCCGGAGATCGTCTCCAAAGGCATCACCATGGTGCCGGAAGGCCGCCGGGTCTTCCCGGATATGACGGTGCTGGAAAATCTGAAAATCGGCGCTTATCTCCGCAAGGATAATTTGAAGGATGACATTGAGCGGATCTATGACCTCTTCCCTCGGCTCAAGGAGCGTTCCTGGCAGGCGGCGGGAACCCTGTCC
>CAZGOQ010000112.1:0-7058 GCA_964527315.1 uncultured Oscillospiraceae bacterium | reverse complement strand
TACCCTGGCACTGCAAGCCGCACAGCTCATGCCAGTCACATTGTATTGCTTCATAAACTCCTCCCGTCTCGGCTTCGGGCAGCTTCCCTGGGCCGGCGTATTTACTCAATTGCTCTTTTTCATTGTCCCTCGGGCTTGCTGACGCAATATGCCGGCACTTCCCTGTCAAAACCGTCTTTTCGGCATCGCGTCAAACGGCAAGCTTTTTCCGGGCACACCTCTCTTTGAGCATATGTATCATATACCCTGGTGGGGTATATGTCAATGCCTTACCATAAATTTTTTAGTTTATTGCGTTTCCATCTGCCTGCCGCCTGTTTATTGCATAACACTCCAAGCCTCAAAACTGATAATATACGGTAATATCCTCTTGGGCCAGAGCCTGAAGGGCCGTCTCATCCAAGGCGTCGGAAATATATATCGGCGCGATTTTCAGCGCCAGTTCAGCGCAGGACAGCGCAGAGGAAGAAGCCGCCACCTCCGGAATGGCGCTTTTGCAAAGCCCATCCGCCGGATCTATGTACGGAAAGCGGATTGTACCGTCTTCCCAAACGTAATAACTGCCTTCATCGCCGTTCCCAAGAGGATAGTCCTTCAAATACACAATGCTCACAGCATATGTAAAGCGCAACGTCTCAGACGTGGACACCGTTATTCCATCGCGATGGGAAAGCGTGAGGGAAAACTCCGTTCCCGGCGCATCATCCAGGCACCGCACAAAGCCGTCACAGCTTATGAGCGTCCCCTTCGTATAACCGTTCTCCAAAAACAGCCCGGCAATGTAGTCTGCGATAAACGCGTTTTTCATCCAGAAAAGGTCAATAAAACGGCTAATTCCATTCTCAGCCGCAAAGCGCAGATAATCGTCGGAAACACTCAGCCGCACTGTGTTGTTTCCGAGCAGTTCAAGCTCTATTTCATTGGGATCGCCCGTAAAAACTACAGTATCCTCATAAAATTCACATAAATTCGCATTCAGATACGGGTCAAAATCCAGCGCTTCACTGTCGTACTCGCAGTTGAACAGGGAACTGTACATTTCGTACATCGGCGCAAGATAGTGGTATCGCGTGCCGCTTCCCTCCAAGAGAACAAACGCCTCATAGAGCGCGGGATCGACCTCAATCTCCTCATTTACATGTTCGTTGATATACCAAAGATTCCTGCAGTCTTCAAATTCCATATCGGTGCTGAAAAGCTGATACGCGTCCACCGCCGCCTGGGAATACAGAGCCTTGATCGCCTTCTGCTCCTCCGTGGCCGAAGCTTCGCCCGCACCAAGATAATAGTAAAACGTAAATTCATCGCCGCAGCTCAATCCGCTGGAGGACGGCACCGTGACCTCCTGAACGCCCGGTTCACTGGAAAACAGGGAATTTATCCCGTACGCAAAGGACGCTACCGCGATGAAAAGCATCACAACGAAGATGACTATTCTGAGTTTTACCCGGTCCTCTGAAATCTCGATGCGCTCGGTCTGCCGTTCCTCTGACTGTCTTCTGCCAAAAAAAAGCTTCATTTAAATAACCGCCATCATCACCAGGAAAAGGAACAACAGCAGCAGCGCGCCCAGGCATACAAATGCGGCGATGGCTCCCTTGCGGCAAGCCTTAAAGTTACGGATATAATTGTGCCTCCTAAAAATATGTGCCACAATCAGGCCCAAAATGGGAAGAAGGAAGGACAGAATGACATACAGCGCGCTGCCCGTATCGTGGACAGGCCTGTCGAGTATGACTTCATTAACCGCAGACGACTCCGTTGGTTGTTTTTCCTCGGGCGCCTCGGTATTGATGCCGATGATGGAAAGCGTTTTCAGAGGAACGCCCTTATCACGGATCTTCCTGTATTCCTCGATCTCCTTTTGGCTGCCATAGACATAGTGATCATGCCCGATCAGCGTAAGCTCAAGCGTGTCACCGTCACTATAATCGTGCACCGCCGAATCATAGGTGAACAGAACCTTGTTCTTTTCCAGCCTCGGATCCGGCAGAGGAATCGCTGAAATAAGCGACCGCGTATACGGGTGCAGTGGGTAATTGAACAATTCCTCAGATGTGGCGATCTCCACAATTCTCCCTTTATAGATAACACCTATCCGGTTGGAAATATAACGCACGATGGAAAGATCATGGGCAATAAAGAGATACGTGGTGTTGCGTTCCTCCTTAAACTTGTTCATCAGATTCAGGATTTGCGCCCGAATGGAAACATCGAGGGCGGAAATAGGTTCGTCGGCAACAACAAGTTCAGGCTCCATGACCATAGCCCTCGCCAGGCCAACTCTTTGGCGCTGACCACCGGAAAACTCATGTGGATAACGGGTGAGATGCTCCGGAAGCAAGCCAACGTCCTCAACAATCTTTTCCACCTTACGGACACGGTCGGCTTCATTCTCATACAGATGGAAATTATAAAGGCCCTCTGAAATAATATAATCCACGGTTGCACGCTCGTTAAGAGATGCCGCGGGATCCTGGAACACCATTTGAATATTGCGGACCACTTCACGGTCCAGTGTACGCGGAATCCTGCCTGAAATGCGAACCCCTTTGTAAAGAATCTCGCCATTGGAGCATTGGTTTGCGCGAATGATGGCCCGGCCAATGGTCGTCTTGCCGGAGCCGGATTCCCCAACCAGGGAGAATGTTTCTCCCTTATATATATCAAAGGACGCATTTTTTACAGCTTCGACTTTATTGTCGCCCTTACCGAAAGTAATATCGACATTTTTAACCGAGAGAAGAATTTCTTTCCCATTTTCGGCTATCGGACCATGCTCGGGAAAATGGGCGGCGCTGGCATTTAAAACCATACTCTTATTCTCTTTGCTCATGGCTGTCCACCCTTTTTATATATTGAATACTTTTCTTAGTGTTCCATGGATATCGCGAATGCTCTCGGGCTTTTCAACTTTCGGCGCCCGTGGATCGAGCAGCCAAGTCTTTGCATAGTGCGTATCCGACACCTTAAACATCGGCGGCTCCTTGAGTGTGTCGACCATCAGGGCATACGGATTCCTCGGCGCAAACGCGTCGCCGGTAATCTTATTATACAGGGACGGCGGCGTTCCGGAGATGGAATAGAGCTTCGTATCCTGTTTGGCCAACTGAGGAAGCGATGAGAGCAGCACCCAGGTATATGGATGCTGCGGGTCGTAGAATATCTCCTCCACCGTGCCAATCTCAATGATTTGACCGGCATACAGCACCGCGACACGGTCCGCAATATTCGCAACGACGCCAAGATCATGGGTAATAAATACGATCGTGTACTGGAATTCCTTTTGAAGATTCTTAATCAGCTCCAGAATCTGCGCCTGAATGGTAACATCCAGTGCAGTCGTCGGCTCATCACAGATCAGGAGCTTGGGTTGGCAGGAAAGCGCAATTGCAATGACGATGCGCTGTCTCATGCCGCCGGAATACTGAAACGGATAATCGTCAAAACGATTCTCGGCGTTTGGTATTCCGACCTTTTTCATCAGCACAATCGCCCTTTTCCGCGCCTCGCTCTCCGACACCTTCTGGTGCCTCATAATGACAGAGGTAATCTGCTTACCAATAGTCAAAATTGGGTTGAGCGAGGTCATCGGATCCTGAAACACCGTCGCAACCTTGCCGCCGCGGATCGTCGTCCAATTGTTGACGCAGTCAACCCTCGCAAGGTTCAGGACAGAAACACCCCGCAGCTTTTCCGGCGTTTCATCCAGATACTTAACGCGAAGCACGGCTACCTCAAAAATATGATTCAGTTGAGTTTCATCGTCCAAATCCGTGCCCAGCTCCATGGCCTTCCGAAACGCTCCCAACACCGTGTGGAGCAGCTTGGGCCGCTTATACGGCGGATATTTACTGATAGAAAGATAGACTTCCTTGGCAATGATCGTATTCCGCGCTTTCGTTTCGCTGGAAATTTCCCCGGCGCATTTCTCTTCATAACGCGCCTTAAGCTCTGCCATTTTTTCACTATACTCCTGATCATACGCGGCGCTGTGCTTCACTTCTTCGGTTTTTTCACGGAGCAGACGCTTCTCTTTCGCGTCGAGGGCCTTGATCTTCGCATCGTAATCGGCGACCACCCGGGAAAGTTCCTTGATCCGCGCCCTTTCTCTCGAGCTGTTCAGCGTCTGCTTCAGATTGTATGCCTCAGCCCGACGAAAATCGAGTTCCTTTCTCTCGGCCTCAAATGCGTCTGAGTCCGCTTTGCTGAGGGCCAGCATCTCTTCCCGCTCTTTCTTCAGAGCAAGGATCTCCCGGTATACCTCCGCCCCAAGCTCAAGCTTCGAGTATTGGTTCAGCTTCCTCTCGGCCCGCGCAATCACTCGCTTGGCCGTCTGGGTAAACCCTGCCTCGGTCCGCGCCAGATCCTCATCATTAAATATAATGTCGCCCTGATCGATAAAACCGTTGTCATCCAGCATGCCGGCAAAGGTCTTTGTCAGCACGGACTTGCCGCAGCCAGACTCGCCCACAATCGCAATCGACTCATTCTCATAGATCTCGAGCGAAGCTCCCCGAATTGCCGTCAGCACCCTTCCGCGAACGCGGAACCTCACATTGAGGTCTCTGACAGACAACAATACTTTCTTCTCTTCCATGCTCCCACCCTCACTCACTTCATGTGTGTCTTCGGGTCTGCCGCGTCACCAAGGCCCTGACCGACCAGGAACAAGATAATAGATATAAACGCGGAGAGCAGCACAGGACACCAGAATTCCCACTCCCAGCCGGGCACAACCATGGCGCTCTGGGCATTAAAGATGATTTTGCCGAGGGTGGTGTCGGAAATACCGAGGCCAATATAGCTCAGAAACGCCTCGGTGCCAATATAGCCCGGGAGCGAATTTGCCATCAGGGTCACAATAAACGAGATCATAAAGGGCAGAATATTTTTCGTCGCAATACGGAAAGCCGAGGTGCCAAGACACCTGGACGCAAGGTTGTATTCCCGGTCCCGGATAATGATAACCTGGGTGCGCAGGGAATACGCAATGCCAATCCAGCCTGTAACGCACATGGCAAACATCAGCGTGACGAAGTTCGGCGAAAAAACCAGCACCAAAACGGAAATAAGCAGGGTGCTCGGTACGTTGGCGACAACATTTCGGATCTCATTCATCACGATGTCGACCCTCTTTGAGAAGCCCCACAGCGCTCCTATCAGGATACCGATGGTAAAGTTAATCGCCGTACAGAGAACGGCCAGCGAAATAGAGATCCTGGCGCCGTACCAGATCGCTTCAAAGGTGGACTGCCCGGATTCACCGGTCCCGAATATCCACCGAATACTGAAGCCAAACTTTTCGATGGCCGCAGAAGGCGTCAGATGCTTGGCATAGGAGTCCATGATGTTTTCGTATTTGTCAAAACTGCTGAAGAACGTCGGGTAGATGTAGGTAAACACTAGAATCAGCACCAGGCACGCAATCGCGACAATATTCAATTTTTTCGAGAAAAACACACGGCCCACCGACCTCCAGTAGGAATACCGGGGCGCGACGATCCGCTCCACCGCGGAGGTGTCCTGCGGGATCCGGGCAAACAGCTTCTCATCTGTCAAACCAGTGTCGCTCAGATCGATTACTCTTTCTTTCGTCTCCGTCATCTTTGATCACCTCGCCTTGGACGTATAAGAGATGCGCGGATCCATAATCGCCATGGTAATATCGCCCAAAATCGTGGAGATAATGGACAGCACGCCATAGAAGAACGCCACGCCGACAATCACGGAGTTGTCGTACGCGCCGATGGCTTCCACCAGGAGTCCGCCGACGCCCGGGATCGTGAAAATGCGTTCCATCATGATGGAACCCGACAGAGCCATAATGACTGTATTCGGGATACCATGCGCGATAGGGATGGCAGCGTTCTTAAAGATATGCTTCGTAAAGATCTCAAATTCGCTGAGTCCCTCTGCCCGCGCGAACTTGACATAGTCGGAGTTCATCTGGTCGACCATGTAACGGCGCATCCATTTCATAGTTCCCGCAACAGAAGCCGCCAGGCTGGCCAACACCGGCGTAACATACATGGCCACCGTCGGATTATCCAGCGAGAAGAGCGTCGGCAGGCCAACCTTGGTCGCCACCGCCTTGAACATGAAGTAATACGCCAGGGAGGGTACCGCGATCATGAAAATCACATACGCGTTGCCCAGGTTGTCCACCCAGGTGTCCTTCTTCTTGGCCATCAGGATGCCCAGGGGAAGTCCCAGCAGATAGGTAAAGAAGGACGCCAGGATGCTGATGATAAACGAATAATAGATTTTGGAACGGCTGTCCTTATGGAGCGACGTATTGGTGTAGTCGTCCGTAAACTGCGTCTGATACACCAGGTTGTTCTCACGGGAGCCGGCAAGATAGGTGGCGGTGTGCAGGTCGTCGGCGCTCTGCTCCACCAGGCCCGTGGGATAATAGGTGGTAGACACCACATAAGTGCCCTGGGACTGCGTCATTGTCTCGAACGCGTCCACGCCCTTATGCACGCTGTAGGAAGTGCCAAGGGTGAGCTTTACGAAATTCTGATGGATATAGGGGAACGAGCTGTCAAAATACAGCAGATACTTATGGAGCGTGCCGTTCCCCAGGATAGCGGGCGAAAATGTCTCTCCGCCGTAGACCGGATCATAAAGGGTAAAGGTAAGGCCCCGCTCGCCGATATCTTCCTCCACATAATTGATATTATCAAAGGTCAAAAGGCCCGTAAAAAAGCTGAGCACTCTTTTCCATGTGGGTGTGTTCTGGCTGGCGAAGAGCGTTTGCCCGCCGCCGGTAGCCACCCTGCTGCTCGTTGCCATGACGGCGTACAGCCGGGTGATCGTATAGCCCTTGGCGGTATAGTACTCTATGAACTTCTCGACGTATTCCCGTACGTCCTCACTGTCAGCCTCCGGCGTTCTGCCGATGGTAGCAATGGTGGACTTGAAGTCCTCATCCATCTCGCCATTCGCGACCAGCTCATTGAGCCATTCATTGTAGCTGATATAGTCCAGATAACCATATTTTTCCCACATGGTGTACATATAGGTCGTTTTCTGGTTGTTGGAAAGCTTACTGT
>CAZGOQ010000111.1:0-7104 GCA_964527315.1 uncultured Oscillospiraceae bacterium | reverse complement strand
TAGTGACACCAGGATGGAGGCTTACACAATCCTTGGGATAGTCTCCAGGGTTGGTACTTTCTTATCTGTCCCTATCAACTGTCCCCTCAGCTTGCTGAGGTATGGTAACCCTCAAACCAGCCCCCGCCTTGCGCGGAAGCGTCCGGCATGAGATCATATCCCCAGACTTCAAAAGGCTCCTTTGCAATCTAAGGGAACCTTTGGGGAAAACGAGGGGATGGTCGAGTAAACCAAAACGAATTTTCTATTTCTTCCCAGCACGTGTTACGCAGATTCTTTGCTTACCTTCCGGGGAATCTTTCCCTGTTTGCCCTGCCTGCAGGATCCCCTGGAACGCGACTTCCAAGCTTACTGCGACCGCTGCGGACAACGCCTGGACCGGAAACGAATCGACGATGCTCAACGCATCTATCCCGACCACCAGGTACATTCCTGATTGCTGAGGTGGGAATCGTCAGGACTTTTTGACAATTCCCACCTCAGTTTTTTACGCTTACGAGGTATGATAGCAATATCCCCATAAGAGACAACTTATCCGTTTTATCGTCTCTTATGGGGAAATATTGACTTGCTCTGTAGGCAGATTTTTGTCAGTTTCCTGCGATCAGAGTCCCGCCGCTAGGTAGTTTGCATTCCAAGGATGTCCTGCATTTCATTCGAATGACTACACCGGGGAGCGCGTCGATTTGGGCCTCCTCTGCAGAGCCAAGCAGCGTTACCTGGGAATCATGGGTGGCAATCCATTTACTGCCGCGATCCATGGAAAGCACCGCGTTTACAATTGCGCCCCGCAGAACAGAACTGGTCAGGCTGATCCACATATCCCGATCCGGATCTTCGTGGATTAAATCGCCGGAAACATCCATATCTGTGAGAATTACGTTGACACCATAAACCGGATTCGGCCCGACCTTGGTGGCAATCGGGTCATCGTTGACTATAGTGCGAACCAGAATACCGCAGTCAGAGATTACGTTGGAATCCCGAAGGCAAATTTCCACATTATCGCTTTTGACCAGAAAAGCTTCCTTGCCAGAATGGAGGCTACAGTGTTCCAGAATTGCCGTACCGACCTCAGTGTCTTGACCGTTGACTGAATGTAACAATGCACCATAAGTGCCGCATTTCAGATTGGAATCTCTGAATGTTACATCGCTCTCGCCGCCAATAATGGCAGCCATACTCGCTACGTCAAAGCGACACCGGTTTACCTCATCATGGCAGCCGCCGTCTGCGTAAATGCCATAGCCTGATTTGGTGGAGACTACTTGACAGTCATTCGCTTCCAGATATACATAGCCGTTAGATGCATCAGTGGACAGTGCGGCCCAGCCGTCAGTGTAGATCCTGCTTCGATAGAAGAAACTAGAGGAATTGCTCATAGTGCAGTGTGCACGGCAGTTGCCCTCGATTTCCAGCGCCGCTGGAGGGGATGCGGCAGGGCCGGTCACAGGAGGTACGTTGGGATCCCCGTAGGGTGCGCCCATGGCCACCAGAACTGAATCATAAACCCGAAGGGTGCTGAAGTCCTCGGCAGCTGTGCAACCACGCGCCTTGCCGTTTGTATAAATCGCGGAATTTCTAAGCGTCAGCTGTCCATGGTTTTTAACAGAAGCGCCGGTGCCTCGGCCTGCCAGTCCCTTACCGCGTCCGGACAGACTAATTACGGCATCGGTAGCCGTGTGGTTGCCTCCGCTGACATGAATACCGCCGGTAATACCGTCATATGCAACTACCTTCAATCCATTGGATGCGCCGGCTGTGATCTTGCCGCCAAAAATGGCACCGGGAACCGCAGCTTCCGGTTCAAGTTCCTTCCCGGTCACTTGTACGGCTGGACGGCAGTCAGAATTGTCTTCAAAGCCAGGCCCTCCGCCGGGGCCGCCGGGGCTGCCAGGACCGTCGGGACTTCCATCCGCAAATATGGCAGCGAGTTCTTCCATAGATGGCATATGAAATTCTCTGCGCGCCGGTTTTTGGAGTGGTATGCCAATTATACTCATATCATTTGTTCCTTTCTCACACCTTAATGGATTTTAAATAGTCAGGCAAGTGCTCCGATACAATCCTTCCGCCCAATAAGGCAAAGGTTGCTCGACTGCCAGCACAGCGATGTGTGTAAATCTGACCGTTAATGGGGCTGCATACGCCGCCAACTGCGTACAAACCGGGAATCGCCTTCCCTTCGGTGTTCAGAACTTCCATGTTTGCATTGGTCTTAATGGCGCCTTCCAAATCAGAAAGAGCTGCGCTACGCTTGTTGGCAAAATAGGGTGGTGTGGTGAGTGGGATCAGGTAATCGGGGTTTTTATAGAACACGGTATCTTTGCCGGAAAAACAAGCCTCGTTATATTCTTTTATCGTTTCTTTCAAGTTTTCCAGTGGCAAGTCGGTCTTTTGGGCCAGCTCTTCCAGTGTATCTGCTGCAATTAACTGTTTGTGCATTTCTTCAAACATATTGCCCATGGGCGGCATATCCTCCGGGATGTCACCACCAGGACCACCAGGACCATCGGGGCCATCCAGACGCACTTTTCCGGCAATTACATCCTTGAGATCATTGGGTGTCTGTTTGCCCATGCCGTATTTAAAATCCACAAAGCCATTGGCCAAATACCACTGGTTGAGATTTTCGTCCATAAGGACATAATACTCGCCCTTTTTCTGGGTAGAAGCACAGAAAGCCATATCGTCGATACGTACCGTAATCTCCTCATTGGTAAAGCGCTTACCGTCCAGATTTACAAACAGATTACAGGGCTGTCGAAAATCGGCGTCAGCCGGTGGGCCTCCGCCGTTGCTGGCAACCGTTGGACGCAGTCGGGCGGCGCCAAGCTCCGCCGCCATATCGGCGCCTTTAAATTCAGACAGGACAGTACCCGCCATCATGACCTGATACTCGCCGGTGGCAAGGACTACGCTATTTGCGGAGAGGGTACCGACAGTACCAGTGCGCTCATCTCGCAGCACCACACCGGTCACACGCCCGTTTTCAGCCGTTATTTTCATAACGGAGGTGCGGTCCAACAGCTGGACGTTATCCATTTTATCAAGCGCTGTGCCGAGTACATGGTAGATTCGTGCGTTTTCGGGCATATACATCCATGTGTGATCACATCCGGGGAAATAGGCAATTATATTTTCGATTTCTGCACCGTTCTCCGTCAGCCAATCGCAAATCTCCGCAGAACGGTTGCAAAAATCGGATACGATTTTGGGGTCAACGCCCCAGTGGGCATGATCCATCAGGTAATTGAATACAGTGCCTGGCTTGGTCATGTAATGTTTCTCCCGCTGAAATTTGGTATCCACTGCAAAAAAACCGTTAACTCCACGCAGTGCCTTGCCATAGCCGACATCTTTTTCAATCAAGGCCACACGATACCCCAGTTTTCCCAGGTGATAGGCCGCCGATGCTCCACCGCAGCCAGCGCCGACCACGGCCACATCTACTTTTTCAATGCTCATAATACCCTCCTAAATACACATACATAAGACAGGGCGCGGTCAGGGCAACCTGCCACGCCCTGTTTTTCAACATTCCAAATCAGCGTTCTCCGGCAAGATACTCGCTATAGGCGTTCTGATAGACAGCAATAACATCCTCAATGCCCAGCCCATCGAGTTGGTTCAAATAAGCCTGCCAAGATTCATCGGTAATTTCCTCAGCGCAGGACATGAACTTCAACAGCTGCTCTGAACTGTAGGTCATGATGGTTGTGACTGTTCCGCTGATGCTGTTGGTCTCCTCGGTGGTCAGCGCCGCAGCACTTGGATAGGCATGGTCCGCAGAAACATTTTCGTTGTATAGTTCAATACCCTTTTGTGCATTTTCACAATACGACACGAACAGCTTTTCCTCAATACTGTAGCATGGCAGGATTGCGCTGGTGGTATTGACGTTGACGGAGAGCTGTGCAGTCAGACCATCGGGATTATCCAGCACGATATCCGTGTAGGAAATTTTGTCGTTTTCATCATAAGTCCAAGTATAATCCTCGGTACCATAGTTAGCGAGAATTGACCCTTCGTCTGTGAAAAAGTAGTTCAGAAACTGAAGAGCAAGACCGGCATCTTTACACTGGGTAGTGATACACCAACTGACTCGGCTGTACAGGCGGGACTGCTCCTCCGCCCAGTTAAACTGTCCGTCTGCATCAGTCAAGAAGCCCACAGGTTGGGGGTTTGCATTTGCCAGTGTTTCGTCGTCAGTGGTATAGGTTTTCCATTCATCAATGGATTCACATCGGGCAGACCAATAACCGATCTCTCCCTCGGCAATATAGGTATTGCGGACTGTTCCGTCCATCTCATTGATGTTATAGAAAGAGTCGTTGATGACGCCATATTGATACATATCTTGGAACCATTCCAGATAGGTACGGTATTCATCGGTGTTATATGTACAGACGACATTTTCGCCGTCCACATAGACCGGCAGACTGCCGTCCATCGTGCTGTAGCCGGTGACCATGGTGCCGAACAGATCACTTAGATAGTCAAGACCTCCATCGGAGGTATAAATCGTGTAATCTGGGTGGTAATTGTCATAAAATGCCTCCATAACCTCGGTAAAGGAGTCTAAATCAGATGGCGCCTCAAGGCCGAGTTCGTCTAGCCAGTCTTGGCGGATAACGGGACCTTGAATCAAATAATACTGGTTCAACAGAGTGTAAAAGGTTAAGTACTTATCGCCGGAAATCATAGCACTCTTGGACAAATCGTCCATGGACTGAGCAATAGCCCAGTAATCCGGTGCGTCAACAGGCAGCAGGTCGGTCAAGTCCACGATTACGTCTTCCTCATATGCCTGAGAATCGCCGCCAGTATAATAGCTGATGGGAATCAGATCCGTCCAGTCTCCGCCAGCAATCATAAGCGGAAATTGTTCGCTTGCTGCATCAGAACTAACGGTCGTAAATTGCAGGTCAATCCCGGTAGCCTCCTGAATGTTTGGCAGTACACTTAAGTCGTTCCAATCCTCAATGGCCTGACGAAAGGGCGTTTCCAGAACCGCCCATGCGGTGAGAACCTGGCTACCATCGGCAATAGGATAGGAGATAGATGCGGCATTGGCTTCTCCTGGTTCCTCAGGATCCACAGACGCTTCAGGCTCTTCAGCCGAAGTGTCGGGAATTTCTGCCGCAGGGTCCTCAGATGTTTCCGTAGTCTCCGGTGCAGAGGAGACTGTCGAAGCAGAGTTTTCCGCAGAGAGCTGGGAGGACGCCGCTTCGCTGCCGCACCCGGCAAAAAGCGTCAAGAGTATTGCAAAACTCATTAAATATGCCAGCATTTTCTTTTTCATGAAGATCACTCCTTGTATAAATTTATGCCTGCACATTTTAATTATACAGTGGATAGAGAGCTTTGCAATTTGCAGAATTATTTTTATTCGTTTGATATGTTTTTCAAAAAATAGAATCATAATGCAATAAAATATCAAAACGCCACCATACGAGCGATATGCTCATATAGTGGCGTTTGTATGGTTTATCGTTCCAGTCTGTTTCGAAAGCTGCCGGGAGACTGACCCTCCAGTCGCATAAATACGCGGTACATAGTGGATACAGCACTAAAGCCGCTTTCCGCAGCCACGGCCTCCAACGTCAGGCTCGGTGACGTTTGAATCAATTTCCTTGCCAGCGCTATACGATGCTCTTGGATGTATCGGGCCATGCCAATGCCGAAAAAGCGTTGGAATCGTGTGCTGAGCGTTGTACGGCTGACGTGAAAGTGATCTGCTATCATTGTAACGGACAGGTTGGGATCTTGAAGGTTTTTATCAATGTACTGCTGCACGCTTAAAAGCAGATCGGTAGTTAGCTTTGCGGAGAGCTGTTGATAACAGTTTTTTGCTGAAGAGAGGAAATCCTGAACAACATTCAGTGTGGATTGTCGATCTGTACAGTTACTGCCCAAGGATATGAAGTCACAATTTCCCAGAAAACCGGCATCTACCACGGAATGCTCCAGCAGTGTATTTCCAAGTTCCCGAAGAAAATGGCCGGCCTTATTCTGGATCAATTCCCGCGATATAGGATAAGCTCCCGGAATAAACGTGACTGCATTTTTTGTACATAACGCCAAAGCATCGGATTTACCGGAGCGAATTGCCAGTTCCAACTGTGAAAACAGTTGTTCTTTTTGCGTGAGAAGCTGAGACTCTGATATTAGGCTATCGCGAAAATCCCAAAGCAACAGCGGCTCGTCCGAATCTGAGAGATAAGATGCATATTCCTCAAGCAAGCAGGTCTCCCGATAGGCTTCAGATATGTTTCGTACAGTCAGGTGAACGCCACTGACCAGGAAGCGGAGCGGAATGTGATTTTTGGCGCTCTGTCCTCTGACATACGCAATGATATGCTTTAATTGTTCAAAGAAATACGCATAGTGTTCCGAATCCGCAGAACTCTCCCCCTGCAAACAAAGCAGGGCAAACATATCGCCACCATGGGAGAAAAACACCGCCCGACATAGCACGGAAAGTTCGTCCTGAATCTGCATATGCAGGTGGTTCGCACAGTTCTGGTCTGGTCGCTTATCCCGATCAGACAAAGGGATACTATCTTGTTCAGACAAAAAAGGAAAGAACAGCTCCGGAAAACAGATCCGCATCAAGACAAATGCACCATTTCCCAAGGAAATCCTGTAATCTTCCAGCACACGCAGAATCGATACGTTGATTTTTTCGGACTGCGTAATCAGTATACCGAGACATTCCGAAATTATCTGCTGTTTCTGCAAATCTTTGATTTGCAGATAATATTTCACAGGAAGCATACTTTGCTCGATAGGGTCATCCTGATCTATATGTGGATTATCTGACAGATACATAGCATCACCGCCCGGTATATTATTCATTTTCAAGTATGAAAGCTTCCGCTTTTCTCCTACCCCAACTTATTGTACTCTGGTCCGAGGGATTCGTCAATGAGTTTGATACCGGTGTAAAGTGTGTGGTTGCAAGCACCAAGCGCGACAAGGCCCTCAACGTAGACCTGTGGCAGACGCTGCTGGAGCTGCTGGAGGTCCACCAGGTCCGGTTCCACTGGGTCAAGGGCCACGCGGAGAACCCCTATAACAACCGCTGCGACCAGCTCGCGG
>CAZGOQ010000110.1:0-7222 GCA_964527315.1 uncultured Oscillospiraceae bacterium | reverse complement strand
GGTGTTCAGTTTTCAGGGTACAGGCCTGAACGTGCGGAGCAATGACTCTGCCGAAGTTGGTGTTGATTACCGTGAGGGTCCACCTGTTCCCATTCCGAACACAGAAGTTAAGCTCATGTGTGCCGACAATAGTATGCGGGTGACTGCATGTGAAGATAGGTAATGCCAACACAAAAACCGCGTTCCAATCGGAGCGCGGTTTTTGATATATTATAGAATCCTTGCAAAAAGCGCAGCCGAGAGGAAGCCGGTCAGATCGGCGATCAGCGCGGCGGGAATCGTATAGCGTGTGGTTTTCAGATTGGCGGCGCCAAAGTAGACGCTGATGGTATAAAATGTTGTTTCGGTAGAACCAAGCATCACAGCTGCAGTGCGTCCGATCTGGGAATCTACGCCATAAGTTGCCATGATCTCTGCACCGACAGCCAAAGCGGCGCTCCCACTAAAGGGACGTACTAAAACCAGCGGCAGCGTTTCCGGCGGAAATCCGATTTTTTGGCAAGCAGGACGGAGAAATCCTGTCAGGGCGTCCAGCGCGCCGCTGGCCCGGAGCATCTGCGTGGCGCAGAGCAGCACGATCAGAGATGGAACAATATTTTTCAGAACATGAAGGCCATCAGAAGCACCGGTGATCATGGCATCATAGACATTTTCTTTGCGGTATAACCCCATACATGCGCACAGAGCCAGAATGCAGGGAATCAGAAAGTCACTCATGTGCCCTCCTTTTCAGAAAGAAACAGGCAGCAAGCCCGGCGGAGACAGAGCAGAGAGAGGTCAGCAGCACCGCAGGAAGAATATCCAGAGGGGCTGCGCTGCCCAGAGATGCACGCAGTGCCGCGACACTGGTGGGCAGTAATTGAATGGATGCGGTATTCATCACAATCAGCCGACATTGCTCGTCGGTCGGTTTTCCGCTGCCGTCATTCATCGCCTGGCAGGCAGCAATCCCCATTGGAGTGGCGGCGTTTCCCAGACCGAGAAGATTCGCGGTGACATTGGCGGACAGGGCGGAGTAACCATCGGCGTTGGTATGAAGCCGTGGAAATATTTTTCCTAAAACCGGATCAAGAAGCTTTGAAAGCTTGTCTCTCAAACCGCTGCGCCGCATCAATTCGCCAACACCGCACCATAAACACATTGGCCCGGCTAAGGTCAGCGCTGTTTGAACTGCCTGCGTGGTTCCATCGGTTGCTGCGGAGGCGACCTGGTGTATTTGCCCGGTTAGAATACCAAAAACAATGGAAACGACAAGCATTGCGGTCCATAGATAAGCAATCAAGGAAAGGCCTCCTGTTATATACTCAAGAAGTGGATAAGGATTGAATTTGCGCTTTTGGCAACAATTGTTTGCTATTTTCTAAAAATGTTCAAAATCCTGTTGACAAAAAACTTGTCGATTTTTATAATAGCAATGGAGAGAGTTACTTACGGTATGGTAAAGGAGGCAGTAATTATGAAATCAACCGGAATCGTCAGAAAAGTAGATGAACTGGGCCGCATCGTACTTCCGATTGAGTTACGCCGCACTCTGGATATTGCGGAACGGGATTCGTTGGAAATTTATGTGGAAGGTTCTTCGATTATTCTGAAAAAGTATGAGCCTGCCTGCATTTTCTGCGGTGATGCCAAGGATGTTATCAATTATAAAGGGCGGAATCTCTGCAAAAATTGCTTAGAGGATCTGAAGCGAGTTTAATGGTAAAGACTGTCACAAAACAAGACTGCACCCCAGAAGTTAGTTGCGTAGACAATACGATCTAACATTGGGGTGCGGTTCTAATTTTATTGTTGAACAGCGGCATCGTACAGCGTATTTTTGGCGATGCCGCTTTCTTTGCTGACCTGCTTTACGGCGTCCTTGAGCGAAAGCCCGTTGCTGCGGAGCGCTGCAACTTGTTGAAGACAGAACTGCAAATCCGGCGCTTCCGAAACCGGCGCTTGTGCCCCGCAGACGATCAGGACAAATTCACCGCGGGGAGTGACAGACTGATGGTATGTCAGTGCCTGTCCCAGAGTCATGGATCGGGATTCCTCGTGGAGTTTGGTCAATTCCCGGCAAAGACAGACGGTGCGCTCAGCGCCAAAGACGGCGGCCATATCCTCTAAAGTATGGATCAGCTTATGAGGGGCTTCATAAAAAATCATGGTGCGCGTTTCGCCTTTCAAGCTGTTCAGATGCTGTTGACGGGAACGCTTGTTTGTGGACAAAAAACCTTCAAAAGTAAAACGAGCGGCAGGAAATCCGGAAATGGCCAGTGCGGTCACGGCTGCGCAGGGTCCGGGAATCGCAGTGACTGGAATATCATGTTCCCGGCAAAGCCGGACCAGATCTTCTCCTGGGTCTGAAATGGCGGGCATTCCGGCATCGGTCACCAAGGCACAGGTTTCTCCGGCCAAAAGACGGGAGAGAATCTGGGGGCCGCTTTCCAGCTTGTTGTGCTCATGATAGCTGATAAGCTGTTTCTTAATGCCAAGATGATTGAGCAGCTTAATGGAGACACGCGTGTCCTCTGCGGCAATAAAGTCCGCCTCTTCCAGCGCCGCTGTCATCCGCAGGGAAATATCCCTCAAATTACCAATAGGAGTTGGAACTAAAACAAGGGAACCGGGCATTAAAAAACTCCTTTCGAAAATCATGTTGAAATATGAATCATGTTGAAATATGGTAAATACGGCGCATCTCTGAAGAGGGGAGACCGTCGGACGTATAAAGCAGCAGGGAAGATTCCCATCGAAGCCCGGGCTTTCCGCCGCGGCGGGCTTCCAGCAGAATGACGCTGACAGGATGCCGGGCACTGTGGAAAACGGGCCGAAGCCGCTTCGGCTCCAGGCCGTGTGAGCGAAAGCAGACCATCAGATCGCAGAGCCGTTCCGGGCGAAATACAACGCAAAATCGTCCGCCCCAGCGAGTACCCCAGGCAGCAGCGGAACAGAGGTCGTCCAAGGTGCAGCCGCTGTCACCTTTGGCGTATTCCAATTTGGCAGCAGTTCCGGAATCGGTGGGGAAATACGGCGGATTGGATACCGTAAGGTCAAAAATTCCGGGAGAGAGCAACTGCCGGTACTGCCGCAGATCGCCGTGAAGTAATTGAAGCTGGGATTCCAAATGATTGCGCCGAAAATTTTTCCGGGCCAGGCAACAGGCGGCGGCGTCCAGTTCTACTGCGACAGCGGAGCGCCTGGGCTGATGATGGAGCAGCAAAACCGGCAGAATGCCGGAGCCAGTCCCAAGATCCAGGATCTGGTCGCTTGGGCCGGGACGGGCAAAGTCCGAGAGCAGTATGGAATCTGTTCCGGTGGGGAAAACGCCGGGAGCATCGCCCAATATGGGGCCGTTTTCCCAAAGAGCCTCTACCATTTCGTTCCCTCCCCAAATTCCATCATTGATCAGAGAAAAATCAAAACTGTTTGACAGTCAGCGAAGCGCCTTTGGCGCGAGCCGCGCTCAGGCTTTCGTAAATGAAAAACCGTTGTGATACAACGGCTGAGACGGTTAAAAAAGCCGTTCGGCTTTTGCTGTCTGCCGGAAGCGGACAGCTTCCGCGCTTGCAGACCAAAAAGTATTTTCTGAGATGCATATGTCCCTGCAGAAAACGGAGTGGAATTGATTTCGCTGCCTGTGGGCGGCGAAATTCTGCGAGACTTTCCTCTGCGGAAGAGTTTTTTGACAAGCTAAGTGGGCGCCGAATTGCGGCGCCCACTCATGTACAGATGTACATCAGTCTTGCGCAATGGCCTCTACAGGACAGTTGTCGGCGCAAGTACCACAGCCAATGCAGACATCCGGGTCGATCTCGTAGTGCTCGGCACCGGGGGAGATCGCTTCTACAGGGCAGTTACTGGCGCACAGGCCGCAGGAAATGCAGTCGTTACCGATTTTGAATGCCATTTGGTACACCTCCATTTTTCGGGCAAAGCCCGATTTTCTTCATTGAGCCATCATCACCCGCTGCAAGCTGCGTCTACAGTCTGCTTTTGTCAGGTGATCCAGCCACAAGAGATCGCTCGTCTCGCCGATCGCCGCAGGCAACGGCTTACTAAGCGCTTTCATTGTAACACGGATTTCAGAAAAAGCAATTCTTTTCTTCTGAAAATATGGATTTTGCCGCTGCGAATGTTTGGAAAAAATCAAAAATGGGAAGGATGAAGGAACAGGGGGGCGAGACTGTGGGGAGAAAACGATTCACAGCCGCCGGTGAGGCCGCACTTCGATGGGCGAACAACGCAGCGTCGGAGTTGGGCCACAGCTTTGTGGGCAGCGAGCATCTTCTGGTGGGCGCGGCGCGGTTCCATGAGGTAGGGCGTCTGCTGGCGGAGCAGCATTTGCAGCCGGAACAGCTGATCGAGCAGCTGGAAAAATACTGGGGCCGCGGAAACGCGGGACTGGGCGGCCTGCAAGGCCTGACAGAGGAAGCAAAGTGCTGTATTGGGGCAGCGGCAGGCGATGCGATCCGGCTGGGACAGGGGGATGTGGCGCCGGTGCATCTGCTTCTGGGCATTTTGCGCATACACGGCAGCACTGGATGTGAAGTGCTGGAACGGCTGGGTGCAGACAGCGACCGGCTGTTTACCAGAGCGGTGGAAACAGCACGGAGAAACAAAATGGGAGGCGACATGGAAATGACAAAGCTGCTGGATAAATTCAGTGTTGATTTGACGGCCAGAGCGGCGGAAGGCCGGTGCGCGACAGTCATTGGCCGGGAGAGGGAGTTGGGCCAGATCGTACAGATCCTGTGCCGCAAGAGCAAAAATAACCCGGCGCTGGTAGGGAAACCCGGTGTCGGAAAAACGGCGCTGGCGGAAAAACTGGCCGGGGAGATCGTAAAGGGCCGCGTACCGGGTGCGCTACGGGATAAACGGGTGGTAGCGCTGTATATGTCCTCTCTGGTGGCAGGGACAAAATACCGGGGGGAATTTGAGGAACGGCTGCGTGACATTCTGGAGGAAGTGATCCGGGCGGGGAATGTGATCCTGTTTGTTGATGAAATGCATACCATCGTGGGAGCCGGTTCCGCAGAGGGCGCCATTGACGCGGCAAATATTTTAAAGCCCGCGCTGGGCCGGGGAGAACTGCAAATGATCGGCGCAACCACAGAAAAGGAATATCGAAAGTATATCGAACGGGATGCGGCGCTGAGTCGGCGGTTTTCCAGAGTGGAGGTGCCGGAGCCAACAGCCCGGGAGACAGAGGAAATTCTCATGGGACTGCGAACTTCTCTGGAACGATTTCATGGAGTGACATACACGGAGGGGGCCATTCGGGCGGCTGTGCGGCTCTCTCAGCGCTATATGCCGCACAGATGTTGGCCGGACAAAGCGGTGGATTTGATGGATGAAGCGGCAGCGATGGTGCGGCTCCGGCAGGAGGGAAGCCTGACGGAGCGGCAAAAACGTCAAAAGCAGGGACTGGAACAACGGCTCAGCGGCGCGGTGGAACGCGGCCAGTATGAAAAAGCGGCGGATCTGCGGGATGAACTGAACCGGATGAACCAGGAATTAAAGGAGAAGCGGCTTCGCCAGGGCAGCGGACAGGTGGAGGAATGTCATGTGGCCAGCGTGGTGTCCAGCCGGACAGGGATCCCAGAGAGCATGGTGAGGGGCCGCCTGGATGACACACTTGTGGGGCTTGGCACACGGCTGCGGGAAAAAATCGTGGGGCAGGAAGAAGCCATAGAAACCGTCACAGCGGCGCTCCTGAGAAGCCGTATGGGCTATGGAGGAGATCGCCGTCCCAGAGGGTGTTTTCTGTTTACAGGCCCCACGGGCGTTGGAAAGACCGAATTGTGCCGAAGGTTGGCGGCGGAACTGTACGGGGAGCAGGAGTCGCTGATTCGTCTGGATATGACGGAATTGAGCGAAAAAACCGGAACCGCCAGCCTGATCGGTGCGCCGCCGGGCTATGCTGGCTATGGAGAGGGAGGGATGCTGACAGAGAAGGTTCGGAATCATCCCTATTCTCTGGTGCTGTTTGACGAAGTGGAGAAGGCCCACGGAGATGTTCGGGCGCTGCTGCTGCAAATTATGGACGAGGGAAAACTGACAGACGCCGAGGGTTTTGCAGTGGACTTTCGCAATACCGTAGTGGTCATGACCTGTAATCTGGGTGCGGAGAGCATTATGCGGCAGGGCGCGGCGCTGGGCTTTGCGGCAGAAAAGCCGAACCGGCAGAAAGCGCTTCGAAAGGAACTGGAAAGCTGCTTTTCCGGAGAGTTTTTGGGCAGATTGGATGCGATCGTGCCCTTCTTCCCACTGGAGGGTGGAAACCGCCGGACAATGACGGAAAAGCTGCTGGAGGAGTTCCGGCGGGAGCTGGAGCGGGAGGGGCGGACGCTGGAACTCAGCCCTCAGGTGGCGGATTATCTGTTAGCCAGGTGGGAAAACGACGGATATGGCGTTCGCACGCTCCGGCGTCTGATCGGACGGGAACTGGCGGATCCGTTGGCCAGGCTGCTGGCCCAGGGAAAGTGGAAGGCCCATGCGAAGCTGGAGATCTCCGACAAAGGGATCAAAGTGGTCCTTTAAAAGCGGCGCAGTTTTTCAAATGCAGAAAAAGGAAAACAATTTTTTTGAGGGCGGATCGTTTGGTTCTATCCGCCCTCTTCCTACATAAAATGGACAGAGACAAACTGCTTCGGCAAAGTTACGAAAAAAAGAAAAAAAGTTTGAGAATCATCGAAGAATAAATAAAAATGCCAGTATAGGCGACGGAAAAATGCATGGAGAGTTACGGCGAATTGCACAAAAATTGGGGTAAAATGCACTGGAAAATCGAGGCTCCTTTGTGGAATATGCCATGGGATACAGGGAATTAGACAAAAATTTTGACGTTTTTTATGAAAAATGACTTGTAAAACGCGCAAATTATGTTATAATCTTCTTTGATAGGCGTAAAAGCCTTCAGTGTGCCCAGAATGGGTAAGGCAAAAGACCGTGCCATCCAATTATCGGTCTTTCCCGCTGGACACAATGCGATTTCACATAGAAGGGAGAGAATGCCGCAACAGAAGGAGACCGCCCCAGCCCCTGGCGTCCCAGTGCAGGTCGGGCGCTCGCGAAAGCGGCGGTTTCGCTGAAAGACGCACAATTTGAAACCCACAGCACGGTGCCAACAGCGAACGATCGCGGCATTTTTTGACTTCGTGCGGCGCTGCTTCAGGCAAAGCAGCGAATGGGGAACGTGAAAAATGCAGAAATGCAAACCAATTAAGTAAAGGAGAAT
>CAZGOQ010000109.1:0-7397 GCA_964527315.1 uncultured Oscillospiraceae bacterium | reverse complement strand
ATTCCTATTTGTGCGGACGCAAAGCGGCCGAATGGTTGATTCACATGGATAAGAAACGAAAAAGGAGAAACAAAAAGAAAAGTCAGTTCAGTGAGATCTGGCGCCGCCTTCGCCGTAACAAGCTTGCCATGTTGGGTATGGCTATCGTATTGGTTCTCATTTTTGTCGCGATTTTTGCTGACGTTCTGGCCCCTTATGACTACACGCAGGCAAACTTTGCGGAGCGACTGCAGATGCCCAGTAAGGCCCATCTTCTGGGAACAGACAACCTGGGCCGAGATCTGCTCAGCCGCATTATCTACGGCGGGCGGACAAGCCTTCTGGTGGCCTGCCTTGCCATTGTAATCTCCCTAGTGGTGGGCGGTTTCTTTGGTGCTACTGCGGCCTATTTCGGCGGCTGGTATGAAACGGTCGTCATGCGCGTGACCGATGTGTTCATGGCTATACCCACCACGCTTCTGGCTATTTCCATCTCGGCGGCTCTTGGCTCAGGTACTTTTAACACGGCTTTGGCTATTTCAGTTAGCGGTATACCGGCCTATGTCCGTCTCATGCGCGCCTGTACAATGAGCGCCCGGGAGCAGGAATATGTGGAAGCGGCGCGTTGTACCGGTTCCGGCGATATGCGGATCATTTTCCGCCACATCATTCCCAATACCCTTGCTTCCATTATCGTTGATTCCACCCTGCGCGTCGGCGCGAACATTCTGGCTATTTCCGGCCTGAGCTTCATCGGCCTGGGCGTGCAGCCCCCTGCAGCGGAATGGGGTGCCATTCTTACTAGCGGCCGCGAATATATCCGCGATTTTTGGCCTCTGGTGACCTTTCCCGGTGTTGCCATTATGCTGACGCTGTTTGGATTCAACCTGTTTGGCGACGGCCTGCGCGACGCCTTTGACCCGCGGCTGAAGCAGTAAGAGGAGGAAATGCAATGAGCCTGTTGGAAATTAAGGATCTTGTGATTCATTACGAAACAGAAGACGAAACGGTCTGCGCGGTCAACGGCATCTCGCTGGAGATGGAAAAGGGCCAGACTCTGGGACTGGTGGGCGAGACCGGGGCCGGCAAGACCACCACGGCTCTGGGCATTATGCGTCTGGTGCCCAATCCTCCGGGGGTCATAAAGCGGGGACAAATATTTTTTGACGGGAAAGATATCCTCACCCAGAGCGATGCGGACATACGAAAAATCCGTGGCGCGGAGATATCCATGATCTTCCAAGATCCTATGACTGCCCTCAACCCGGTTATCCGCGTGGGTGAACAGATAGCTGAGGTCATTCACCAACACGCCCACTGCTCCAATGCTGAGGCTACTCGCCGCAGCATTGAGATGCTGGAAAAGGTGGGTATCCCGGCCGAGCGCAGTATCGACTTCCCTCATCAGTTTTCCGGGGGCATGAAACAGCGTGTGATTATTGCTATTGCTCTGGCCTGCAACCCCCGTCTTCTGATAGCTGACGAACCCACCACCGCGCTGGATGTAACCATTCAGGCTCAAGTGCTGGATATGATGAACGGACTGAAAAAAGAGTTAGGCACGGCCATGCTACTGATTACCCACGATCTGGGTGTGGTTGCGGAGACTTGCGACAAGGTCGCTATCATGTATGCTGGCGAGATTGTGGAATATGGCTCGCTGGAGCAGATCTTTGTCAACTGCCGGCACCCTTATACTAAGGGCCTGTTTGGCGCTCTGCCCAGTCTGACCAAGAATGTTCGGCGGCTGAGTCCTATCGAGGGCCTGATGCCCGACCCATCCAACCTTCCTGGGGGCTGTAAATTTCATCCTCGCTGCCCCAATGCCGGGCATAAGTGTAGCGGCAGCGCGCCCCGCTATCTGGAGGTGGAGCCTGGCCATTTTGTCCGCTGCCATCTTTGTGAGGAGGAAAACACGCAATGAGCGAGCTGGTTCGTGTAGAGCATCTGAAAAAGTATTTTAAAACGAAAAATGGTCTTCTCCATGCGGTAGACGATGTGAATTTTACCATCGAAAAGGGAAAGACTTTAGGTGTTGTGGGTGAGTCCGGCTGCGGCAAATCCACGCTGGGACGCGTTGTGCTGGGCTTGATCGACAGCACGGACGGCAAGATATTCTTTGACGACAAGGATATTACCCACGTAAAAAAATGTGAACGCAAGCAGTTGCGCCGGAAGATGCAGCTGATTTTTCAGGATCCATTTTCCAGCCTTAATCCCCGTATGTGTGTCAGAGAACTGATTGCCGATCCCCTGATTACCTATCATCTCTATAAATCGAAAGAGGAGCTGAATGACAAGGTCAAAAAACTGATGGATACGGTGGGGCTTGCAGATCGCTTATCTTTTTCCTATCCACACGAGTTGGACGGCGGACGCCGCCAGCGTATTGGCATTGCGCGCGCCCTTGCCCTTGAGCCGGAGTTCATCGTCTGTGACGAACCTGTCAGCGCCTTGGATGTCTCTATCCAGGCACAAGTGCTCAATCTGCTGCAGGATCTGCAGGAACAGCGGGGTTACACCTATATGTTCATCACACACGACTTGTCTGTAGTCAAGCACATCTCCGATGAAATTCTGGTCATGTATGTAGGCTGTATGGTGGAAAAATGTGCAGCTAAGGAGCTGTTTGAAACGAAGCTGCATCCTTACACCAAAGGACTACTGTCCGCCATTCCCGTGCCGGATATTTATCACCAGAAGGAGCGGGTCATTTTGCAGGGTGAGCTGACTAGCCCTATCAACCCCAAGCCCGGTTGCCGTTTTGCCCCTCGTTGCCAATATGCCGCCGAGCGCTGCCTTCATGAGCAGCCCGCTTTTGAAGAGGTCTTGCCTAATCATTTTGTGGCCTGTCACAATGCTCGAGAAATCAACGGCCTTTAAGTCTAATTCATGATATAATGCACAGCCGCAGCCCTGACACAGGCTGCGGCCATTTTTCCAAAGGATGGGATGCGACATGAAAAAGTCTGTACTGCTTCTGCCCGTGCTTTTTTTCTTTCTGCTGCCGCTGTCCACGGCGCTGGCTGAGGGCGATGACGGGCTTGGACGGGCTGTGGCACTGTTTTCGGCGGAAAATGCGCAAAGCGCCCAGTGCGATCTTGGGCTTGTTGCGGCAGAGGCAGTCCGGCTGAACTGCGGGACGGATATTGCCATCGTCTGCGGTGGTGATTTACACGACGATCTTCCTGCTGGCGCGATTACCCGGGCATGCGTGGCGGAGATATTTTCCGAGGATAAGACGCTAGCTGTGGCAGAAATCACGCCGGCACAGCTAAAGGAGCTCCTGGAAAACTGCCTGAGCCACCTGGTTATTGATTTGGAAAACGGTGACTGCATTGACCGGGAAGGCTCCACCTTTGCTGCCTATCCCCAACTGGCCGGCCTGTACGTCCGATGCGACGCCACTGCTCTTCCGGGCGATCGGGTGCGGCAGATCAGGCTTGGGGAGACCACACTTGATTTGGACGATCAAAGTACGCTCCTCACGCTGGCAGCCACCGAGGAACTGCTAAGCGGGCAATTCGGCGGCCCTGTGTTGGTCTATACCGAAACGAATATTACGCTGTCTCAAGCATTCCTCTGCTATGCCGGGCGAAACGAGACGCTGGAAAAACTTCCCTCGACCTTTACGGAGGTTGGTTCCGGGGATGCCAATATTGCCGGCTCCATTTTACCGGGACGTGCTGCCGGTGTTCTTTTGCTGGCGTTTGTGCTGGCGTTCGGCGTGATCCGGAGCAGGAATCGGTCCAAGACGGAACAGGATGATTTTTGATTATTACACATATGTAATGCTTTTTGCACAAATTGGCATTTTTCTAATATATCAAAACATGGTATAAATAATTTATGTTTGCAACACAAACATAAATAAGCTCATTTAACGATTGCGGAGAAAATGAGCAATACTTTTAGGAGGAACAGCATGAAAAGATGCCTCACACTTTTGCTTGCGCTTATGATGGCCCTTGCTCTTTGCGCCTGCGGAACCGGGACAGAGGCCGAGCAAGATCCGGCTCCTGCTGAAACTGCTGAAGCTCTTGAAAAAGCCGAAGCACCTGTCGGGTCTGTTGATCACAAGCTGATTGTCGGAACCACCAGCGCCGTTGCCACCTTCAACTGGTCTGCCAGCAACCTGATTGGCAACTGGATGCTCTTTGAACCCCTGTTCACTCTTGATCCTGAGACCGGTGAGTTGGTCCCCGGCCTGGCTGAGTCTTATGAGTTTCTGGATGCAACTACCATCCAGATTAATCTGCGCCAGGGTGTGAAGTTCACTAACGGCCAAGGCTATGAGTCCGATTTTACCTCTGCCGACGTTCTGCCCTCTCTGCAGGCCCGTGCAACCGGAACCATGGCTTCTCGCTTCGCCGCCTATGACTGGGACAACTGCGAAACTCCCGATGACTACACTGTTATCATCAAACTCACCAGTGAGTACGGCCCCGTTATCAACTACCTGGCCTGCTGCCAGATGTATGACTCCGAGTGGCTTGCTGCCGCTACTGATGACGACTGGTGGCAGTCCTGTCCCGGCACCGCACCTTATTACTGCTCCGAGAAGGTATCCGGTTCCTATACCACTTTCACCCGTAAAGATGCCGCCGATTACTGGGGTGAACTGCCTGAGTGCGAGGAAGTGACCTACCGTTACTACGCCGAAGCCTCCACTATGTTCATTGATTTGGAAACCGGCGCCATTGATGCCGCCTCAGGCATCAGCGCCAGCGACGCCGCTCGACTGATAAATGGCGAGTGCGCCGAGAACATCGCTTACTCCCTTAACCCCGTGAAGGATGTTCTGCTGCTTGTTCTGCCCGAGTACGTTGAAGCCTTTGAAGACGTTCGGGTTCGTCAGGCATTTATCGAAGCCATCGATAGTGAGGCCGTAGCTGAGGCGGTGTATGGTGTGCTCTATATTCCCGCCACATCCGCTTTGCCCCAAGGCGTGGATTACAAAATTGATGTGGAAGACTATGAGTACAACCCGGAACACGCCAAGGAGCTTCTGGAAGAGGCCGGCTATGGTAACGGGTTCGACCTCAAAATCGTTGTTACACCTGACAATGTTGGCATTGCAGAAGCTATTCAGGCCTGCGTGTCTGTCATCGGTGTCAACCTCTCCATCGAGTCCTATGATGCGGCCACGGCTATCCCCATGTTTATTGAAGGCCAGACCGATCTGATGACAAAGGTTGCCACTGGCGGCGCTTACGTCAACGAACCTGACATGGTGTTCGACGGCATCAGCCCTCTTTCTACGTTGAAGAGCTGCGCCATCACGGATGAGGAATGGGTTGAGATTTTCAACGCAGGCCTCTACACCAGCGACACTGCCGTCCGTGAGGCAGCTTATGCCGAGGCCCAACAGTGGTTGCGCAACAGCTACCGTGTTATGCCTATCTGTGAGAGGGCTAGCATGATGGCCTGGAACGCCGAGAAGATAGCCAGCTATGATGTGGCCATTGCTGATGTGCCCTCCGTCATGGGCCTGACCTTTGTCGGCTGATTATTTGCAAACGATCCTGTCATGGCTGTCTTTCCGAAGACAGCCATGTTTTGGTGAGGAACGTGCTATGGAACCTCTGATTAAATCCGCACTACCATATTGGCTCCGGATATGGTAAAATGGGTCCATCAAAGTAGCGGGAGGAATTTCTGGAAATCATGGACGAAATCATCCCCTTATGTTTTGACAATGTCTTTTTCAGGGTATCTGAACAGTTACAAAATAAAAATGGGATTTTAAGGTGCGCCGGACCAATCTGATTGACAGGGAGATGCAAGCAATGGAACTGTTGCAACTGAGATATTTTCTGACTGTTGCCGAGTTGCAGCACATCACAAAAGCTGCCGAAGCTCTTTATATCACCCAGCCGGCGCTCAGCCGAAGCATATCCAGGTTGGAAAGCAGCGTCGGTGTGCCGCTTTTTAACCGAGTGGGGATGCGCATAGAGCTGAATAAAAGCGGACAGATATTCTACGATTATGCCAAGCGGGCCATTGACCTGCTGGATCACGGTATGTATCTGGCTACAGATGCCTATAACCAGATGGGCAATCAGATATCCATCGGCGCTTCGGTTCCGGGTATTTTGCCCATGTTTATTGATGATTTTATTTCTCAGATTCACGACTCGGGGGGGAAGGGGCCCCGCTTTCGTGCCAGTATTTTGGCACCGCAAAATTTAGCCAGACAGGTTCTGGACGGTGCGATTGCGTTTGGTATATGTATGTTCAGATCTGACAATGCCAAACTGGACTGGATTCCGCTGTTTGATGAGGAACTGTTTGTGGTGATTGGCAGCAAAAATGAAAGGATCTATCGGCCGGTCGAACCACTGTCCAGTTTTTCGGAGGAATCCTTTGTATGCAACATAGATTGGGAAAACAGGCGCATTATCAACGAGGCATGCATGGAGGCCGGTTTTGTTCCACGGATTGCCGTGGAGACTAACGAGATTTTGACCTATGATGTGGTCCAACATATCGAATACGGGATTGCGGTAGCACCAGCTCATATGTGCGAAGAAATGCTGATTTTCAAAAAACGTACGCCAGAGAAAATATGTCGAGTCTCCCAGCCCCGGCTGCATCGCCAACTGGGGATTATTCGCCGCGCAGACCGCAGTTTGGAAGGGGATGAGCGGATGTTTTATGACTCCGTTTTGGCCCATAGCCGGAAGTTGTCTTTGGATGTGGCCGCAAGCGCAGTCCATATCGCGGAGATAATCGGAGCTAGCGAGCCGTCGGATAACGGAAAACTAACAGAGAAAAAGGTGGGGACAGGTTCGGAATGAACGATAGAAGCCTGTCCTGTTTTGCGGCGGCGGCCCGATGCGGAAGCTTTTCCCAGGCGGCATGGGATTTATTTGTCACCCAGCAGAGTATTAGCTACACGATACGTAGGCTGGAGGAGGAGCTTGGTTATCCGCTGTTTATCCGCCTTGCCCAGCGCGTGGAGCTGACAGGAGCGGGCGAAGCTTTTCTGCGGTGGTATGAGCGCTTTGACCGAGCCCTGTCCCAATGGGCGGAGGAGAGCGCTGTTTCCGTCATAAACGGAATCATCTCCGATCATCAAATCCAAGCGTTTCTCACTTTGGCAAGGGATAAAGATCAGACTGTCCGAATGGCTTTCTGATAACACAGTGAGCTCACACGGTTTCTTGAATGTTGCGACGGAGTGAAGGATCCTCCAAATGGACAACCGCGCACTGCTGGATGCGCTGGAGCGCGGAGAGGCGGATATGGCGCGATACAGGGCTATCCGGGCATGAAGAGGATGCCACTGGCCCATGAAGCCATATTATGGCGTGCCGGCTTTACAACGCCTGCGGAGGCCGCGCCGATGCGCTGATTGAGGAATTAAGGAATCTCCGAATAATTCCACTTACTCTGGAGTCAGGCTCACCTGCGAA
>CAZGOQ010000108.1:0-7506 GCA_964527315.1 uncultured Oscillospiraceae bacterium | reverse complement strand
ATATGCGAACATTAGAGTCGGCCGTAGAGTGCAGTGTACCGGCGCAGCCGCCGGGCCAGCGCCGCAGTCAACTGCCCCTCCTGAAGCCGCCACTGCCAATTTCCTCCAGTGGAGCCTGGCGTATTCATGCGGCTCTCGGGACCAAGGGCCAGACAGTCCTGCATTGGGACGATGAAGGTATCCGCCACACTGCTCATGCCGCCGCGAATGACTCCCCAGGCAAAGCCCTCCTCCGAATTCAGACCCAAATAGGATCGGGCCAGGGCAACGTCTTTGGGGTCAGCACTGTCCTTCCACGTCATGATCGTCTCGTTGTCATGGGTGCCCACGTAGCAGACGCAGTTTCGGGAATAATTATGGGGCAGATAGGTGCTGGGAGTTTCCGCGTCGAAAGCGAATTCCAGCACCTTCATCCCCGGCAGTCCGGAATCATCCAGCAGTTGATGGACTTCCGGCGTCAGAAGTCCCAGATCCTCGGCTATCAGCCTCAGTTCCGGAAACCATTCGGTGATGGCGCGGATCAAATCCATACCGGGACCTTTGCGCCAGCGCCCGTTTTTTGCGGAGGTCTCCCCATAAGGGACGGCCCAATAGCTTTCCAGTCCCCGGAAATGGTCGATGCGGATCACATCAAACAATTGGGAAGCACCCTCCATTCGGCGGATCCACCAGCCAAAGCCGTCCCGCCGCATCCGGTCATAGTCATAGAGCGGATTGCCCCAAAGCTGGCCCTCTTCACTGAAATAGTCTGGTGGGACGCCAGAGACTTCAGTGGGAATATTTTCCTCTCCCAGCTGAAAAAATTCCGGTTCCCACCAGACATCGGCGGAATCCATGGCCACATAGATGGGCAAATCGCCGATGATTTCGATCCCCTGACTGTGTACATAGTCCCGCAGGCGGTTCCACTGACGGAAAAACAGGTATTGCAGATACATATGGTACTGAATGTCCTCCTGAAGCAGCGCCTGATAATGAGCGACGGCTTTCGGTTTTCGGAGACGAATGTCCGCATCCGGCCAGTCCAGCCAGCTTTTCATGCCAAAATGCTCCTTCAGGGCCATGAACAGCGCATAAGTGGAGAGCCAGGGGGTGCTTGCCGCAAAGGCTTCCACCTGGATCTTTTCCCGCGCGTAACTCTGGGCAAAGCTACGCCGCAGAATTTGGCTGCGGGACCGATAGATAGTCCCATAGTCCACCCGGGCGGGATCCTGCCCCCAATTCAGCCGCTGTGCTGCATCAGCATCCAAAAGTCCCTCTTCGGCAAGCAACTCCAGGTCAATCAAATAGGGGTTTCCCGCAAAGGTGGAAAAACTCTGATAAGGACTGTCACCGAAGCCGGTAGGCCCCAGAGGAAGCATCTGCCAGCAAGTCTGCCCGGAGGCCTTTAGAAAGTCTGCAAAATCGTATGCCGCCCGGCCAAGTGTGCCGATGCCATACCGGGAGGGCAGCGAAGTGATATGCATTAAGATACCGCTTTTTCGCGCCATAGTATTTCACCTTTACTGTTGCTTTTCATGCGACAGACCGCCGTGCGGATCCGCCGGATTCTCTGAAATGATGGTATCAGTGTTTTGGAGGAATGTCAAGCGGGACAAGGGAGATTTGTGGTTTCCGTGTGAGCCGTGCGATATTTTGTCCGGGAAAGGGCACAGCGAAAACTTAACATAGATTTGACATAGCCTTGTTTGCGCTGGACGGAATCGTGATCATTGTCAATCCGGAAAACCCGGTGGATAATCTGAAATTGTAGACGATCGCAAAGATCTATACGGGAGAGATCACAAACTGGAGTGAGGTTGGCGGCAATGACGCCCAGATCGTATGCATTGGCCGGGAAGCCGGAAGCGGCACCCGGGATGGGGTTGAGCCCGTTACCGGCACAGAGGATGCCTGTCAATACCGGCAGGAATTGACTTCCATCGGAGATGTGATCACTACGGTTTCTCAAAATGCCAATGCCATTGGCTATGCTTCTCTGGCTTCGATCGAGAGCAGCGTTAAGACGCTTCAGGTCAATGGCGTTTTGCCGACGGAGGAGACTGTGAAAGATGGCAACTATGCGGTTCAGCGGCCTTTCGTGTTGGTGACAAAGGAAGATATGCCGCTGGCGGCAGCCAAAGGCGTTACGTTCCGGCTGAAGGGGCAGAACTGCATTATAAACGCGGCGGAGCCGCTGGCCCATGAGATTCTCTGCAATCTTCTGGATAATGCCATCAAGTACAATGTGGAGAGCGGCTTCGTTACAGTCATAGTGAAGCAAGACGGGGCGGGTGTGTCGCTTTGCGTTTCAGATACCGGCATCGGCATCCCGGCAGAGCATCAAAGCAGAGTGTTTGAACGATTTTACCGGGCGGATAAGAGCCGCTTCAGGGATTCAGGCGGTACCGGACTGGGCCTTTCCATTGTGAAACACGCGATGGAGACGTCAGGTGGTACGATCCGGCTGGAAAGCCAGTCGGGAACGGAAACCGCTGTTACGGTCACATTTCCGGGGCCTGCCAGCGCAGAACGCTTCCTTTAGGGGGACAAGCGGCGTTTTGGCGGGTTGAATAAAACGAGGAAAAGCAGAAGCGGAAGCAATGTAATGATCCATTTGCAAACCTTAAACTGATCACACAAAAGCGAACAGCTTTTGCGCAGTAATGATGATTTTTATTCGTATTTTTATGACAGGACAAATTTTTACTCAAGTTCTATGCCGCGGACAAGGTCTGAAACAAACATTATGTCGTGATAAGACCGGGAACTGCAAATGCCGCAGTTCCCGGTCCGGAGTGTGTTTGATTATGCGTCAGTGACCACCAGCTTGCCGCCGGAGGGCAGTGTAATGGCCATTGATTCGCCGCCCAGCGCCGTAATCGTTACACCGGACAGAGCGTCGATGCTTTCCGCAGACACATCGCCGTTGAGCACTACATTGGAATCCGCTGTGGCGGTCCACTTGCTTTTTTCATCTATGGTCAGCAGCGCACCGCCGGTAATGGCGCCGGTCAGTCTGGTACTCTCCAGCTTCACGGTCATCCGCCGATTGGGATCTTCATGGAGAATGCTGTTTGCTGTGTCCATGTTTTTCATGGTCACATGAAGGCCATAGACCTCCTTGCCGCCGGGATTGGGGGCGCAGGGATCGTCATTGACGCGGGATCTGACCAGCACACCCGCCTGGGAATGAATCTCCGCGCCGTCGAAGAGAAGGTCGGCGTTGCAGCTCTTGCAGACGACGGCCGCATCATCACACTGGTACTTGCCGCCGGTGATGGCAATATCGGAGACCTGCGTCAGAATTGCATCGCCGGGACCGCCGCCCACCACATGGTTCAGAACAATGTAGCTGCCGCATTTTGCAGTGCAGTCGTTCAGCTTGACGCCGGACTCGCCCGCCACAATGGCGGCCATATTCTGAACGTCCAGATTGCAGCGGTTCAAGGTGCAGTAGCAGCCGGTGTCGGCATAGGTTCCGTAGCCGGAGCGGGTGGTGATGACGTTGCAGTCGTTGGCCTCCAGATAGACCCGGTCGCCTGCCGCGTCGGTGGAAAGCGCGGCCCAGCTGTCGGCGATGATGGTGGAGTTGTAGAAATAGCTCTCGGAATCCATCACAGTGCAGTGAGTGCGCATATTGCCCTCGATCTCCAAAAAGACGGGCGGCTTGGCCATACCGGGGCCGATGATCCAGGTGACCTCTTTTTCTTCCACATTCCAGGGGTCACCGTGGGAGACCAGCGTGGAGTCATAGACTTTCAGAACACTGTTGCCGCCTGCGGAAGTAGCGCAGCGCAGCTTGCCGTCCATGTTGATGCGGCAGTCCCTCAGAGTCAAACTCCCGCCGTTTTCTACAGCCGCGCCGCTGAGTTTGCCGCCCAGACCCTGACCTTCGCCGGAAATGCGGAGGTTGGCGTGTTCCACAATGTACTCGGAACCGGAGACGTAAATGCCGCCCATATCACTGCGGTTTAAATCCATGCGAAGGTTCTTTGCCGCTGTATCACTGATCTCGCCCGCGAGGGCTTCGTGATGTGAAGCAATCTTGCCGTCTACAATCTCCAGTGCCGCGAAGGAAGGCTTTTCCTCCGGCATCCCATCGGGGCCGCCGGGACCTCCCGTGCCTTCTCCACCGGGACTTCCCGGACCGCCAGGCCCTTCCCCATCATCCATGGGAGGTCCGCCCCACTTTTCATAGGGAGATCGTACAAATGTTTTCATCGGGATACCGTGGATCCGTTCCATAAGAATACCTTCTTTCTAAAATTTCAGGCAGGATCGATCAGCTGCGGGCGTTATACCGTTCCAGCGCCGTCTGATAGCAGTCAATGCAGTCCTGAAGCCCCATCTCATAGCAGGTATCAATAAATGCATCGAAGTCCGCGTCGATATCCACGGTGCCGGTCAGCATTTTTAAAATGGATTCGGAGGTATAGGTTGCCACATCGTTCATTTTGACGGAGAACTGTTCGGACTCGTCCGCCGTCAGGGTCAGCGCTCTGGGCAGGTCATAGCGGGATTCTACATTTTCGCTCCAAAGTTCCCGGGCGGCAAGCTGCTCCTCGGTCATTTGATAGTCGAATTTTGTATAATGCTCCACATAGCCGTATTCGTCCATATACACGGCAGCCAACCAGGTGGCGGACAGGCCGTCAGGATTGTTGACAATGAGGTCGGTATACTCAGGCTCTCCGGCGTCGTTGTAGTCAAAGGAGATTCCCTGGATGCCGTAGTTGAACAGGAAGGAACCGGCTTCGGAATACCGCCAGTCGAGGACTTCCACGGCCAGTTCCACATTTTCGCAGCTGGAGGTAATAGAGAAGGTGCCCTGACCGGACAACGTGCTCATGCTGGTGCCGTAGCCGTCAAAGGGGATCACATCGCCCTCTTCCCGAACCGCATAGGGCAGCGCCTTAATGTAGGCGCCCTCCTCGGTAAAGTAGCTGGCGGCGTTGACGATGGCGTCGGTGTCGCCGTTGTAATAGCTGAAGATACCGGCGGCAAAGTCGCCGATGGTGCCGAAGTTGGAGGTGCGGGTGGCAAAGTCTTTATACAAAATGCCCTCGTCCAGCCATGCCTTCATGGTTTTCAGATAGTCCTTGGCGTTGTCTGTGACCGGGCCATAGACCACTTCGCCGTCAATCTGATAGATGGGATAGCTGACAGAGGGGAAGGTCTGAATGGTCAGGTTGGTTCCCCATGCGCCGGAGAAGGCGCCGGCGGATGCGTCAAACTCGCACTGCGCGCCGTAGGTCTCATACATGGCCTTGAGCATATCGTGAAGTTCGTCTATGGTGCGGGGCGTGTCAATGCCCAACTCGTCCATCCAGTCGCCTCTTGTGACCGGGCCGGACTTGGTGATGGAAGGCTCGTCATTCATGTGGACAAAGCCGGGGCGATAGCCCTCATCGGTGGTGATATTGCTCCAGCCGTCCAGCTTATCTACCCAATAGAGATAGTTGGGGGCGTGCTCCTCCAGATAATTGCTGAGATCCAGAATCACATCGTCGTTGACGGCGGCGTCTATGCCGCTGCTATAATAGGCCAGGCCGGAGTGCATGATGTTCGGGGTGTCCTGAGAAGCGAACATGAGGTTGTACTGTTCGCCGATGTTCATGGCGCTGATGTTCTGGAATTCAAAATTCACGCCGGTCAGCTTGGAATACTCCTGCCAGGCGGGATTGTCCTCATACCCTGCATAGTAAGACGCCAGCTGGGGGTTGATCATCATGGAGATGGTAAAGGTCTCACCGTCCTCCGTCAGCGGCAGGGGCCACTCATAGGGCGCGTAAGCAGAGCCTTCCTCTGCGGGTTCCGCCGCAGAAGTATCGTCCACAGAGGACTGCGCGGTTGGCTCCGCTTCTGTTTCCGCAGGCGCTGAAGAAGCCTGGGAGGTTTCCGTTGACGCGTCGACGCTTGACGCCGTGCTGTTTTCCGAAGTGCCGCAGCCGGCAAACAGCGCAAAGATCAGGAGCGTTGGCAGCAGCATTGCAAGAATGCGTTTCATAAAAAATCCTCCTAATATAAAAGTCTATTATTAGTCTATCACTTCTTGCAGATACACGGTCAAGGAATTTTTTTATGAAACTATCATAAAAATGAAACAAAAATTTTATGAATATCCAACAGTTTTTGCGCCGTTTTTCAGACAGCCCCTTGTTTTTTTCTCAAAAAACTCTATGCTATAGGAGAGAGTTTTAAGGAGGGAATTTTATGCGTGATTTCAGTCCCTATGAGCCGCCCGCAGATCAGCACCGGGAAGAAACTGTCCGGTTGATGATCGGAAAGGTTGCCAATTTATACAATATTACAGTTCAGACTTTGCGCCACTATGATAAAATCGGCCTGTTCTGTCCGGAGGTAATCAATCCGGATACCGGCTATCGATACTACTCGCTGCGTCAGCTTCGGCAGCTGGAATATATTCTGTTTCTCCGCCAGCTGCACTTGACGCTGCCGGAGATCCAGGAGGCCATGGAAGGACTGAAAAACGGCGGCACACTGGAGACGGTGCTGAACCGGCGGGACGCCGCGCTTTCTGCGGAAATTGAACAGCTTCAGAGCATCCGGGAAACGATCCACGCGCTTCAGAAGCTGAAACAATCCATGACGAGACGGCTTGGCTCCGTGGTCATTCAGGAATACGCCCCGGCGCGGCGCTTTCTTCTGAGACAAATCTTCCCTTTAAAACCCACCGACGCCCGGTTTTCTCTCACACTGATGGAACAGCGCAAGGAATTGCTGGGGGAGATCCCCTCCATCCAAACATCTTATGGCTTCGGCGCGGTTGCGTCTTTGGCGAATTTCCGAAGGACAGGCGCGGTTGCCTATACGGGCATTTTGCTGGATCCCGGCCTATACGGGGTCGCCCTGCCGCCCGGCATGACAGAGTTCCCGGCGGATTACTATGCTTCGATTTGCTTCAACCGCAATGAGATGCAGCCGGAACTTGCCTATGAGATGCTGAGTGATTTTTTGGAGAGACATTACTTTGCCTCCGACGATACAATTTTGGAACTGGAGCAGGATCCCTCCTTTTCGTCCATCTCCCGGGTCAGCGAATTGACGGAACTCCAGGTTCGCGTTGCGCTGGAATAAATTTGTCCTGACTCTATTGCGGATACCGCCTTGATCCTTCCACAAAGAGAGCGGCTATCGCTATGACAAATTGCGGGTCGTTGCGTATGCTGCGCAGCACTGCGCCGCATCCTGCCCGGTGGCAGCGATGTTACGGCGCAGTGCTGTGTTTTGGAACAAAGTATTCGTCTTTCCGTGCGCTTTCCAGCTTCAGCAGTTCCATTTTCCTGGAAATGCCGCCTGCATAACCGGTCGGGCTGCCGTTTGATCCCACCACTCTGTGGCAGGGGACGATGATGGAGATTTTATTCTTTCCCACCGCGCTGCCGACGGCCTGCGCGGACATTCGGGGAATGCCCCGCTGCTTGGCAAGCTGTTTTGCAAGTTCTCCGTAGGTCGTGGTTTTTCCATAGGGAATCGCGCACAGGAGTTTCCACACATCCGTTT
>CAZGOQ010000107.1:0-7531 GCA_964527315.1 uncultured Oscillospiraceae bacterium | reverse complement strand
TATGTCTATCTGGAGGCCAACAACTGTGACGTGCTCTGCAAGAATGTCGGCTATGGTTTCTATTCCGACTGCGACTGCCATGTTGTCCTGAACAATACCCGCATGAAAACTGCCACCCATGGGGCGATCATGGCCGGTTACTGCCAGGCAGTCTGCACAAACTGCGAGATTGAATCCGGCATTTACGGCTTTATGATCCATACCATCAAGGGACTATCCACAGAGTTCGGCGAGGCCTTTATCAAGGGCGGCTCCCTCCACACCGGCCAGGAGTGCTTCTGGATCAAGAGTGAGAACGCCTATTTGGACATCGACGGCGTGGATATGAAGTCTGAAGCGGGCCTGCTGATCCATTCCATCCTCAACGATGATCCGTTTGCCACCAGGGTAAATGATGACATCGTCTATGGCATTAAGGCACGTCTTGCCAATATGGAGCTTTGTGGCGACATTATCCATGAGGATACTGAGCGGACCATGGCCATTAATCTGGAAAATACCACGCTCAAGGGTGTGATTTCCCAGGCCTATGTTTCATTGAAGAACAGCAAGTGGATCGCCACCGGCGACTGTGAAGTGATCCTGGTGGGCGATGTGGATCAGGCTTCCATTGAAGCGCCCGCAGGTGTGACCATTACCGCCGGTGCAGGCGAGGGCTGCAGCCTTCGGGGAGAATATGCCCTTGTCGGCGGCGGCATCCTGACCGTTAGGTAATCGAAATTCCGATTGTTTCAGAGGTGATATTACTTGGCAAAATTTATTATGAAACGAGTTTTGTGGATGATCCCGATCATGTTGGGCGTTCTGCTTATCGTTTTTACAATCACCCATTTTACCCCCGGCGATCCCGTGGTCGCCCTTCTGGGCTCTAACTATACCCAGGAGCAGTACGATATGAAGGAGGCGGAGCTGGGACTGGATAAGTCCTTCCCAGAGCAGTTTGTGAGCTATGTGATCGGCGTGGTGACGGAATTTGATCTGGGAACCTCCTATCAGACAAACCGGCCAGTCCGGGACGAGCTTTTTGACCGGTTCCCCACCACCATTGCCTTGGGCCTGATCGGTGTTGTAATCACAGTTCTGATCGGTGTCCCATTCGGCATTATATCGGCCACGAAGCAGTATTCTGCGCTGGATTACGGCGTGACCACAGTGGCGCTGTTCTTCGCGTCCATGCCGAACTTCTGGATGGCGCTGATGATGATTATTCTGTTCTCTCTGAATCTCAAGTGGTTCCCGGCAACGGGTCTTGAGAGCTGGAAGAGCTGGGTCCTCCCGGCGCTGGCTCTGGGCCTTTCCCCGGTTGCCACAGTCACCAGAATGACCCGGTCCAGTATGCTGGATGTAGTCCGTCAGGACTATATCCGGACAGCACGGGCCAAGGGCCTGCCGGAGCGCAAGGTGATCACCAGGCACGCGCTGAAGAATGGCCTGATCCCCATCATTACCGTTGTGGGTATGCAGATGAGCACCATTGTTGCAGGCTCTGTGATTATTGAGAATATCTTTGCCATTCCCGGCATTGGCTCTCTCCTGATGTCTGCCATCAACAATAAGAACTACCCTGTGATCCAGGGTGGCGTCCTGTTGCTTAGCCTCAGTGTCTGTATCATGAATCTGCTGGTGGATATTATCTATGCTTATGTGGACCCTCGCATCCGGGCGCAGTATACCTCCGGCGGCAGGAAAAAGGCGAAGGTTCAAGCACAGCCTGAGGAATCCGAGAAGAAGGAGGCGGTCTGAGTGAGCAAGAGAGCAAAACACTCCGGGGCTCCTGCTGAGGACAGTCTGAGCGGCCTAAAGAAACGCAGCCAGTGGCGGGATGTCTGGAAACGTCTGCGCCGGAACAAACTGGCTATGGTTGGTATGGTTATCGTGATACTGCTGATTCTGATGGCTGTTTTTGCCGATTTCATTGCTCCCTATGATTATGACGCTGCGGATTTTGGCGCCCGTCTGGAGTTCCCCAGCAAAGCGCACCTCCTGGGTACAGATAACTTTGGCCGTGACCTTTTGAGCCGTATTATCTACGGCGGCCGGACCTCCCTGTTGGTCGCTCTGACAGCACTGGTGATCTCTCTGGTCATTGGCGGCTTCTTTGGCGCTACCGCTGGCTATTTTGGCGGCGCCTACGAGACCGTTGTTATGCGTGTAGTGGATATTATTATGGCTATTCCCGGCCTCCTTCTGGCAGTATCGGTTTCCGCAGCATTGGGTACAGGTATTATGAATACGGCCATTGC
Organism: uncultured Oscillospiraceae bacterium; assembly: GCA_964527315.1. Taxonomy (GTDB): domain Bacteria; phylum Bacillota; class Clostridia; order Oscillospirales; family Oscillospiraceae; genus HGM13006. Next base: position 5,288 of record CAZGOQ010000107.1, on the reverse strand, counting down.
CATTTCTGTCAGCGGAATCCCCTCCTATGTCCGAATCGTCCGTGCTCAGTTCATGACGATTCGCAGTGAAGAATATGTGGAAGCAGCAAAGGCCACCGGCTCCAGTGATATGCAGATCATCTTTAAGCAGATTCTGCCCAATGCGGTTTCCCCCATCATCGTCGAGACGACACTGCGTATTGCGTTTAACATTCTCCAGATCTCCTCCCTCAGCTTTATTGGTCTGGGTGTGCAGCCGCCTACGGCAGAGTGGGGCTCCATAATGACCGCAGGCAGAGAGTTCATTCGTGACTTCTATCCACTGGTCACATTCCCAGGTATTGCTATTATGCTGACCCTGTTTGGATTCAATCTGCTGGGCGACGGTCTCCGGGATGCGTTGGATCCCAAGTTGAAGCGATAAGAGGTGGGTGCAGTTATGAGTAATATTTTAGAAATTAAGGATCTTGTGATCCGGTTTGTCACCGATGACGGCGTGGTGGAGGCAGTCAATGGGGTCGATCTGCAGATCGGCGCCGGAGAGACTCTGGGCCTGGTTGGCGAGACCGGCGCGGGAAAGACCACCACGGCCCTAGGCATCCTTCGTCTGGTGCCCGATCCGCCCGGAGAGGTCCTCTCCGGGGAGATCCTGTTCCAGGGCGAGGATATTATGAAACTGAAGGATACAGAGATGCGAAAGATCCGCGGCGATCAGATCTCAATGATCTTTCAGGACCCTATGACCGCTCTGAACCCTGTCATTAAGGTAGACGAACAGATTGCCGAGGTCGTCCATCTGCACAGTGACTGCAGCAAAACCGAGTCCTTGAAAAAAGCTCTGGAGATCCTGGAGAAGGTCGGCATCCCCGCAGAGCGGGGCAGTGATTATCCCCATCAGTTCTCCGGCGGCATGAAGCAGCGAGTGGTCATCGCCATGGCACTGGCTTGCAATCCCAAATTGCTGATCGCGGATGAGCCTACCACAGCACTGGATGTGACCATTCAAGCTCAGGTACTGGATATGATGAATGAACTGAAAAAGGAGTTTGGGACCTCCATGCTGCTGATTACCCATGATTTGGGGGTAGTGGCCGAGACCTGCGACCGTGTCGCCATCATGTATGCCGGTGAGATCATCGAGTCCGGAAATCTGGAGCATATATTTGACGAAACAGCCCACCCCTATACCAGAGGTCTGTTTGATTCCCTGCCGTCTTTGGATAATTCGGTTAAACGTCTTAAGCCGATCCAGGGCTTGATGCCTGATCCGACAAATCTGCCTCAGGGATGTAAGTTCCATACCCGCTGCCCCTATGTAACCGACCGCTGTCGCACTGAGGTGCCGACAGCCGCTGAGATCACACCCGGACATATGACCAGATGTCATCGCAGCCGTGAGCTGTGGGACGAGCTGAAGAATCCATGAAAGGAGCTGTTTCGCTGTGAGTCAGCTTTTGGAAGTCCAAGGACTTAAAAAGTATTTCAAAACAAATTCCGGAATGCTCCATGCGGTGGATCATGTTTCATTTACACTGGATGCAGGCAAGACCCTTGGCGTTGTCGGAGAATCCGGGTGCGGCAAGTCTACATTGGGACGTGTGATCCTGGGTTTGCTGGAGCCTACCGACGGTAAGGTCCTGTTCGATGGTAAGGAGATCACGCACGCCAAAGGACGGGAGCGCCGGGAACTGCGGAAGGATATGCAGATCATCTTCCAGGACCCCTTCTCCTCTCTGAATCCCCGTATGTGCGTATCCGAGCTGATTGCCAATCCCCTGAAAACCTATAAAGTATACCCTAATAAGCAGGAACTGCAGAAGCGGGTATATGAGCTGATGGATACCGTTGGCCTGGCCCGGCGCCTGGCATTCGCATATCCCCATGAACTTGATGGCGGTCGCCGTCAGCGTATCGGTGTGGCCAGGGCTTTGGCACTGCATCCAAAGTTCATTGTCTGTGATGAGCCTGTATCTGCCCTGGATGTGTCTATACAGGCTCAAATCCTAAATCTTCTGCAGGATTTGCAGGAGCAGCAGGGCCTTGCGTATATGTTTATTACTCATGATCTGAGCGTTGTCAAGCATATCTCCGACGATATTATGGTCCTGTATGTGGGCTCCATGGTGGAGAAGTCCTACTCGGAAGAGCTTTTCAATGAACCTCTGCATCCCTACACAAAGGGACTGCTCTCCGCCATTCCCGTTCCAAATATCCATCGAGAGAAGAATGTCATCCGCCTCCAAGGTGAGCTCACTTCTCCCATCAATCCCAAGCCCGGCTGCCGTTTTGCTAATCGCTGTATTTATGCCAAAGAATGCTGTCATACCCAGCAGCCTGACTTCCGGGAGGTCAAACCCGGACATTTCGTGGCTTGCCATTATGTTGAGGAAATCAATGGCCTGTAAGGAGTAATATATGAATATAATTTCCAGACTATGGAAGTCAACGTCAAAGAAGCAGAAGATCAGTCTGGGAGCAAGCGTCCTTGCCTTTCTGGCAATTCTGCTGCTTCGTCCCATGGGAATGACCCAGGGGCAGGCGCTGATCGTAGGAACTCTGCTGACAGCGTTGATTTGGTGGACCACCGGATGTGTAGCAAAGTGGCTGACTGCTTTATTGTTGCTGTTGGGCTTCTCACTCTATGGGGAGACGCCGCTCAAAAGCGTATTCCAGTTCCCGCTGTCGGAAAATTTCCTGGTGATCTTCTTTGCTTTCCTGTTTTCTCAGGCCATTGCCAACAGCGGCCTGACCCGTCGCCTGTTGTTGCCCCTGCTGCAAAAGTATGTAGGCTCCATAGGGAAGTTCCTGTTCTTTGTAGTTGTGTGCAACATAGCCTTTATCTTTGTGATCCCCCAGCCCTTTGCTCGTGTAATTCTGCTTGCATTTATCCTTGGCGAGTATCTGCGTCAGGTCTGTCCGGAGAAGGACGCAAGAGAAGTGCTGATGTTCTCGGTCTACTGCCTGTCTATGACTGCGAATATGATGTTCCTGCGGGGCGACATTATTATGAACTATGCGATTCTTTCCTTTGCGGATATTTCTCTGACCGAAGTTGAGTGGCTCCAGGCCATGGCACTTCCTACCCTGATCCTTCTTGCGTTGGAAACTGTGCTGATTCGGGCTGTATTTGCAGGGGCATTGAAAGGGGTACATTTCCTTCCACCGGAAAAGGCGGAGGAATACGAGCCGCTAAGCGGCAGAAGCAAGGCGCAGCTTGTTGTGATCCTTTTGACCATTGTTCTTATGGCTACGGAAACGATCCACGGTGTCAATGGCTGGATCGTGATTCTGATAGGTTCGCTGCTTTTGGCAGCCCTTGGCGTTCTGAAGCCTGCCGATCTGAAGAGTGTAAACTATGAACTGCTGATTTTCTTTACGGCCGCCTTCTCCATTGGTCCGGTTATGAAAACCAGCGGTGTCGCGGACCTGATCTTCTCCCGGTTTATTCCCCTGTTTCCGGCGGAATTCGGTTTAGGCTACCTGCTGCTTGTAGTGATAATTACCATGGCGCTGCATATGATTCTGGGCAGCTCCGTGACGACCACGTCTGTGGTAGTTCCGGGGATCCTGCTGATTGCCAGCGGTGTTGCACCGTCAGTTCCTTTGGTGCTTGCCATCTATGTGGCTGTCTACGCCCACTTTCTGCTGCCCATTCATAATGTGGTGCTGATGATTGGAAATAAGGATTATGAAAGCTCCCTTGTGACCCGGTTCGGTTTGGTAACTACGCTTCTGATCCCGGTGTTTATCCTGACGGCTTACTATTTCTGGTGGCAGGTCATTGGAATCCTGTGATATACCAAAAGAGGTGTTTATTATGAAATCAATCCATGAAAGAGCGAAGGAACTGGCCCCTGAGATTACTGCTCATCGTCACTGGTTGCATCAGCATCCGGAGATCGGCTTTGAGCTGCCAACTTCCTGTGCATATATCTGTGAACAGCTAAAGACTATGGGATATGAGCCCCAGGTGATTGCCGATACCGGCATCGTTGTCACCGTAGGCAAACCCGGAAAGACCATTCTGCTCCGCGCAGACTATGATGCACTGCCTATGGAGGAGGAGGCTGATGTGCCTTATCGATCCCTGATTCCCGGCAGGATGCACGCTTGCGGTCACGATACCCACGCAGCCATGCTCCTGGGCGCCGCCAGGATCCTCAAGGAAATGGAGGATGAGCTACCCGGTACAGTAAAGCTCATGTTCCAACCTGACGAGGAGGGCGGCGGCGGCGCCAAGGCCATGGTAGAAGCCGGCGTTCTGGAGAATCCAAAGGTAGATGCGGCCATTGCCATTCATACGGTGACCCCTGCCAAGGTAGGCGTAATCAAGACCCGTCCGGGCTGCAATTCCTCTTCAACGGACAGCTTTGAAATCACAATTAAAGGGAAAGCCGGTCACGGCGCCGTTCCCTCCTCTGCTATTGATGCGATCAACTCCGCAGTCCAGCTATATCTGGCATATCAGGCCCTTTCTGATCGGGAGACGCCTCCGTTTCAGAATATAGCCCTGACCTTTGGCACCCTGATCGCCGGTGAAACCGGAAATATCATCCCGGATAAGGCGGTTATGCGTGGCTCTCTCCGTACCTACGATCCCAGTACCCGCATATATATGAAGAAGCGCATGGAGGAAATCGCCGAGGGAATCGGCAAGGCATACCGTACCCCCATTACCATCAGTTGGCTCCGCTCCATGTCCTCTGTGGTCAATGACGCCGGTCTACTGGAGCTGCTGAAGGGTCCTGTTGCGGAGATCGTTGGACCTGAGAACTGCGACTTTGCGGCCAATCCCGGCGCGCCTTCCGAGGATTTTGCTTTTGTCACCGACCATGTACCCGGCTTGTATTTGGCGCTGGGCTTTGGAGACGCCAGCCAGGGTGCGCCTCTGGCCGGTCATCATCCGGAGGTTATCTTCCTGGACGCCGCACTTCCCTACGGTACGGCCCTTTATGCAAACTGTGCCTATGAGTACCTCAAGGCCAATTCCTAACGGAGAAAACGGTCAAGGCTAAAACTCATGTTCCTTTTGAACTGCTTTCTCCCGATTGGCATCGCCGCCCCGGATCATCCGGGGCGGCGATGCCTGATTTTAGGAAAACAAAACTGCACTCCGTTAAAACCTATTAGGATTCATAGCCAGCGATTTTGCAACTTGGGCGAGATTCAAGTTGGCATCCTGATAGCTGCCATCAATATACGCCCGTATCTCCTGGGCTTGCCTCAGTGGACCGACCGCTTGAGGAAGTGCCTGTCCAGCGTCAATCAGCCATTTCAGCGCATGAAAATAGTCGTATAGGTTCGATTGG
>CAZGOQ010000106.1:0-7698 GCA_964527315.1 uncultured Oscillospiraceae bacterium | reverse complement strand
CCAGGATGTTGCCGGCCTCGACTCTCTGGCCGTCGGCGCGCTTGACGCCCAGGCGTTTGGACTCGGAATCACGGCCGTTTTTCGTGGAACCGCCGCCCTTATGGTGAGCGAAGAACTGAATGCCGATCTTAAGCATATTTACACCTCCAAAACAGTGAGATAGTTGGGATATTCTTCCTGAAGCTCTCTGAGATACAGGAATAGCCCCTGTAATACATCCGCCGCAGCTTGAGGACAAGCAACGGGGAGAGAGAGCGAAATGCGGGCATCCTCCAGGACGGTCTCCGCTTTTGCACCCATCACATCATTGATGGTGCATTCGCAGAGCCGGATGGCAGAGGTTATGGCGGCGCAAACAATGTCCTCGCCGGCTGCGGCGTACCCGCTGTGACCTTCTGAGAGAAAACCCGAAAGGGTATCTCGGTCACGGAAAAACCGAATGGTGGTCATCAGACGGAAATTTTTTCGATCTGAACTGCAGTGTAGGGCTGCCTGTGGCCCCGGCGCGTAGCGCTGCCCTTCTTGGGACGATACTTAAAGACCATGATCTTCTTGCCCTTGCCGTTGCGGACAATTTTGGCCTCGACCTTTGCGCCTTCAATGGAGGGTGTGCCGAACTTGCTGTTTTCGCCGTCCACAATGGCCAGAACCTGATCGAACACAACGGTTTCACCGACTTCCCGATTCAGTTTTTCGATATAGACCAACTGGCCTTCCGTGACATTGTACTGCTTGCCGCCGGTAACAATGATTGCCTGCATGTGCTTTGCACCTGCCTTTATATTAGACTCGCTCTGGAGGCGATGCCCCCCAAAAGGGCATAACTTAAAGAGCCTCTTTGATGCGGCAATGGTGATTGTATCATTTTCCGTCGCCTCTGTCAAGGGAAAAATCGTTGTTGTTCATGTTCTTTTGTGCAGCGGGTGACTTCTTTTCCGTAAGCCGTCGGGAAAGCCGGGCAAGCAAATACAGCAACAGAACGCCATAGACGACGGCAATCAGCCGCATGGACAAAATGGGCACTTCACCAAAGAGATAGGCGCTGTAAATGAGAAAACCGCCGAAGGTCAGGATCACGGTGACGGGGGCACGGCGGGGGTAGCAGGCGGCATAAAGAATGGACAGCATTTCAGCCAGATAGAAATAGCGCTCATGCATTTTCGGCAGCAGCCACGGGATCATCAGAGAAAAAATCAGGCTGAGTTCAATCAGAGCGTCGGAATCCAGCCGCCGACTACGCCGGAGAAAGCAGTAAATCACCAGCAAAACGAGACTGGCGGAAAGCAGCAAGGCCGCCGGGTACAGGTCATGAAAGTACTGGTTGTCGATCAGGCACCAAAAGGAGGGCGCATTGAGACTCAGATAGGGATAGGCCTGCGTCTGGCTGAAATAGATGGAAAAGGTATCAGAGAAACTCCGGCCTCCCAGCAGGGCGGGGAGCATGGCGGCCAAAAAGGTAGCGGGAAACACCCAGAGGGATTTTAGAGGGATCCGGTCTGTGACCAGCAGAAAAATAAGGATCGGCAGCAGAAAAATGGCTTGCAGCTTAAAAGCCAGAGACAAAGAAAAAAATACCAGCGCCGGATATGACTTTTGCTGCAACCCAAGCAACAGGCCCCACAGTGCCAGCGCACCGTATATGCTGTCACACTGCCCCCAATAGGCGCTGTTAAGCCAGGTGGTGGGGCAGAGCAACGCTGCCGCCAATACCAACAGAAGCGTATTCTGCTTCGAGGTGACAAGGTTTGCCAGTTTTGCCAGCGCGAGGGCGGCGGCAAGATCGGCCAGAATGGAAACCAGCTTAATACAGTAAAGATCGGAAAAAGGGAGCCGGGAAATCAGCAGGATCAGATAGAGATAGGGCATATTGTAGTCCCCAATGGGGGCGGAAAGGGCTTCCCGGATGGACATGGAGCGCATGGTTTCCGTCCAGACGGAGAGAAAACTCACATAATCGCCGGAGGGATGGTCCAGCAGGCTCAGACGAAGACACAGTGCCAGAAAGACAAGCACGATGGCGGCCAATGTATGGCTGCGGCTCCGGAACAGGTGACGGCGGATCAGCACAAAAGACGTGCCTAAAAAGAAGAGCAGCAGCATGGAGGAAGCAAAAATACGGCTGCCGGGGGAGGCGCTCAGGGAAGATTCCGCGACCATCAGCGCCAGAAGCATCCCAATCAAACCGCATACTCCGCAGATTATCTGACATTGTTTTTTTTGAGAGATCAAACAATCACCCCCAGAATTTGATGAAGAATGGAAACAGGCATGGAATACCTGCTTATTATATCAAATCTTTCTGGAAATAGGAAGCCCCGGATTCAGAGCGGAACTGCGACGGAAAGAGACGACTGTCGGGGCATTTCACCTGTATTCGCATAGACTGAAAGCGGGGGGTGAAATTGGATGCATACAGAATCACAGGCAGGAACTTATCTCAATCGTTTTTCGGAAATACTGAATCAGATGATTTGCGGAATGACCTGCGCGGAACTGACAGACAGCATTTCGCACAATTTTATCGTTCAGATGATCCCACACCATGAGGCAGCCATCAAAATGTCTGGGAATCTGCTGAAATATACGGATTGGGAGCCTCTGGTCGAAATTGCGAAAAACATCATCGGGGAACAGACGAAGAGCATTGAAGATCTGCGGAAGATTTTGGAGACCTGCAGCGTGGCGCCGGATTGCCGCCGGGCTGTCTGCACCTATCAGCAAGGTGTGAAGGCGATCACCGGGGAAATGTTTTCACAGATGTGTACTACGCCCAAAAGCTGTAATATCAATTTGGACTTTCTGCGGGAAATGCTGCCCCATCATATGGGGGCGGTCAGAATGTCGAACAATGCGCTGCGCTATGACATTTGTCCGGCGCTCAGGCCTGTTCTGAACGCGATCATTACATCGCAGACAAAGGGAATCAAGGAGATGCAGCGGCTGCTCCGGTGCTTTTCCTGAATGTAAAACGGCGTACTGCGCAGTACGCCGTTTTTTACAAAAAAGGCTTCATCTGTTCGATGTTGTTCTGTTCAGTTTCCAGCAGCTTTTGACTCAAGGCTTTGACCTCCGGATCCCGGCCCAAATACTGGCGCTGATGCTGCATGGATTTGATTACCCCCTTCGTGTTGCCGGTGATCATCTTTTCAGCAATTTTGGAGGTGGAGGGTGGGGAAAAACGCTGAGAAACTTGTTCCATTTTCAGGCCCATCTTACTACCTATGGGCAGGGGCTCCGGGTGACCGCCCCGAGCTTTGATCAAATTGGCGGCCGAAACACAGAGTTCGCCGTATTCGGCCTTTTGCTGCCGCAGTGCGTCAGAAAGCGGACGGCAGGCGGCGTATTGCATGACGGAATCAATGCCGTCGTGGCCCATTTGGGCTGTTTGACGAATGTAATCCAGCAATTCAATGTCTGTAATCATAGCGGTGCTCCTTTTTGTGGTTTGCCCTTAGTATGCATCACCAAAAAGGAATTATTCGAAATACCGTGACCACATGACCATGGGATTCTTCGGCAAAAGAAAATCCGAAAGCGCCAAAAAGACAAAAAAAAATATCGCAAACTCTTGACAAAGAAAAGAGTTTGCAGTATAATACCTATCTAATTGTGCGCTGGTAAAATGCGGATAAAAACCTACTCTCAGTTTATCACAAAAGCGCGATACAATCAAGCAAAAAACAGAGAATTAGTCAACGCGGCCGGGCGTATCACTCGCTTGGCGATTTTATGCCGTCAATTTTGACAAGCGGAAAGGTGTGATGTCCCTATGGCAATGGTAAAAGACGTATACTACGGAAAAACCCTCCGCAAGTCCTATCAGAAGCATAAGGATGTTCTGGAAATGCCCAATATGCTGCAAATCCAGAAGGCGTCCTATGAAAACTTCCTGAATGAAGGGCTGCATGAGGTGTTCCGGGACGCGGGTACCATTACCGACTATACTGGCAATCTGGAACTAAGCTTTTTGGACTTTACCATGAACGACCCTCCAAAATATACGGTGGAGGAGTGCCGTGAGCGGGATGCCACATATGCAAAGCCAATCAAGGTTCGTGTGCGTCTGCTGAACAAGGAAACCGGTGAGATCAAAGAGCAGGAGATCTTTATGGGTGATTTCCCGTTGATGACCCAGGGCGGTACCTTTATCATCAACGGCGCGGAGCGCGTGATCGTCTCCCAGATTGTCCGAAGCCCCGGTATGTACTATGGCGATACGGCGGACAAGGCGGACAACCACGTCTATACCGCTACGGTGATTCCCTATCGGGGCGCATGGCTGGAATATGAGACGGATCTCAACAAGATCTTCTATGTCCGCATTGATAAGAACCGGAAGCTACCAATCACCTGCCTGATCCGATCCATGGGCGTTGAGACGGACGAGCAGATCCGGGAAATGTTCGGTGATGATCCCTTCCTGAACGCCACCATTGAAAAAGACACCTGTAAGACCAGAGCGGAAAGCCTTTTGGAGATCTACAAAAAGCTCCGTCCCGGCGAGCCGCCTACGGTGGAAAATGCGGAAAGTTATCTGGAATCTCTGTTTTTTGACGCCCGCCGCTATGATGTTTCCCGGGTGGGCCGGTATAAATTTACAAAAAAACTCCAACTCAGCAGACGTCTGGCTGGCCAGGTTTTGGCGCAGATGATTGCGGATCCGCTGACCGGAGAAGTTCTGGCCATGGCCGGGGACAAGATCACCAAAGAACAGGCCGAGGCGATCGAGGCCCGCGGCGTTAACGAGGCTGTGGTCAAGGTGGAGAATCGGGAGGTCAGGATCTTCTCAAACCACATGGTGAATATGGCTGCCTTTGTGGACTTTGATCCAAAGGAGATCGGTATTCAGGAGTGGGTGGATTTCCGTGTGCTGAGAGAACTGATGGAATCTGCTTCCGGCGATGCGCTGCGGGAACTTTGCGAGGACAATCTCCAGCGGCTGACGCCTAAGCATATCACCAAAGACGATATTCTGGCATCCATTAACTATCTGCTGACGCTGGCAAACGGAATTGGCGCCACCGACGATATCGACCATTTGGGCAACCGCCGCCTGCGCTGTGTAGGGGAACTGCTGCAAAACCAATTCCGGGTAGGTTTTACCCGTCTGGAGCGGGTGGTCAAGGAGCGTATGACCACGCAGGATATGGATCTGGTCACACCCCAGTCCCTCATCAATATCCGTCCTGTCACGGCGGTCATCAAGGAGTTCTTCGGTTCCTCCCCTCTGAGCCAGTTTATGGATCAAAATAATCCGCTGGCGGAACTGACCCATAAGCGCCGTGTTTCGGCCCTTGGGCCCGGCGGTCTGAGCCGTGAGCGGGCATCCTTTGACGTTCGGGACGTTCACTATAGCCATTATGGCCGTCTGTGTCCCATCGAGAGTCCGGAAGGGCCGAACATCGGACTGATCTCCTATCTGGCTTCTTACGCGAAGGTCAATGAATATGGATTCCTGACGGCGCCCTACCGCAAGGTGGACAAGGAGAAGGGCGTCGTGACCGATGAAGTAGTCTATATGACTGCGGATCTGGAGGACGAGAGTTATATCTGCCAGGCTACGGAGCCGGTGGACGAGGAAGGCCATTTCATCAACAACCGCGTGACCTGCCGCCACAGAGAGGATATTATCTCTGTAGACAAGGAACTGATCGACTACATGGACGTGTCGCCAAAGATGATGGTTTCCGTTGCGACATCCTTTATTCCGTTCCTGGAAAACGACGATGCAAACCGTGCGCTGATGGGTGCGAATATGCAGCGTCAGGCTGTGCCGCTGATGGTCACGGAAGCGCCTATTGTCGCGACCGGCATTGAGCATCAGTCCGCCGTGGACTCCGAGGTCTGCGTCGTGGCAGAGGATGACGGTGTTGTGGCCAAGGTCAGTGCAACGGATATCACTGTTCGTTATGACAGCGGAGAAACCGGAAATTATAAGTTGACGAAATTTGAACGCAGCAACCAGGGCACTTGTGTTAACCAGCGCCCCAATGTCAGCGTTGGAGACCGGGTCGCGAAGGGCGAAGTGATCGCGGATGGCCCCTCCTGCTGCAACGGAGAGATTTCTCTGGGCAAAAACGTCCTGATCGGCTTTATGAGCTGGGAGGGCTACAACTATGAGGATGCCATTTTGCTCAACGAGCGTCTGGTGCGGGAAGATGTGTTTACCTCGATTCACATTGAAGAGCATGAGACGGAGTCCAGAGACACCAAGCTTGGCCCCGAGGAGATCACAAGGGATATCCCAAATGTGGGCGATGATACGCTGAAAGATCTGGATGAAAACGGGATCATCCGCATCGGTGCAGAGGTCACCTCCGGCGACTATCTGGTGGGCAAGGTTACGCCCAAGGGCGAGACGGAACTGACTGCGGAGGAACGCCTGCTTCGGGCCATCTTTGGCGAAAAAGCCAGAGAAGTGCGGGATACCTCTTTGAAGGTGCCCCATGGCGAAAGCGGCATTGTGGTCGATATTAAGAAATTTTCAAGAGCCAACGGCGACGAAATGAGTCCCGGCGTCAATATGGTGGTTCGGATCTACATTGCCCAGAAGCGAAAAATCTCTGTGGGCGATAAGATGGCGGGCCGCCACGGAAACAAGGGCGTCGTCTCCCGCATCCTGCCGGAAGAGGATATGCCCTTTATGCCGGACGGTACGCCACTGGATATTGTGCTGAACCCGCTGGGCGTGCCCTCCCGAATGAACATTGGACAGGTTCTGGATGTACACCTGGGTTATGCGGCCCATGCGCTGGGCTGGAAAATTGCCACACCCGTGTTTGACGGCGCAAATGAAAAAGACATCACTGCATCGCTGAAATTGGCTGGTCTGGAAGAAGATGGAAAGACAGTGCTCTATGACGGTCGTACCGGTGAGCAGTTCGATAACCGCGTTACCGTCGGCTATGTTTACTTCCTGAAACTCCACCATCTGGTGGACGACAAGATCCATGCCCGTTCCACCGGCCCTTACTCGCTGGTGACGCAGCAGCCTCTGGGCGGCAAAGCGCAATTCGGCGGTCAGCGGTTTGGTGAGATGGAGGTATGGGCGCTGGAAGCTTACGGCGCGGCCTATACCCTCCAGGAAATCCTGACGGTCAAGTCCGATGATGTGACAGGCCGCACCAAAACTTATGAGGCCATTGTCAAGGGCCATAATGTGCCCAAGCCTGGCGTACCGGAATCCTTTAAGGTCCTGGTCAAGGAACTCCAATCCCTGTGTCTGGATATCCGTGTGCTGGATAAGGACGGCGATGAGATCGAACTGAAAGAGGACGAGGACGAGGATACCACTGTCTACTCTGCGGACACCAAGGAAACCTATGTGGTGGACGATGACAACACGATCAACGCCGAGGGATATATGATCCAGGATGAAAACGGCGAGGACATTGTGCAGGAAACAGAGGAGTACACCACCAATCTCGAATACAGCGACACTGGCCTTGCGACCAGTGAGGATGACTATTAAGAAAGGGGAAAACCATGAGTAACGCAACATTTGAAGCGATTAAAATAGGTATGGCTTCCCCGGAGATGATCCGCAGCTGGTCATATGGCGAAGTCAAGAAACCGGAAACGATCAACTACCGCACGCTGAAGCCGGAGCGGGATGGTCTATATTGCGAAAAAATCTTTGGACCCACCAAGGATTGGGAGTGCCACTGCGGCAAATATAAAAAGATCCGCTATAAGGGG
>CAZGOQ010000105.1:0-7742 GCA_964527315.1 uncultured Oscillospiraceae bacterium | reverse complement strand
CATCGACAACGCCTTCCCTCATCACACCAACGAGATCGCCCAGTCGGAAGGCTTTTTGGGACACAAATGGTGCAATTACTGGTTCCATGTTCACCATCTCAACACCGCCGGCGGCAAAATGAGCAAATCCAAAGGCGAATTCCTGACGATAGATCTTTTAAAAGAGAAAGGCTACGATCCCCTCGCCTATCGGCTGTTCTGTCTGCAATCCCACTATCGCCGGGGCCTGTTGTTCTCCTGGGAAAACCTTGACAACGCTCAAACTGCCTATGATAAGCTGGTGGCCCGGGTGGCCGCGCTGAAAAACGAGCCGGAGGATCCGGCGGACAACCGCACAGTCGACTCGCTTCGTCAAAGCTTCCGCGCCGCCATGGACAACGACCTGAACACCTCTCTGGGCGTTACCGCCCTGTATGACGTGCTGAAAGCAAAAATCTCCGACGGCGCCAAGCGGGTGCTGCTGGGCGAATTGGATCAGGTTCTGGGCTTGAAACTGCTGGAAGCGGCGGAGGCAAAACGGGCGGAGACCGCCGCTCCCCAGGAGGGCAATGCGGAAATCGACACGCTGGTGGCTGCCCGAACTGCGGCAAAGCAGGCCAAAAACTTTGCCGAGGCCGATCGGATCCGGGATCAGCTGAAGGAAATGGGTATTGTCCTGACGGACACCAAAGAGGGAACCACCTGGCAGAGAGCATAAAATCGGGGCGCTGCAAAATCGCGTTTTGCAGCGCCCCGAAACGCTCAACCATGTGTGCGGCCTGTCTGTTATTCGTCTGCTATGTGCAGTTCATAGGTGCAGAGATAGAACAGGAAGGAAGTCATTTGATACCGGCTGATGCGGGCGGAATTATTTTCAAACAATTCGTCCAGTTCGCAGCTCCTGGTGGTAATGCTCCTGTCATCCGCCCAGAGGAAGGCCGCCACGGTCTCCTCCGTCAGTCTGGGATGTTCTTCTATGGACGTCTCAAGCAGCTGGCCATCCACCGAAGTATCCAGTCCCATCCATTTCGCAAACCGGTAAATGAGCAGCGCCGCCGTGCGGAAGTCCACATCATCGTCCCATTCCGTATCCACGTCCTCTTCCCGCAGGAGTCCCTCCTGCCAGGCCCACGCAAACGCCGCCCGGTAGGGGCATTCCTCCCGAAAATCTCTTGTGTCGCTTCTTTCCGGCACCGCGCTCATGGGTGCGCTTTCCGCCACACCGGTGCTGGCCGCGATTCGGTAAAGCACATCTGTAAACTCGCCCAGTTCCGCCACATAGCGCCCGCCAAAGGTGTCCGATTCTACAGGCTCCACGTAGCCGTTTCGGTACATATAGAGTACGCTGGCCTGATTGAAAATGTTGGCGATATCGGTAAACACGACCGTGTCCTCCAAACCGCCCTCCTGCGCTCCGCTGACCCCGAACACGTGTCCGTAATAATCATTGTTGAGGATGCCGGTGGAGAGGGCGAATTTATTGGAGACGTACAGCTGATAATTCTGCAGCGTGTCCGGGTCGATCTCCTCTCCCTCCTGACGGGCCGTCACGGTATCCGTTCCCACATCATAGCGGAAATCCTTTGTAATAAAGCTTCGATCCGACAGGATTGCCATATGGACGCCGTCGGAAAAGATATCCGTCCCCTCCAGCAGCCGGGAGTCAAATTCTACGCCGAAGAGATTGAGCAGCGTAGGAAGAATATCAGCTGTCGAGCAATAATCCTCCACATAGATATTTTCCCGAAGGCCGGGCACATAGCAGATAAAGGAGTTGCGGTATTTTTCAAACACCGTGTCCAATTCCTGGCCTGCCAGTTCATTGTACTCCTCCTCGGTCAGCCCGTAGGGGTAGTGATCGTTGGTCAAGACAATGCAGGTCTTATCCGCCACGCCGGCGGCTTCGAGCTGCTCCATCAGGTATTCCATCGCATATTCCAGTTCCAGATTGCAGGCAATATAGGCCTTGACAGTTTCGGAATAGGGAAGATCCTCCACCTTATCCCGGTTCTTGGCGCTCATGGCATTCTCCCAGTTATACTGATAATGTCCGCTGAAAGTCATATAATAGGCGTGGAACGGCGCACCGCTTTCCAGATAGTCCCCCACAGACGCTTCCATCATCTCCAGGTCGGAGGAAGGCCAGTCAACATGGATATCCAGGCCGGAATCCGCAGCCTTGAAGGTATAGCCCATATTTTCATGGGTGATGTTCCGGTTGTAGAAGTCCCCGATGTAGTTGTGATAGGCCCAGGTCTGATAGCCCTCAGAGCGGAGCGCATTGCCCAAACAAAATGGCAGATAATTCCCGGAAGACAGGTCAAAGCTGGACTGGGTCTTTGTCCGGGACAAGTCCGGATACAGGCCCATGTTCATGGTATACTCTCCGTTGGTGGTCACACTCTGGAAGGTACCATAATAATTTTCGAATAGAATGCCGGTATTACTGAGTTGATACAGCGCCGGCGTCAATTCTTCGCTGACAAAATAAGGGCAGTAGGACTCCGCGCAAATGGTGATCAGATTATAGCCCTCCAGAAGCCCGGTATAGTCATTTTTTCTGGTAGGCAGCATGGTGTCAAAAAACGCATCCAGGCTCTGGAGCATTTCATCATCCGTGCTTTCCGCCAATGCGGAAAAATCAATGTCCATGACGTTGTATTCCCGCTGCGAATAGGTTCTGCCGGCGCTGGTGCGGCCCATAGCCCCTTCGCTCAGGGACATATTTTCCTGATTGACACCCAGCAGCATATACCGCAGTTCCTGCTCTGTGGTCGCCAGCATTCCGATATTTTTATAGCTGATGTCCGTAGACGTGTTCACGTTAGTCAAAACCTCATAGACGGAAAACGTCTCATTTCGCCCCGCATACATCACACAGGCCAGTGCGACGGTTAAAACAGCCATCAGTCCCAGAGACGCCACGCTCTGCCTCCAACCGGCACGGCGGCGGGGCGCACGATGCAACAGCAGGAGAACGATCAGCAGCACCAACGGCACCAGCAAAATCAGGATTTTCACAATGTTCCGGCCGATCCCATAGAGGATCTGGCTGCCAAAATTCTCAAAAACGCCCTGGCTCATTCCGGCTAAGCTGATGGGCATAAAATTGCCGAACACCCCATGATAGACCAACTGCACTTCCGCATATAGCACTTGCGCCGCCACAAAAATCACCGTTGCGATCCGCCCCGGGATCCTGGGCAGCAGGGTCAGGAGAAATGTCTCCAGCATCCCCCACAGAAGCGCAAACAGAACGGGATAGACAATGCGGCCATCGCAGCTTCCGTAGATGCAGAGGTGCATCGCGATCTCCAGATAGACGCCGGTAAAGCAAAATAGCATTGCGCTGTTCCACCACTTCCGCCATTGGACTCGCCGCAGCACCGGCCCGGAAAGGGGCGGCATATTGATGTTATCGTAATTCAGTTCATTCCGGCGTTTTCTTTGTTTCTTTTTTGGCATATCTTCGGTCAATCCCGTTGTTTCCGGCGTCTCCGTTATTTTCGCCTGTTTCTTTCGCATAAAAACTCCTTTCCATTCTCATCCGTTCCTTTAACCAAACGGATGACAAGGGTTTCGTTCCACCCTTTCGGGAGGAACGGCCCGGCGGGCCCGCCGGAGCGATTTTTGAAACCCACACATCATAGCGCAATTTGTCGAAAAATGCAACGGCCTTAAAACATTGTTCAAAAAGAGTTTATATCCCGTATGGGTAAAACCTGTTGCAAATGGCAACAAAACAGCGCTTTTCACAGAACGATTTCCATGTTACAATCATTGTATCAAACATACCGCATTGCGGGAAAGGACAGTTGTTTATGGAACTCAAATACAGCGCGCTTCTGAGTCCAATCAAAATCGGGAATATGGTGCTGCGGAACCGGATGCTCTCCTCCGCCTCCACACCCCATTTCCTTCAGGGCACAGAAAAGAACCCCACGGAAAAGGTCATTCAGCACTTCGCCAACCGCGCAAAAAACGGCGCGGCACTTGTCACCATTAATCATCTCTATGAAAAATCCATGCCCGGGATGCCTGGCCGGGTGCTGGAAAATACGCCGGCACACTTCAATCTGTTTGACCTGAACGACGCCAATGCTCAGGATTATATGTGTAAATTGCTGGACGCCATTCATTTCTACGGCTCCAAGGCCGCCGGCTATATCATGAGTCCGGCCAATATGCCCGGCGGCATGGGAATGCCCTCCGGCGCACCGGACGGCGGTCCCGGCGGCCCCGGCGGTCCCGAAGGAGCAGGCGGTCCTCCCGCCGATATGCCCCCCATGCCCGGCGAGGACACGACGCCTCAGCATAAGGACTTCGGCATCGCCCCCGGCGAGGATAAGTCCGCCCAGGCGGAAGGCGGCCCCCAGCAGTCCCCCTCCTCCTATACCAGAGAATATCTTCAGGCCATGATCGAGGATTACTGTCAGCAGGCCAGGGATCTCAAAGCCCTGGGCTTTGACATGATCTCTGTTTACTGCTGCTATCGCAACAGTCCCATGTCCAAGCTTCTAAGCCCTATCACCAATGACCGCACCGATGAATACGGCGCGCAGTCTCTGGAAAATCGCGGCCGGTATCTGGTGGAGATGTTCACGGCGCTTCGGAAGACGGTGGGCCGGGGCTTCCCGCTGGAATGCGTTCTCTCCGTCGATGAAGAGGACTTCGGCGGCTATCCCAAAGAGGACACCATTCAACTGGCAAAGATGATGGAGGGCATCTGCGATATCTTCCATCTCCGCTCCGGCGACATGGATCCCCAGCATCCCCTGGGCTTCACCTCCACTGAGGACAAGCCCGCTCCCTACATCGATGCAATGAGTTATGTCTGCAAGGAAATCAAAACGCGCGGCATTTCGATGACTGTTGCCGCTTCCGCCGGCTTCCAGGATCCGGAGATTGCCAATGCTCTGGTGGCGGATGGCGGCGCAGATTTGATTTACATGGCCCGCAGCTGGATCAACAATCCCGACTATGGCCAGAAGGTCTACGAGGGCCGCAGGGAGGACATCGTCCCCTGCATTCGCTGCAACAAATGTCATGTGCCCAACGGCCCCGATCTGTTCCGGACGGTCTGCTCCGTCAACCCCATTGTGGGCATGGAGGATCGGATCGCCACGATGGTAAAGCCCGTCGGCGCAAAGCGTAAGGTCGCCGTGGTAGGCGGCGGGCCGGCAGGCATGGAATTTGCCCGGATCTGCGCACAGCGGGGCCATGATGTGACCCTGTATGAAAAGTCCGGCGAACTGGGCGGTATGCTCAAGCACTCCAAATATCCCTCCTTCAAGTGGCCCCTGCGGCACTTCATGGAGTATATGATCAGGGAAATGGATCGGCTCGGTGTCCATGTCAGGCTGAACACCACCGCTGCCAGGGATCTGCTGGCAAAGGAAAACTATGAGGTTCTGGCGCTGGCGCTGGGCGCGGAGCCATCCTCCCTCCCCCTGCCCGGCAAAGACGGCAAAAACGTCTCCTATGCCGCCAACATTTATGGCCATGAGGACACGCTGGGCAGGAACGTCACCATCATCGGCGGCGGCGAGATCGGCGTGGAGACAGGATTGTATTTGGCCGAGTTGGGCCATCTGGTCACTGTGCTGGAAATGCAGTATGACCTGATTCTGGACGCTCCTCACGCCCACTATCGGAACATGGTGGTCAACTACTGGCGTCACTGCGAAAACTTTGCCTATCAGGCCGGCGTCACCTGCACCGCCATCGAGCCGGACGGCGTCCGCTATCTCGATCCCAACGGCAAAGAGCAGAAGCAGCTGGCCGACAATGTGCTTCTGGCCATCGGCATGACGTCCCGCTCTGACGAAGCTATGGCGCTTTCCTCCGCCGCGCCTTATTCCGTCGTCATTGGCGACTGCGATGCCCCTGGCAACGTGCAAAAATGTATGCGCGCTGCTTTCGGCGTGGCATCTCAGATTTAATCCCCGATTTTGAGGAGCAGCACCGTTCCGGCGGTGCTGCTCCCTTTTTCCCGGTCCGATAAAAAATATAAGATACCCCCTTGACAACTTTCTCAAAGAGGGATAGAATGTAATAAGGTTAGAGAAATCTAACTGTATTTTCGACCGTATAGTTAGTAATCGCTAATTTAGAGAGGTGAGCACATGATGCCCCTGTCACTCTGTAGCCCCGGTGAGGAAAACACCGTGATTCGGGTCGGCGGAAAGCCGGAAGTTCGGAAGCACCTGGAAGATTTGGGCTTTGTCGCGGGCAGCACTGTCAAGATCATTACAAGGCTGGGCGGCAATGTCATCGTTCAGGTAAAAGAAGCCCGTGTCGCCATCAGCAGCGAAATGGCACAAAAAATTATGGTCTAAACCATATCTAAAGGAGGAGTTTTTGTGAAAAACCTGAAAGACGCCAAGGTGGGCGACACCGTGAAAGTGGTGAAGCTTCATGGGGAGGGCGCGGTCAAGCGCCGGATCATGGATATGGGCATCACCAAAGGCGTGGAGATTTTTGTCCGCAAGGTCGCGCCTCTGGGCGACCCGGTGGAGGTCACCGTTCGGAACTATGAACTTTCCTTACGGAAAGCCGACGCGGAAATGATCGAGGTTGAGTAATCTTTTGCGCATTGGTTAGAAAAGGCTAACAAGAAAGGAGTCAACATCAATGGATATTCGTATCGCCCTGGCGGGTAACCCCAACAGCGGCAAGACCACATTGTTTAACGCCCTGACCGGCGCCAACCAGACCGTTGGCAACTGGCCCGGCGTAACCGTGGAAAAGAAAGAGGGCAAGCTGAAAAAGCGGGATGGCGTCACCATCACCGATCTGCCCGGCATCTATTCTCTGTCCCCCTATACGCTGGAGGAAGTTGTCGCGAGAAATTACCTCATCGGCGAACGGCCCGACGCCGTTTTGAATATTGTGGACGGCACCAATCTGGAACGAAATCTGTATCTGACCACGCAGCTGACAGAACTGGGGATTCCCGTGGTCGTCGCCATCAATATGATGGACGTGGTTCGGAAGAATGGCGACAAGATCAATACCGCGGAACTTGGCCGGGAGTTGGGCTGCAAGGTTGTGGAGATCTCCGCCCTGAAGGGCGACGGCGTGATGGTTGCCGCCGATGCGGCCGTTGAAACCGCAAAAACCGGCAAAACCCTCCCCATGCACACCTTTTCCGGCCCGGTGGAGCACGCCATTGCACACATTGAAGAAGCCGCCGTACACGATCTGCCGGAGGAGCAGCAGCGCTGGTATGCCATCAAGATTTTCGAACGGGACGACAAGGTGCTCTCCCAGCTGAAGATCGGCTCCGGCGCAATGGAGCACATTGAATCCGATATCCGGGCGGCGGAGAAAGAGTTGGATGATGACGCGGAAAGCATCATCACCAACGAGCGCTATGTGTACATCGCTTCTCTGATGAAAGGCTGTTATAAGAAGCACGCCAAGGGTCAGCTGACCACCTCTGATCGAATCGACCGGATCATCACCAACCGGATCCTGGCTCTGCCGATTTTCGCAGTCGTCATGTTCCTGGTCTACTGGATCGCCATGGGCCCCTTTGGTTCCTTCCTGACGGACTGGACCAACGATGTGCTTGGCTCCGAATGGCTGGTAGAGATCCCCCGGGGCTTCCTGGAAGGCTGGGGCGTTACCGATTGGCTGGTGGGCCTGATCTGCGACGGCGCGCTGGCCGGCGTTGGCGCTGTGCTGGGCTTTGTTCCCCAGATGCTGGTGCTGTTCTTCCTGCTCGCCATTTTGGAGGACTGCGGCTATATGGCTCGTAT
>CAZGOQ010000104.1:0-7789 GCA_964527315.1 uncultured Oscillospiraceae bacterium | reverse complement strand
ATACCATGCCCCAGTGGGCCGGATCCAGTTGGTATTTCCTCCGGTATATGGATCCCCACAATGATAAGGCACTGGCCTCCAGGGAAGCGCTTGATTACTGGGGCCAGGTGGACTGGTACAACGGCGGCATGGAGCACACGACGCTGCATTTGCTCTATAGCCGGTTCTGGAACAATTTCCTCTACGATATTGGTGTGATTCCCTACGCCGAGCCATATGCCAAGCGCACCAGTCACGGCATGATTTTGGGGAAGAACCCTCATTATATTGGGAATGTGGAAACCGAGGAGGAAAAGGACGCGCTGATCAGAAAGTACGGTTCTGAGGCCCAGCGGCCTGCGGTCAAAATGTCCAAGTCTCTCGGCAATGTGGTCAATCCCGACGATGTGATCAAGGCCTACGGCGCGGATACCATGCGGATGTACATTTTGTTTATCGGTGATTTTGAAAAGACTGCGACCTGGTCAGATGAAGCGGTCAAGGGCTGCAAGCGCTTTTTGGATAAGGTCTGGACTCTGGGAGAAAACGCGACCGAAGAGATGGAGATTTCTCCGAAAAATGAAATCGCAGTGCATAAGACCATCAAAAAGGTTACAGAGGATATCGACAATTTGAAGGCCAACACAGCCATTGCGGCGCTGATGAGCCTGGTGAATGGCTTTGGCGGCAAATGTACCAAAGGGGAACTGAAGATCCTCCTGTTGCTGCTTAGCCCCTTTGCGCCCCATATCTGTGAAGAAATTTGGGAAACGCACGGTTTTGAGGGCCGGTGCAGCGTGGCGGCCTGGCCGGAATTCGATCCGGAAAAGACTGTGGATGCGGAGGTCGATATGGCCATTCAGGTCAACGGAAAGTTCCGCGGCACGATGCGTGTGGCGGCGGGCATCAGCCAGGAGGATGCGGTTAAAGCCGCATTGGAGACGGATATCGTCAAGCGCCAGATGGCGGCCATCGGCGGCGAGGTGCGAAAGAACATCGTAATTCCCGGAAAACTCATCAATCTTATTATAAAGTGACAGAAAAAGCGAATTTCCTGCTTGACATTTTCGGGAACTTTGCATATAATAAGAAAAGCCATCAAATGGCCCTTAAAGCATTCCTGATTTTGGAATGCATCGGAGGGAGGGAAAACAATGTCTGAGATCCGCGTAAAAGAAAATGAGTCTCTGGAGAGCGCGCTCAAGAGATTTAAGCGTAGCTGTGCAAAAGATGGCGTGATCGCTGAGGTTAAAAAGAGAGAGCATTATGTAAGCCCCAGCCTGAAGCGTAAGCAGAAGTCTGAAGCTGCCCGTAAGAATAAGAGAAAGTATTACTAGAATACGGTTGATTTTACAGGTTATGGCGTCCCGCTTTGCGGGGCGCTTTTATATATTCTGAGCGATTAACAGGGAAAAAACAGCGGGATCCTCCGCCAGCACATAGGGGATGTTCAGCTGCCGCGCCAAATGGTATTTTTTTACCAGTGTTTCAGACGTGTCGGAAAGCACCCCGTGGAGTTGATTTTGCTGGAAAAAAGTAAAGTATTCCGTACACAGGGCGCTGGAAAAAAAGAGACGGCGGCCGATCCGGAGTTCTCTGGCCTGCGGTTCTGTCAGAGACGTCCCGGCACCGCTGAAGCAGGGCAGAATAAAATCCATGTGGATGGGCCGGATTCTTACACAGAGTTGCCCCTGAGCCAGTTGAAGGGCGCTTTTTAGAAAGGCTTCCAGTGTGCCGCCGGAGACTGCGCAATCGGTCAGAAATGTTTTTTGGGGCAGGTGTCCGGCAGAAGGAAAAACAGAGATTGACAAGGACGGCGCCTCCTGATAAGATGAATCTGCTTTATCCTATGTCCCTGAAAGCAAAACATACCAAAAGAAAGAACTGAGAAAAGTGGCATTTTCCTTGCTTGCAAAGATTGAAACAGGCTCGATCCTGGAACTGACGCCGGATCTGCTGTGGCAGCATCAGATCCGGCTGCTACTGCTGGATTTTGATAATACAATTATTCCCTACCATGTGTCGGAGCCGAGCGAAGCATTTCTTCGCTGGCGTGAGACCGTGGAGAAGGCCGGTGTACAGCTGATGATCGTATCCAACAGCCGCAAGAGTCGCCGGGTGCCGGATTTTTGCGAAACATGGGGGCTTCCCTATATCAAGCGGGCCGGAAAACCAGGGCCGGGCGGAATCCGAAGGGCCATGGCCCAGTTTGACGCCTTGCCGGAGGAGACGGCGATGGTCGGAGATCAAACGTTCACTGATGTCCTGGCCGGGAATCTGGCCGGAGTGACTTCTATTCTGGTCAAACCCATTCGGTTTACCAATCTGTTTCAGCGTATCCGTTACGGCCTGGAACAGCCATGGATTCTTCTTGGACGCAGAATTCGAAAAAGATAGTCAGAACACTTGCATTTATGGCGAGAATAGGATAAAATATACCAGCGAAGAAACGACGCCATGGATGCGTTTGAAGTTTAGGAGGAAAAAATATGATTTCAGCCAGTGATTTTAGAAACGGCATTACCTTTGACATGGACGGCAGCGTGATGCAGATTGTGGAGTTCCAGCACGTGAAACCCGGAAAAGGCGCCGCGTTCGTTCGGGTCAAAATGAAGAATGTCATTACCGGCGCCGTGACTGAAACAACCTTTAACCCCACGGCGAAATATCCTACGGCTTTCATTGAGAGAAAGAAAATGGAGTATTCCTACAATGACGGCGGGATTTACTACTTCATGGATATGGAATCCTATGAAATGACTGCTATCAACGAGAGCGACCTGGGCGAAGGCTTTAAGTTCGTGAAGGAGAACGAGGAGTGTACTGTGCTCAGCTACAACGGTAAGGTGTTCTCCGTGGAGCCGCCTAACTTTGTGGTTTTGGAGATCACGCAGACCGATCCCGGCTTTAAGGGCGACACGGCGACCAACGTCACAAAGCCCGCAGTTCTGGAAACCGGCGCAGAAATCAAGGTGCCCCTGTTCATCAACGAGGGCGACAAGATCAAAATTGACACTCGCACCGGCGAATATCTGGAGCGCGCCAAAGGCTGATGTGCTTTCAGGATCGCGCCGCGCATATTCAGAAGTTGAAACAGGCGGCGAAATTGGATGAGCAGGATCCCCGGCAGCAGCTGCTTGCGGAACTGGCCGATACTGTTTCTTTTCTGCTCGCGCAGATGGCGCTTTTGGGAGAAGCGGATGAGCGGATGGGGCAGACGCTGGATACGTTGATGGAGCAGATGAATGCGTTCTACGGCATGGAGAGAGACGGCGAGAACGTCATCATGGGCGAGGAGGAATACTTTGACGGTACAGAGCATCCTCTCTATCAGGTGAAATGCCCTCGTTGCGGCGATATGTTCGCTGTGGATGAGGACGCCATGATCAAGGGGTTCCGGTGCCCCACCTGCGAAGAACATCTCGTTCAGGCAGAATAAAAAAAGACTGGTACGGTTTCAGCCGGGCGTCCGTAAAACAGAAATCGAAGAATAAACGGCAGTACAGGAGCGGTTACAAATCAAGTGGCTTTGCGGAAGGATCGCCATAAAAAGACAGACATTGATTCAATATTGACACCGGATGTGTGGAGTTGCACTGTCCTGATGGGAGTATATTGGCCATTGACGGCACCACTGTGGAAAACAGCGTTGAAACGACCATGAGTCATCAGCCGACAATGAATCGGTTGTCCATAGCGCACCGCTCGACCACGCGCGGTTTGTCTTGGGCGGAAAATTGGAAAGGCAACCTCAAGCAGGCAGCCGGTCCATACAACGGCATCGGTTGGAATTTATAAGGAAAATTAAATTATAATAACGCCCATCCTGGTCTTGCGGAAATGCTTGTCCGGGATGGGTGCTTTTTGCATTCAAGATTAAGTATTAGGAGGATATTTCTTATCCCAGTGCCCGGCGAAAGCGTCCAGAGAGTCCAGAGCGTCCAAGATTGTCTGTTCATCTATTGCGGCATAGACTGCTTTCCGGTTCGCTGTGAGGATCGTCCAGAAATACCACCGCATAGAATTTTGTCTTGCAAAGCAGGGTAAGTTATAGTATAATTATCAGGATAAGCCATGCAATGGGCCTTCGGCCTGTGGCAGGGCCGCACTAGTCGGGGAGTCAGCGGTGCCTTGTAACCTGCAATCCGCTACAGCAGGGATGAATTCCCGCCCGAGGAGCGACCTGTATTGTCTGACCTATATAAGCGGCGATGAGGAATCGGTCCTGCGCAACGGGATCCCGTGAACCATGTCAGGCGGGGAACCGAGCAGCATTAAGCGGATCCTCTCGTGTGCCGTAGGTGCGCCGCTTCCGAGCTGGCTGTATAGGTAACGGATATAGTTTCGTATTCAGAGGCGGGTGTGCGGTCTTGCCATGGGCCGGAGGATTTTTTCACGGAGGTGACAGCGGTGTATCAAGCGCTCTATCGGAAATACCGTCCCCAGACCTTTGACGACGTGGTGGGGCAGACTGCGGTCACGACCACACTGAAAAATCAGCTGATCACCGGGCGGCTTAGCCACGCCTATCTCTTCACCGGCTCTCATGGAACCGGTAAAACCTCCTGTGCCAAAATTTTGGCGAAGGCCGTCAACTGTGAAAACCCTGTAGACGGAAACCCTTGCAACTGTTGCCCCGCCTGCCGTGGCATCGACGTGGGCAATATTATGGACGTACAGGAAATCGACGCCGCCTCCAACAACGGGGTAGATAACGTCCGAACCATCCGGGACGACGCCATCTATCCCCCGGCGGAAGTCAAAAAACGCGTGTATATCATCGACGAGGTGCATATGCTTTCCACTGCTGCCTTTAATGCGCTGCTCAAAACCATCGAGGAGCCCCCGGAGCATCTGATGTTTATTTTGGCCACCACAGAACTTAATAAAGTCCCTGCTACCATTCTTTCCCGTTGCCAGCGGTTTGCCTTCCGACGGCCCACGGCAGAGGATATCACAGGGAGGGTACGTTATGTGGCCTATCAGGAGGGCATCGACCTGACCCCGGAGGCCGGCGAACTTCTGGGCCGGCTGGCAAACGGCGCTTTCCGGGACGGCCTGAGCCTGTTGGACCAGTGCGCCGGCGCCAGCGTTGGAACGCTGGATGAGGATAGCATCTACCGGACGCTGGGCCTTGCAGGCCAGCAGCAGACCATCCAAATGATGACGGCCATTTCCGACGGAAACACTGCGGAAACGCTGCGGCTTTTCTCCGAACTCTACAGCGACGGCAAGGATATTTCCGCCATGCTGGAAGAACTTTCGACCCTTGCCAGAGATATGCTGATTTTAAAAACCGCCCCAAAAGCGGGGCTTAGTATGATCTCCAGCACCTGTACGCCCAAGGAGACCGCGGCGCTGTCCCCTAAATTTTCGCCGGAGGAACTCCTTCGAATCATTCATTTGATTCAGGAGACCACGGCCCAATTTAAAGCCAGTTTCAACCAGCGGGTCGATGCGGAGTTGTGTCTGATCCACCTGTGTGAAAAGTCGCTGACCCAAGAGCCAATTGACCTTTCTGCTCGGATCGGTCGCCTGGAGGAGGATCTTACCGCCCGCTTTCTGGAATTGGAGCAGCGGCTGAAAAACACTTCCTTTGTTTCCACTGCGCCCCAGGATGTACCGGATGAAGCGCCGCCCCCCTGGGACGATAGTGACATCCCCCCAGTCTCCGCTCCGGAACCCGAAAAGCCGCCCCCGGACCCCGTGTCCGATGAGGATTGGCAAAAGATCCTGGACCGACTGCTGCCGGACGTATCCCCGTGGCTCAAAGATTTTGTGAGCCGCTCCGCCGGGAAACTCAAGGGCGACGAATTGACCATCTTCCCGCCGGATCCCATTGCTTATAATATGCTGAAAAAAGATGCCGGTCTGGTCGAATTGATTCAGAAAAAAGCCCAGGTGGTTTTAAGCCGCCCGATTCGCGTTCGTTTTGCTGCGTCCGACCATCTTCCCGATGGGGACCGGCTTCGGGAATTGACCGACGCCATGCGGGGCTTTGACAATATGACTGTGATCGAATAAATGTTTCAAAAAGGAGAGAACAACAATGGCAAAAGGTTACCGCAGCGCCAGTCCCATGGGTGGCGCAAATATGCAGAATATGATGAAGCAGGCCCAGAAGATGCAGCAACAGATGCTGCAAATGCAGCAGGAACTGGAGGAAAAGGAATACGAAGCCACTGCCGGTGGCGGCGTAGTCAAAGCTACCCTTACTGGGAAAAAGGTCTTAAGATCCATCACCATCGATCCGGAAGCCGTAGACCCCGACGATGTGGAAATGCTTCAGGATCTGGTAGTAGCCGCCGTCAACGAGGCCCTTCGGATGGCCGAGGAGGATGCGGCCGGCTCCATGGGCAAACTCACCGGCGGTATGAATCTGGGCGGATTGGGCGGTTTACTGTAACATGCGAAGCTATCCAGTCAGTCTTGAAAAGCTGGGAGAGCAGTTTGCGAAACTTCCCGGTATCGGTACAAAAACCGCCCGGCGGCTGGCTTTCTTTGTACTCAGCATGGAGGAAGCAGATGCAAAAGCCTTTGCCGATGCGATTATAGAGGCCAGGAAAACTGTCCATACATGCCCTCACTGTCAAAATCTCACCGATCAAGCGCTCTGCCCCATCTGTTCCGACGAGACCCGGGACAGCGGAACCATTTGTGTGGTGGCCGATCCCAAGGACGTGACTGCCATGGAAAAAGCCCGGGAATACCATGGGAGTTATCATGTGCTCCACGGCGTCATCTCGCCCCTGAGCAACGTTGGCCCGGAGGATCTGAAGATTAAGGAACTTTTGCAGCGGGTGGCCGACGAGGACATTCATGAAATTATTATGGCGACCAATCCCGACACGGAGGGAGAAGCTACCGCCATGTATTTAAGTCGTCTGCTTCGTCCCTTTGGCATCAAGGTTACCCGGCTGGCCTACGGTATTCCCGTTGGCGGTCAGCTGGAATACGCCGATGAGATCACATTGACCAGAGCCTTAGAAGGCAGGATCGTAATGGAATAAAAATGTAAGACCGCCTGATTGGGTAATGTCACATGGTGAACAGCAAATCGGCATTTCTACTAATGAGTACGTTTTTGACTGCAGGGAATGGGAGAAATATCATTCGATAAAAATGACAGGGTCGTTTTCAGATTATGACCGACATGGAAATGAGACACGCATCTCGGCAGACAGGGAATGTTTTCTGAAAACTGATGCGAATGGATATTTGGAGGCAATTGGAGGAATTCAAAACCGATCAAGTCATTTGAGTGGGCGATTCAGGAAAGCCTTTGTGGAGAGCGGTATATCTTAAGGAAAATCAGCGCCTGATGTCATATACCGTATCAATATAAGCTGCTGTAACATAACGCTTCCTGTCATGATACATAGCAGCTTTTGTGTTGCATAGAGACTTCTGTAATAGAACGATTTTTACATCTTTTCATAAGCGTCAATGACACAAGTGCCTGTCAATAATCAACCGAATATCCGAAAACTATGAGGGAGTCCAAAGTAAAAACGAAAGACTCCCTTGTAGTCTCATGCAGTACATTGGACTGCGAAATACCACACGGGCGTGATTGATAGAGGAGCGGAGAGTTTTCAGTACGGGTAGGGGGACAGCAACTTGCTTCGCTCGCTGCATCCATTCGACTCTTCCGCTCTTGCCGCTATGCGGCAAATCGCGGGGTCTCATTGATCTCACCGGTTCTCGTCTCGCCGGATATGCAAAAACTCTCTACTCCAAAAGGAGCGGAGAGTTTTTGGTACGCCAGAAGGGACTCGAACCCCCAACCCTCGGAACCGGAATCCGATGC
>CAZGOQ010000103.1:4304-7794 GCA_964527315.1 uncultured Oscillospiraceae bacterium | reverse complement strand
GTTGGCAGAACAGGCCGTTAGTGAGGGCGAGGCTTTGTGTTCAAATTTCGCGCCGTCCGGCGCACCAAAAGGTCGGCAAGCATCGTCAGAAGCTTGCCGATTTTTACTTATCTGCGGCGCTCAGCGATTTCGCTGTTGAAAGCCGCAGTGCAAAAACCGGAAAGGACGTTTGCTATGTATATTACCTGTCTTGATTTGGAAGGCGTATTAGTCCCGGAAATCTGGATTGCCTTTGCAGAAGCCAGCGGCATCCCGGAACTACAGCGCACCACCCGCGACGAGCCAGATTACAATAAACTCATGAACTGGCGTCTGGGTATTTTAAAAGAACATGGGCTGGGGCTTTTGGAAATTCAGGACACCATTGCCAAAATTGATCCCCTGCCCGGGGCAAAAGCCTTTCTGGACGAACTGCGCTCCTTCTGTCAGGTCATTATCCTCAGCGATACCTTTACCCAATTTGCCGCACCTTTGATGGAGAAGCTGGGCCGGCC
Organism: uncultured Oscillospiraceae bacterium; assembly: GCA_964527315.1. Taxonomy (GTDB): domain Bacteria; phylum Bacillota; class Clostridia; order Oscillospirales; family Oscillospiraceae; genus HGM13006. Next base: position 7,300 of record CAZGOQ010000103.1, on the reverse strand, counting down.
GACAATTTTCTGCAACTCGCTGGAAGTTGCCCCGGACGGCGCCATTACCGGCTTTAAAATGCGCATTGAGAACTCCAAATTTACCACGGTAAAGGCTCTTCAATCCATTGGCTATGATACCATCGCCAGCGGCGACAGCTATAACGATTTGGGGATGATCCAGGCCAGCAAGGCCGGATTCCTGTTCCGCAGCACAGAGAAGATCAAGGCCGATCATCCGGAATTGCCCGCTTTTGAAACCTTTGACCAGCTGCTCGCCGCCATCAGGGCTGCCATGGATTGAGAAAAAGACTTGCGATTTCTCCCCTTTCGGTGGTATACTAAGAAATGAAATTATGTTTGAAGTGTGGTGGTATTTTGAAGATTTATGAATCTGCGGAAAATTATCTGGAAACGATTCTGGTATTGCATAACCAGAAAGGTCTGGTACGCTCCATTGATATCGCTAATGAACTGAATTTTTCCAAACCCAGTGTCAGTGTTGCAATGAAAAATCTCCGTGAAAACGGTTATATCGCCGTCAGTCCGGAGGGTTATATCTCTCTGCTTCCCTCCGGTCAGGAGATTGCAGAAAAGATTTACGAACGGCATACTGTCCTCACCAACCTGCTGACGACGCTGGGCGTCGATTCGAAAATCGCCGCAGAGGACGCCTGCCGCATCGAACACGTCATCAGTTCTGAAAGCTTTGCCGCCATCAAGGCCCACGCAAAGCTGCATATGAATCAGGAATGACCATCTGCTGCTGTGCTTTCCACGGCGGCAGATTCCTATATTTACTTTTTGAGCAAGGAGGGCCCATCTATGATGACTGAATCCCGCATTGCCGTGCGTTATCCGGACTGTGACCCCATGGGCATCGTCCACCACGGCGTCTACCCCATCTGGTATGAGATCGCCCGGATGGATTTTTTCAGCGCGGCGGGATATTCCTACCTGGATATGAACCGGAAGGGCATCAATCCGCCCATGGTCAATCTAAATTTACAGTATCGTTCCCCGGTGCGCTATCCCGGCGAGGTCACAGTCCGAACCGTCTGTACGCTGTGTCAGGGAAAAAAGCTGGAGCTTCGCTACGGGGTCTATCAGGAAGGCAATCCTCAGCCTGTGGCCACCGCCACATCCTTTCATATCTGGACAGGCCCGGACATGAGGGCCCTGAACATGGCGGAACAACCGGAGATCTATGAGAAACTGCAGCGGGCTTTGACTCGGCCCGCCGTCCTGATCCTGGCCGGCGGAAAATCCAGCCGTATGGGCTGTGATAAGGCCATGGCGGAATGGGACGGGGAAACACTGCTCCAACGGGCCGCGGACTTCTGGCAGGAAAATCTGCCGGGCGCAAAGATCTATCTTTCCGCCGGGCAGCCGGGACATTTCAAAACCGTTCCCCAGGGCGTGACGCCTCTCTATGATCTTCTGCCGGACAAAGGCCCCATGGGCGGTCTGCACGCCGCTTTCCATCAGACAGAGGAAACGCTGCTGTGCGTCAGCGCCGTGGATATGCCGTTGCTCTGCCCGGAAGCCCTCCACGCGTTAGACCAAAAGCGCTGCCATTTAGAGGACGCCTGTATTTTTCAAAAGGACGGCCGGCCGGAACCGCTCTTTGGTTTTTACCGAAATACCTGTCTCCCGGAGCTTGACCGTCTTTTGGCAGAAGGCCAATACAAAATGACCGACCTGCTCTCCCGGGTCAAGACTACCCTTGTGTCCCTGCCGGACGCCGATTGGGTAAAAAACGTCAACACACCGGAGGAACTGGAACAGGCAAGGCATACTGCAAATCCGAAATAACGGAAGCCCGACACGGCGGAATGCCGCGCCGGGTCTTTGTTTTTTCAAAAGGGACCACCTCTTCAAAGCCTTACCGGGCTGTTATGACAGATTCAGTCTCTTTTTCAGATTCACCGTTGTGATAACATAGAAGATCGCACCCAGCGCCAGCATGACAACGGTTGTCGCCAGCATACTCAGATGCCATCCCTGCATCGTGGATAGTCCCTCTGATATGTTGTAAAAAACATCAAAATTCTCGCCAATGACCGCCATGACAATGGTGCTGATGATTAGGAGCGCAAACTGCATCACAAAATAAAATACCACCGACCACAGGACCTTATGGCTGACGAAGCCGTGACCGACTGCCATAGCGCTATAATATTGCAGACAACTGACCGCAGTGGAGACAATTGCCAAAACCAGGATTTCTATAAAAATCGCCGCCCCGTTGAGGGCATACCGTACTGTCAGCCACTCAAACATCTCACGGATAAAATGTCCTACATTGTGCAGCAAACTGTTGTCCAGCATACCAAGGAACACGCACAATATGACCATGACCATCGTTGCCATAAACCAAACCACTGCCACAATCAGCTTGGAAAGCACCAGATGATGTACCGTTCCCGGCAGGGTAAACATCAAATACCCCTCATCGGTCAGAAGATTTTTATAAAACCGATGGATCAGGAGTACCACCGTCATCACAGAGCCGATAACGAGCGCCAGCACCCAAATCACGATCATCAGAATCGCAATCGCCGTCAACACCCGGTTTTCGACCCGGCTCAGGAGCCGAATGGACACATTCGCAAAACCGCTGAGCAGCACCATGGCCGCATATACCATCCACATAATTCTTCCGGTGGCCCGGAATTCGTGTTTCATCAGTTTCCCCAGCATCTGAACACCTCCCGGAACAGCTGGTCTACGGATTTTCCCTGTTCCTCCCGAATTTCATCCACAGATTTTTGCAGCACGACCTGCCCCTGGCTGATGAAGATGACCTCATCGAGTACCTGCTCCACATCGGCGATCAGATGCGTGGAGATCACCACCGATGCCTCCGGGTCATAGTTGCCGATGATGGTATTTAAGATGTAATCCCGGGTGGCCGGGTCTACACCGCCGATGGGTTCATCCAGCAGGTAAAGCTTTGCTTTTCGGCTCATGACCAGAATAAGCTGCACCTTTTCTCTGGTTCCCTTGGACATCTG
>CAZGOQ010000103.1:0-4204 GCA_964527315.1 uncultured Oscillospiraceae bacterium | reverse complement strand
GGCTATTTTAATGAGCGTTGTTTTTCCGCTGCCGTTGGGGCCAAGCAGACCCACAATCTTGCCTGGCTCTACGGTCAGATTGACCTGCTCCAACGCCTGCACATGGCCATATCGTTTACATAAGTTCCTGCATTCCAGGATCGCCAAAAGAATCTCCTCCTTCCGATTTTTCCTCCAGAAGCTGCATGACCTCCGCTTTGTCGCATCCTAAGGCCGCCATTTGCGCCAAAAACTGCTCTATCAGTTTCTGGGCCATTGCTTCTCTGGTTTTACTCACCATCTCAATGTCTTCCGTTACAAATCTCCCACTGGTTCGGACAGAAAACAACAGTCCCTGCCGTTCCAGTTCCTGCATGGCCCGTTGCATGGTGTTTGGATTCACGCCAGCCTCCTGCGCCAACTCCCGCACTGACGGAAATCTCTGCCCGGGAATAAAATCCCCTACAATGATTTTCTGTGTAATCTGCTCCACCAGCTGGGCATAGATCGGACTATCTTCCCGAAAATGCCATTCCATGGGACACCTCCTGCCTGATTTATTGTATTAGTCGCTTAATACAATATTACAATAATACACTTTTGTATATTTGTCAAGCCCTTGTCTGAAAAATTTTTTAGATACGCCTTGACACGATATACTATGCATGGTATAGTATATCGTGTCAGGAGGTTTATTATGGACACGCAGCTAAAACGGGGTGTTCTGGACGCGCTGGTGCTGTCGGCACTGCTCTCCGCAGATTCTTACGGCTATCAGATCATCAAAGACATTTCCCCCTATATGACCATTTCCGAATCCACCCTTTATCCCATTCTCCGGCGTCTGGAAAGCGGTGGCTGTCTGACCACCTATACCAGGGAGCACAACTCACGGCTTCGGAAGTACTACAGCATCACCGCAAAAGGCATTGAGAAGATTTCGGAATTCTTAACCGAATGGGAATCCATCATGCAGCTATATTCCTATATCAAAGGAGCGTACGACCGTGAACAGGCTTGAATTCATCAATCTCCTGGGCAGCGCCCTCAGTGCGCTCCCCCAGGACGAAATCAAAAAAGCGCTGGATTACTATGTGGAATCCATTGACGATCGCATGGAGGACGGCATGACTGAGGAAGAAGCCATCGACTTTCTTGGCAGCATTTCCGAATTGGCGGAGAAAATTCTTTCAGAGCAGGAACCGCCCGCCGGCCCGGAACCGTCGTTGACCGCTTCCGAGGAAGCGCCAAAGAAAAGGCGGATGCCCGGCTGGGCCTGGGTGCTGCTGATACTGGGCAGTCCCATCTGGCTGAGTCTGGGACTGGCCGCAGCAATCGTTGCTCTTGCTCTTTATATTTCCGCCTGGGCCGTGCTGCTGAGTCTGGTAATCACCGGATGCGCTATGCTTCTTTGTGGCATTGCCGGCGTTCCCCTGAGCTTTTTCGGTTCCGTCTTTCCAGACACCACCGCGACGCGGATTTTTTCCTGTGGCTTGAGTCTGCTCGTTGCCGGCGCAGGCTGTCTGCTGCTGCCCGCCAGTCTCTTTCTGGTCAAAGGCTTCTGCAAGGCCCATAAAATGCTATTTGACAGGCTGACAAGGAGGAGAACACGATGAAGCGCTTTATAAAAATTTGTCTGCTTACTGCGGCAATCCTGGTCGTTTGCGGCATTGCGGTTTCCATCATCGGATATGCGCTCGGCGCGTTCCGGGATATCCGATCCGCAAGCACGCCGGAGAACGGTAAAACAGAATACATTGAATATGCGGCAGCGAATATTTCGGAGGTTCGCATCGCTCTGAGTTGTGAAAATGTAGCCGTCTCTCCTTCCAGGGATGACAGCATCCATATCGAATATACACCCCGGGAAAATATCAAATACACCCATGAGCTGAAATCCTCCGCCAATGACGGAAAAGATATTCTTGTATTCCGTTCCTCAAATACCCATTTGGGCTTCAGCATTTTTTCCATCCATTTTGCCGACGAGTATCAGAATGCTGTACGGGTCTCCCTGCCGGAAGGGCTGCACCTTCAGGTGGAGACTGTTTCCGGAGAGATTGATCTCAACACACTGACCGCTGGCAATACCGTGCTTTCCAGCACCAGCGGAGAAATTTCGCTGACCAATTTGTCCGCCGATTCCCTCTCCCTCTCCAGCACCTCCGGTGATATGGAATGCGTTGGCAGTCGCGTAACCGGCGATCTCCGTTGTTCCACCACCTCCGGCGAGATTGAACTGGAGCAGGTGGACGTCTGTGGTCAAAAGGCCGTGTTTGGTTCTGTTTCCGGGGATATTGCCCTCACCAATTCGACAGTGGCCGGCGAACTGACGCTGTCCACCACATCGGGCGAGGTAGAGTTGGAGCAAACCTCTGCCGGGCAGGATATTTCTGTTGGAACCGTCTCCGGCGATGTCTCCCTATGGCTCATCGGCCCGAGACACCGGGTCGATTCCATCGACACCGTCAGCGGCGAGATCTCTGTTTCCGGCTGCGATGACAGCGCTCCCTACGGCATCTCCGTCAGCACCACCAGCGGTGAAATTGAGATCATAGACAACGATGGCGGCCAAAGCGGCACAGCCGCCGCGCACCAGACAGCGTCCTCCCATTCCAGCGAATCGCACCATGATGAAGTGGCGGTAAAACCATCAACGCAAAAGCATCTGTTGCAAAACAGGTTCTTTTGAAATTTGACCTGACATTGAAGCGGGAGAAACCACAAGTTTTTGTGATTTCTCCCGCTATTTCTAACTTTTTGGATGGGAAATTTCTGCAAGAACCGCATTTTGCAGCCGGCCCTTTTGCCTTAATTCATCCTGTGAATCTGTTCCCCTGTTCCCAAAATGATCGCGGAGCGGACGCCGTATGTCACGCCAGTTTCCAGCCAACAACCCGCTCCCGATCCGCCACGAAACGGCGGTATATCCCGACCTCGGCCATGAGACTGTCGTGGGTGCCCCTCTGCACGATTTTCCCGTGGTCTATTACCAGTATTTGATCCGCATGCCGCACGGTTTTCAGACGATGCGCAATCATGATGACTGTCTTTTCCCGCGTCAGTTCCCCGATGGCCTCCATCAATTCCCGTTCGTTTTCCGGATCCACATTTGCCGTCGCCTCGTCCAGAATGATGATGGGGGAATCTTTCATCATGGCCCGGGCAATGGACAGGCGCTGCCGCTCTCCGCCAGAGAGGGTTCCGCCGCCCTCGCCAATGACCGTCTCGTAGCCCTCGGGCAGCGCCATGATGAAGTCGTGGCAGCGGGCCTTTTTTGCCGCCGCGATGACGGCGTCCATAGACGCGTCCGGCTGTCCAAAGCGGATATTATTGGCGATGGTGTCCCGGAACAGCGTTACATCCTGAAACACAAAAGAAAAGTTCCGCATCAGGCTGTCCATATCGTATTCCCGAATGTCCACACCGCCCAGTGTGACCGCGCCCTCGTCCACGTCCCAAAAACGGGAGAGCAGGTGACACAGGGTGGTCTTGCCGCCGCCGCTGGGTCCCACAATGGCGGTGGTGGTTTTTTCGGGGATGGTGAGGGAGACACCGTCGATCACCTTTTTTCCGCCGTATGCAAAAGAGATGTTCTCGGCTTTCAGGGTATGGTTCTCCGGGACAATATCGCTGCCATCGATGTCCATAGTCGGCGTGTCCAGTATTTCCCGCGCTTTTTTTACGCTGATATCCACTGTGCGCAGCAGAGCGGAATAAGCCCCCGCCGACTTCAGTCCCTCCATCACAAGGAAGGAGCAGATGAGCATCATAATGCAGTACAGGAGCGACATGGCGCCGCCACAATAGAGATACAGAGAGCAGACGGCCACAGCCACACCGATGAGGTCAGCCACAAATCCCTGCATGGTCATCCAGGGGATGAACGCCATTTCCATATCAGTGTTGATTTTTACGCTCTCGTCAATGGCCAGATCGCACTGCTTCGCCATCTTTCCCACCAGATGATACGCCTTGACCTCCGCAATGCCCTGAATGTACTCCAGGACCTTTTCCACCTGTTTCGCATCCGCGTCCACCTTTTTCCCGGACAGTCTGGCTCCGGCGTTTTGCAGGAAGTGATTGGCAAGCGCGAATACACACAGTCCCGCAACGCAGACCAGACCGACGCGGAGGTCGAACCGCAAAATCATCAGCGTGATAACTCCTGTGGTCATCAGGCCCTTGGTCACCATCATGACCACGCGGGTGGCCACGCCTTCCA
>CAZGOQ010000102.1:0-7813 GCA_964527315.1 uncultured Oscillospiraceae bacterium | reverse complement strand
GCGCCCAATGCGATGTTTTATTCGATGGGGATCCATTTCGCATAGAGTTCCATACTGTTTCCCACCAGATCATGTTCAAAATCCCAGGGTGTTTCCAAGCTCTCGTCTGTATACCAGCCGCCGAAGCGGTAGCCCTCTCTGGTGGGAGGCTCCGGTTCCGAGACGGGATCGCCGTACCGCAGTTCCTGAGACGCCACATCCGTGCCGCCGCATGCGTCGAAGGTCACCGTATAGCCGCTTTTGGCAATGCCAAAGGCAAGACACAGCACAAAAACGACCACAAGAGCAATGATGATTTTATCCAGTGCTTTCACAGAAATCTTAACATGCCGATACAGGCCACGAAGCCGCCGGGGCTCCTTCTGTGGTTCCTGGGAAACAGGCAAATTGTCCTGATCCATCAATTACTTCTTCACCAGGTACTTACGCATATCGATCGCACAGGAGATCAGAATGACCAGGCCTTTGACAATGTACAGGATATTCTGGTCAACGGACAGGAAGTTCAGGCCTGTGAAGATTAACTGGAGCAGCAGAACCCCCACCACAATGCCGGATATTTTACCAATGCCGCCGACAAAGGAAACGCCGCCAATGACACAGGCTGCAATGGCATCGGCTTCATAGTTAAAGCCGGTGGTGCCGTTGATGGAGGCAATGCGGGCGCCCTCAAAGAAGCCGGTGATGGCATACATGATGCCGGCAATGACGAACACAGTGATAATGGTCCGGGACACGTTGACGCCGGAGACGTTGGCAGCCTCCTCATTGGAGCCAACGGCAAACATATTCTTCCCCAGCGTGGTCTTGTTCCAGATAACCCACATCAGAGCGGTGAGGACGATAGCGTAGAGTACATATCTGGGTACTGCCACACCGCCAATGGTGAACAGCGTACCGGCCACCAGTGACCGGTAGCCCTCTGACAGGGAGGACAGGGTGCCGCCGTTGTTCTCACCCATCTTGAGGTACAGCAGGATAATGCCATACAGAATCAGCTGGGTGGACAGGGTGACAATATAGGGATGGAGTTTAAATTTTGCCATGCAGAAGCCGTTGACAAAGCCAATGATGGCGCCCACCACCAGAATGATGGCGATAACCGCCACAATGGGCAGAGGCTGCATACCGGGGAACACCTTGTTGGCGGTGGTCAGCAGAGAGCCGGAAATAACGGCGGCCAGGCCAACGGCACGGCCCGCGGAAATATCGGTACCCGCCAGAACGATACATCCTGCAACGCCCAGCGCAATGGGCATTCTGGAGGCAGTCAGGGAGATAATGTTGATGATGGATGCCGGGGCCAGAAACTGGGGCACGCAGATGGCAACCACAATGACAAAGAGAACGATGATGATGTACATAGCGTTGTTGAACAGAATATCTGTCACATAACGCCGCTTGTCTTTCCCGGAAAGGCCCTTAAAGACATCTATTTTTGCAGCGAACTTTCCCTGTTTTTTTACTTGCGTATTATCGGCCACAGTGATTTCCTCCTCTTATACATACTTTGCGGCAAGGGTCAAAATCTCTTCCTGGGTGGTGCTTTTGGCGTCTACCTCACCGGCCAGCCGCCCGCCGGACATGACCAGAATCCGGTCGCACACGCCCAGTAACTCCGGCATTTCGGAAGAGACCATCAGGATCGTTTTGCCCTGCTTTGCCAAATCGATGATCAGCTGATAAATTTCATACTTCGCGCCCACGTCGATGCCGCGGGTCGGCTCATCCAGCAACAGGATCTCCGGATCGGTCAGCAGCCACCGGCCCAGAATGACCTTCTGCTGGTTGCCGCCGGACAGGGAACGGATCTGGGTGGTTCGATTGGGAGTCTTGATCCGCATGGCCTCGATGGACCAGTCCGTGCTCTCCTCCATTTTCTTTTTGCTGAGCAAGCCGTTTTTCAGGTACTTTCTCAAGCTGGAGATGCAGGTGTTTTCCGTAATACTGCGGATGCTGAAAATGCCGGTGGCCCGGCGTTCTTCGGTCAGGAGCGCAAAGCCGTTCCGGACGGACTCCTTGGCCAGCCTGTTTTTGACCTCATGACCATGGAGTTTGATCACGCCTTCCTTTCGGACCGCCACGCCAAAGATGGCCTCCAGGGTTTCGGTACGGCCCGCGCCGTCCAAACCGGCCAGGCCCAGAATCTCGCCCCGGTGGGCCTGGAAGGACACATCGGTGAGGCCGGAATAGAGGCCGGTCAGATGCTCCACCTCCAGAGAGACCTCGTTAGAGATCACATTGTCCTTGGGAGGAAACCGGTTGGTCAGTTCACGACCGACCATCAGCTTGATGAGTTTATTCATGTCCATCTCGCCGGCAGGCTCGGTCGCGACCCATGCGCCGTCCCGCATGACGGTAATATCATCGGAGATCCGCAGAATCTCGTCCATCTTGTGGGAAATATAGATGATGCCGCAGCCACGATCCCGCAGCTTGTTGATAATTCGGAACAGATGCTCTACCTCTACCTCATTCAGGGAGGAGGTCGGCTCATCGAACACGATGACCTTGGCGTTATAGGAGACAGCCTTGGCGATCTCTACCATCTGCCGCTGGGATACGGGCATGGTGCTCATGATGGTCTTGGGATTTACATCGACCTCGACATCCCGCAGAATCTCCAGAGTATCCGCCAGCATCTTTTTCTCGGAAACAAAGGGCCCGTTTGTGGGATAGCGGCCCAGCCAAATGTTGTCCATGACGTTGCGCTTCAGGGCCTGGTTCAACTCCTGATGGACCATAGCCACGCCGTTTTCCAGAGCCTCTTTGGAGTTTTTAAAGTTGATTTCCCGGCCTTCCAGGAATATGTGTCCTTCATCCTTGGCGTAAACGCCGAAGAGACACTTCATAAGAGTGGACTTACCGGCGCCGTTTTCGCCCATCAGGGCATGAACGGTACCGGGGCGAACCGTCAAGGAAACATTGTCCAAGGCCTTGACGCCCGGAAATGATTTGCTGATGCCTTCCATTTTGAGGAGGACTTCGGTTCCACGGTCTGCATTGACGTTGTTATCCAAAAGGATTCCCTCCTTCATTTCGATTTTTCAAAAAGGGCAGCCGCACATATCGGATATGTACGGCTGCCGTGCAGATCAAATATTAGCCGGTATATACCGCATAGGGGATATTGACACGCCAGGTGCCAACAACTTCGGAGGCGTCAATGCCGTCGAATTTATCTTTGTTTCCCTGAAGGTTGACAACGATGTCAACAATGGTATTCGCCATACCCTCGGCATCCTGCTTGATGGTGCCGGTCATGTTACCGGCGGCGATGGCTTCCTTGGCCGCATCGGTGGCGTCCACGCCAAAGACGGGGATAACGGTGGTGCCTTCGCCGTTGTTGTAGCCGGCGTTCTGGAGAGCGGCAATCGCGCCCATCGCCATTTCATCGTTGTTGGCGATGACCAGCTCGATCATGTTGCCGTTGGCCTCGGAATACTGGGACAGAGCGGTCTGCATATAGTCGGTGGCGGCAGCCGAAGACCAGGAACCGTTCTGGTCCACCAGATACTTGTTGGCGTTGGCGGAATCGTAGAACTCCAGAGCAGGCTTGCCGGCAGCGGTCAGCTTTGCGTCCGCATTCTCCTGGCCATACTGGGTACGGGCAATAGCTTCCGCATTGGCTTCGTCACCCTTGAACATGATGTAAGAGATCTTGCCGTCACCGTTGAGGTCGACCTCGTCGTAGTGCTCGACGAGATAATCACCGATCATGTCGCCCTGCATAATGCCGGCCTGAGTGTAGTCAGTGCCCACATAGGCGGAACCGGCGGTGACCTTGTTGATGATGGCTTCGGCATCTTCATCCGTGCCGGCGATGGAACGGTTGAAGAATACAACAGGGATGTTGGCTTCGTTGGCCTTGTCTACAATGGCCTGTGCTGCGTCGGCGGAACTGGAGTCCACCAGGTTGACCACCAGCAGGGAAGCGCCCTTGGCGATAGCGGTGGTAACGGCGTCAGTCTGCGTGGTCTGGCTGCCGTTGGCATCGTAGTCGGTAAACTGGATACCGGCGTTGTTCAGCGCAGTGTTCATTGCGGAGCGCACGCTGGAGAGATAGGTATCGTTAAATGTGTACCAAAAGACAGCGACCTCGCCTTCGCCGCCGGAAGCGGCTGCGGAATCCCCGGAAGCAGCAGAGCCGCCGGAAGCGGCAGAGCCATCACTGGATCCACAGGCGGCCAGCGCAAACACCATGCACAGAGCAAGGAGCAACGCAAGAAATTTCTTCATGTTCATAATCTGAATCCCCTTCTAATTATATTTCGTGACGCAATGATTGCGTTTTGCCACGATGCGGCGGAATGCCGCTGGAAGAATCATATCATAACTTTTAGGAAAAAACAATAGTTTTTTTAGAAATTCAGCCTGTTTATTTGGTGCTTTTCACAAACGAAATGTGTCGAAATCGGAATAAAACAGTTTCAAAAATCACAAAAAAGCGTCATTTTTCAAAGAAAAGCAACGCTTTTTTCCGTCAGAATAAAAAATATTACGAAATTGGGTCTGCATCATTGGCGGAAAAATGTCGAAGATAGTTTTGGAGAAAGTCCGCACAGCCGGGAACATCGTCAAGCGCCAGCTGGGGAACTGAGGTATCCAGCGGCGCATCCGTCAGGATGGCCAGCAGTTCATCGGGGGGGGCGATCAGCGGGCGGTTCAGGGCCGCCCGGTGGATTTCGATTTTTGGATAGCGCTCGTTTTTATAGCCTTCCGTCAAAACCAGATCCACTTCCGGCAGCCGGGAGATGATATCGAAAACGGAGAGCGTCTGCCGGGGCCGTTCGATCATGGCAAACTGCCGCGCATTGGAAATGGTCACCACATCAGCGCCTGCGGCGGTGAAACGGTAGGTGTCCTTTCCGGGCTTATCCATTTCAAACTGGTGGGCGTCGTGCTTTAATACGGCCAGGGTCAGCCCCCGACGTTTGAGTTCCGGGATCAGCTGTTCCAAAAATGTGGTCTTTCCGGTTCCGGATTTGCCCACAAAGGTAATCACAGGGGTGGTGTTTGGGTTCATAATGTGTGCTCCTTCCAGGCTTCATACAGCAGCGCCGCGCCGACGCGGATTTCCTCGTCCGACAAACCGCCAAACCCCAATAGTACCGTGGACTGGTATTCCTCCGGCACCGGGCCGATAAAATAAGGAGAGACCGGGTAGACCTTTACGCCCTGTGCCGCAGCGGAAGCCACCAGCGCTTCTTCCTTCCTGCCGTTGTGCATACGAAGGGTCAGGTGATGGCCCGCAGGCTCGCCCAATAATTCCACCACGCCGGAAAGGGGCGCAAGGGCGTCCACCAGCGCTTTGCGTCGGTTCTTATAGAAAATGCGCATCCGGTTGACATGCGTCTCGAACCGGCCCTCCTGCAAAAACATCCGCAGCACCGTCTGCTCAAAGCCGGATACAGTGGAAGCGTAGCCCTGGTAATTCCGGCTGTACAGGGAAAGAAGGGGTTCCGGCAGCACCATATAGCTGATGCGCAGAGCCGGGGCTACGCTGCGGGAGAAAGTTCCCATGTAGATCACACGGCCCAGCGGGTCGATGCTCTGAAGGGATGGGATAGGGCGGGATTGGTAGCGAAACTCCGAGTCGTAATCATCTTCGATGATATAGCGTTCCTGCCCGAAGCTGCTCCATCGAAGCAGCGCCGTCCGCTGACCGATGGGCATGGCGTAGCCCAGCGGGTACTGGTGGGAGGGGGTGATATAGACGGCAGTCCGATCCCGGGCAGGCAGCGAGGAAAGCGCAACGCCATCTCTGCCCACCGGCAGGGTGGCAATCGGATGCCCCAGCCGCTGAAACAGGGCGTGAGCCTTGTTATACAGGGGATTTTCTACTGCCAGCAAAAAGGTTTCCGGCAGGATATAGGCCAGGATCAGCAGAAGGTTATCCGTTCCGGCGCCGATGATAATTTGCTCCGGCGTGGAGACAACGCCTCTGGCCCGATAGAGATAGTCCGCAACCGACCGTCTCAGCCCCCAATCGCCCTGCGGTTCTGTCCGCTGCAAAAGCTGCTCGTCATATTCATTAAAGGCGTTTTTCATCAGCCGCCGCCAGACGCCGTAGGGAAATTGCTCCCTCGCCATGCCGGAGGGAGAAAAGTCCACCCGATAAGCGGGGCCGTTTGATGGGACAGAGGACGGCTGGGGACGGGCCGGCGCTTCCGCAAGGGGGAGCATTCCCGTGTTGAGCACAAAATATCCCCGGCGGGGACTGGCCTGAATAAAGCCCTCTGCTTCCAGCTGGCAATAGGCGCTGTCTACGGTATTGACGGAGATCCCCAACTGCTCGGAAAGCTTCCGCTTTGAGGGCAGCTTTTCGCCCACAGCGCGTTCTCCGCGCTGGATCTGATCCCGCAGCTGAAGGTAAAGGGACCGATACAGGGGCATTTCACGTTGTTCCGGCAATGTCAGCATGCGCACTCCTCCATTTTTAAGCTGATTCTATGGTAGCAGATTGCCGGAAAAAGTCAAGGTTGCGTCCTCAGTGGAAAAGCAGTAAAATGAGGCCAGTATGGGAGGAATAGGAATGACAAAACTATTGGTCAGGCTGTTTATCAAAAACAGCGACAAGGTGGAGGAGCCGGCCGTTCGTGGCGCCTATGGCACGCTGGCGGGCTTTGTGGGGATCTTCTGCAACGGGATCCTCTGCATTGGAAAGCTGGTCATTGGCGCCCTCAGCGGCAGTGTGTCCATTACAGCGGACGCGGTCAACAACCTGTCAGACGCATCTTCGAATATTGTGACGCTGGTGGCTTTCCGGCTGGCCCAAAAACCGGAAGACAAGGAGCATCCCTACGGCCATGCCAGAATCGAATACCTGTCCGGATTGGCGGTGGCGGCACTGATTTTGATTATCGGCGTACAGCTGGCAAAGGACTCCTTTGAAAAAGTGCTGCATCCGGCAGAGGTGGAATTCTCCTGGGCGCTGGTCATCGTTCTGGTGATGAGTATTCTGATTAAGCTGTGGATGTCGATGTTCAATCACGCGCTGGGGGAAAAAATCGGCAGTACATCCCTGATGGCCACGGCGGCGGACAGCCGGAATGATGTGCTCTCCACCGGAGCCGTGCTGCTGGCGGCCATCGCAGCCCATTTTACCGGGCTGAATTTGGACGGCTATGTGGGATTTCTGGTAGCATTGTTTATTCTCTACAGCGGCATCGGCATTGCAAAGGACACCATTTCGCCTCTGCTGGGCGCCCCTGCCGACGAGGAACTGGTCCATCTGGTCAAGCATGAGATCTCCCATTTTGACCCCAGGATCCTGGGGATCCACGATCTGATGGTACATGATTACGGCCCCGGACAGACTTTTGCCAGCATCCATGTGGAGGTGGACCGAAACGAGGATGTGATGGAGATTCATGAAATGATCGACAACGCCGAGCGGAGGATGTTGGAAGAACACCGGATCCATCTGACAATCCATTATGACCCGATCGTCACCGATGACGCGGAGGTCAGCCGGATGCGGGAACGGGTTTCTGCGCAGCTGAAAATTCTGGATCGGCGGCTCACCTTCCACGATTTTCGCATGGTGGCGGGGAATGACCGCACCAATTTGATCTTCGACGTGGTGCTGCCCTATGATCTCCGGGGGCAGGAGCGGGAATTGCAGGAAAAGCTGGAGGAAGCGCTGCAAACTCCGGAAATGGTGTATCATACGGTCATTACCTTTGACACGGAGGCTTTTAATTGCTGAACCATGGAATTGTAAAACAGAGAGAAACATCCCAAATCTGTTTCGCAATTTCTCTTTTTTGAGGGAAATCGTCTGCGGTTGTTTTTTATTGAAATTATTGAT
>CAZGOQ010000101.1:0-7937 GCA_964527315.1 uncultured Oscillospiraceae bacterium | reverse complement strand
TTATCCTAAATATGGTGTGGATATTCTCAGCGGAAATATCCACAAAATAAACATTTTGTCTCATGCTGAGGAAGGGCATGAGCGGGGTGCGTGAGACACTGTACGATTTCTGCCAGAGAACCGAAAAACAGAAGCTGCTTTGTCAGTGGGACTTTCGGCGGAACGGGCGATTAACGCCTCGCGATGTTTCCTTCGGGAGTAAAGTGAAAGCCTGGTGGCTCTGCGAAGAGGGGCATTCCTGGCAGGCCGAGGTGAAATCCCGGGCTTACGGCGTAGGATGTCCCTTCTGCACCAACAGGAAAGTGTTCGCCGGGGAAAACGATCTTCTGACGCTGCATCCGGATATTGCCGGACAGTGGCATCCCTCCAAGAATGGGGAGGTTACCCCCTCTCAGGTGCTGGCGGGCAGTCATAAGAAGGTCTGGTGGCTCTGCGAAAGGGGACATTCCTGGCAGGCTTCGATTGTGTCGCGGACGCTGGATGGCGCCGGATGCCCCGTTTGCGCTGGGAAAGTGATTGTTGCCGGAGAGAATGATCTGGCGAGCCGTTTCCCTGAGGTGGCGGCTCAGTGGCATCCCGATAAGAATGGCACGCTGACGCCGGAATCCATTTCCCCGTTTAGCAATCGCCGGGTGTGGTGGTGCTGCCGGCGCGAACATGCATGGCAGGCGGCCGTTGCAGCAAGGACCCTTTGGGGAAGCGGCTGTCCCTATTGTGCGGGGAAAAAGGTTCTGGCCGGATTTAACGATTTGGCGACCCGGCTGCCTGAAATTGCAAAACAGTGGTATCAGCCTCTGAATGGAGAGCTGACACCGGAGATGGTCACACCGGGGTCCAACAAAAAGGTCTGGTGGCAGTGTGATGCAGGGCATGTATGGCAGGCCGTGATCTATTCCAGGTGCGGCGCAAAGAAGGCCGGATGCCCCGTTTGCGCGGGAACGGTCAAAATACGGAAACGAAATTCATAATTTGTTTGGCACTGGCGCTGGTTATGGAAATAGAAAAAGCGGAGCTGCCCGCAACGCAGATTTGCTGCAATGCGATAGAGCAGGATGTAAAACAAATTACGCAAGGAGTTATTTTAAAGTATGGAAAACAAGAAACAGGATTATGATGAGATAGATTTGCTGAAATTATTCAAAACACTGTGGCACAAGGCCTGGGCAATTGTCCTTGTGATGGTGATTGGGGGAGCCTTAGCGTTTTCGTGTTCGTATTTTCTGGTGACGCCGCTCTATGAGGCCTCAGCGATGCTGTATGTCAATAACAGCTCTGTTTCTTTGGGTAATACAAAGGTCAGTATCTCAAGCGGTGACTTGACCGCGTCCCAGAGCTTGATTGATACATACGCAGTAATCCTGCACAGCCGGCTGACGCTGGAAACGGTGATCGAGAAAGAGAATCTTCCGTACACCTATGATGAACTGGAGGAAATGGTCTCGGCGGGTGCAGTCAACAATACCGGTGTCCTTCAGATCACGGTCACAGATGCGGACCCCATCGAGGGCGCGGAAATCACCAATACGATTGTAGATATACTTCCGGATCAGATTGCGACCATCGTTGAGGGAAGTTCGGTGCAAATCGTGGATTATGCGGTGGTACCCAAAGCACCGGCATCTCCCAATATTACGAAGAACACATTGATCGGAATTGTAATTGGCTTCGTTCTGAGTGCTGCGGTGATTTTCCTGCAGTTCCTGGTGGATACAACGATCCATGGCGAGGATTATCTCCTGGAGAACTTTAGGGAGATACCACTGCTGGCCGCTGTCCCAGACCTGCTGAATGAAAAGCGCAGCTCCCGCTACGGCTACGGCTATGGCTATTATGCACAGTCTGACGAGAGCAAGCGAAGCGGAAAGAACTCCGGCAAGCGTGAAAAGGAGGCGTCGAGATGAATAGGAAGGTAGCGGCGCAAAAAAAGTCCAACGTAAATCCGATTGGGCCGGAGCTTAGCTTTTCTGGACGCGAGGCATATAAACTCCTGCGCACGAATATCATGTTTGCCCTGCCGCGTGAAGCGCAGGGGGCAAAGGTGATCGGTGTAACAAGCTCTGTTTCCGGAGAGGGGAAGAGCCTGACGACGATCAACATGGCCTACTCCATGGCGGAGAGCGGCCTAAAGGTGCTTGTCATCGAGTGTGATATGCGCCTGCCGACGCTTGGGGGGAAAATGGGGATCGCACCGGGACCCGGCCTTTCGAATCTTTTGGCCAGATTCTCCTCAGCGAACGATATCCTCCACAGAAATACATTGATTAAAGGGCTGGATGTAATCCTGGCCGGAGATATTCCACCGAATCCTTCTGAGCTGCTGGGGGCGGAATCCATGCGGATCGTGCTGGAGAAGATGGGGAGCTATTACGACTATATCATTCTGGATCTGCCGCCAGTCGGCAGTGTTACGGATGCGCTGGTGATATCCAAATTTACGAATGGCATGATCGTGGTTGTGCGGAAGGACTATACCAATGCAACCGTCCTTTCGGACACGATTCGTCAGCTAAAGCACGTGGATGCACACATTGTTGGATTTATATTCAATGACGCTGCGTCCTCCCAAAAGGCATACAAGAGATACGGAAAATAGATCCGAACCTCGTATAGCAGCGTTAAGAGAAGTGTCTTATGTTTGATTTTCACACGCATATTCTCCCTGGAATTGATGACGGAAGCAAAAGTGTTGAGATGTCGCTGGATATGCTGCGGGACAGCTGGGACCAGGGAGTAGACGGGCTTGTATTGACGCCGCATTTTTATGCGGACAGCGATTCTCCACAGCAGTTCTTAAAAAGAAGAACAGACAGTTTCATGCGCCTGGCGCGGCGGCTTGACGAGGTGCAGTATTGCCCCCGGCTTTTGCTGGGAGCGGAAGTCCACTACTATCGCGGTATGGGCAACAGTTCGGAGCTGGAGACCTTCTGCATAGGCAAGAGCAATTTCATCTTAATTGAAATGCCCTTTGAGCGGTGGAGTTCCTTTATGTTGCGGGACATTGAGAATGTGCATTCCAGGCTGGGATTTCGCGTCATTATTGCACACATAGATCGCTATTTGTCGCTGGCATCCCCAGAGGACATTGCAGAGCTGAAAAGCGGCGCTCACGTGCTGTTTCAGGCCAACGCGGATTTCTTCCTGCAGCGGAGCACGCGTAGAAAAGCGATAAAAATGCTGGATCGCGGGGAGATTCAACTGCTCGCGTCGGATTGTCACAATCTGACGACCCGGGCACCGAATCTTGGCGATGCGGTTGACTATATTGAGAAAAAACTTGGCGATGAGAGACTGCGCCAAATCGAACGGCGCAGCGCCCAAATATTCCGGGCGGCCGGCGCAAAAATTTGAGGAGGCGCCTATGAAGGATAAAAAGAAAACAGGCTGGGTTTGGCCGGCGCTGGGTTTGGTACTGCTGATAGCTGCGATGGTGCTGCTGTGGTACTTGGCTCAACACAGCGGATTTTTTGGCCCGCGAGCGGCTGAACCCGTTACGGAGCAGCAGGAGTCTGTACAAGTCCAGAGCGGAGAGATGCCGCAGCCATCCCTGGAACCACCGGACATCATGGAATCGGTCCGAGAGGCGTCGGATGAAAATGCGGTTAGTACCGTGGAGAATGAAACCGACGCGCAGGAGCCTGCGCCCTATCAAAGTCCGGTGGATTTCGAGGCCCTTTGGGCCATCAATCCTGATGTGTGTGCTTGGCTCTACATTCCCGGAGGAAATATCAGCCTGCCGGTTATGCAGCATCCGTCTGATGACACCTATTATCTGACCCACGACGCACAGGGAGAAAGCTCCAGCGACGGTGCCATCTTTATTGAGAAGAACTATAACAACAGTGATTTCAACGATATGTGTACGGTGGTGTACGGTCACCGTATGTATTCCGGGGAGATGTTTGGCACCTTGCAGGCCACGTATTCTGATGCGGAATCCTTTGCGGAGAGCCAGTATATTGTGATCTACCTGCCGGACCGGGAGATTGTTTACCAGGTGTTTGCAGCACTGCCCTATGACAATTCACACATTCTATATTATCACGATTTTGATGATCAACTTTCATACAGAAAGTTTATAAATACAATTTATGCCACGACCAGTATTGGGACAAACTTGGATGAAGCGCTGAAACCTCAATACGGTGACAGGCTTTTGATCCTCTCCACCTGTCTGTGGGGAGACAAGGACAACCGCTATCTGGTATTGGCAAAGGAACGGTCTGAATGAATGTTGATCAAATTTTAAAGAAAGGAGAAGATGCACAATGAAAAAGGTAAGGCTGTTTGCGTCCGCTGTACTTCTTATCAGCCTGTTGACCTCCAACGTATTCGCAGCCGGCTTTACGCCCAGCGTAGAGTCCCAGGATGCGCCTACTGTTGATTCCGTGGTCATCACGGATAAGGACGGCAATGCAGTTTCGGTCAGCGATGCGGATCTCGTTGTTACCCCTTACTCCAAGGCAGATGATGCTGCGACTGAGGACATCTCTGAAGCACTGAGCGCTGCAATGGATGACATTAAAACGGTGGATTCTCTGGCGGATCTTTCTGCTGAGACCGGCACCATCCAGGACGATCTGCAGGCTGCACTGGATACGTTCGATACAGACTGCACCGTGGATGACCTTGTTGTCCGCGATCTGTTCGATGTGTCCATCGTTGGCGAAAACGCTGATCTGCTGGAGGACGCAAACGCAACGGTCACGCTGACCTTCCAGGTTGCTGTTGAGAAAGATGAAGTCCTGATCGTTATTCATAACTACGAGACCGGCAAGTGGGAAGTGATTGATTCCAGCTTGGTCACAGTGAATGGTAACGGCACTGTCTCTGTCACGCTTAACAGCTTGAGCCCCATTGCGTTCCTTACTGCTGTTGAGGATACTGAGGTTCAGCCCGGTACGGATAAGCCTGACCAGAAGCCTGCCGGCGATGCGAACAAGGGTGACAAAGTGACCTCTCCGCAGACCGGTGAGACTGTGAACCTGTACGTAGTTCTCGCAGTTGTGATGCTGCTTGGAGCAGCTGGCTACTGTGTGACTCGTGCAAAGCGTTTTGCACGCTAACGCTAAGACCCGTGGCAGTCCCTTTTACGGGGCTGCCACACAGCGTAGATGGTGGACTATATGAAAAAAATACGCAAGAAAACATTATTGCGCATCTTTATCGTGCTCATGGTGATTATTTGCTTCGCGATTGTGCTTTTGGCTGTGGAGTACTTTACGGCTGGACGAACTTCTGATGTGAGTGCACAGCCGGCACAGGCTTCTAGAAGTGTCAGTGATCCCTATGAAGACGATGATGGTGTTGCCCGTATCTATTATGAGGGCGAATGGTATACCCCAAGAGATGTTGAAACGATTCTTGTAATTGGTGTGGATGATTACGGCGAACAAAAGGACTATGGCAGCAATATCAATCATGCGCAGGCGGATTTCTTACTGCTGCTCATAATTGATCGTGAAACGGAGCAGTATTCGGCGCTCCAGCTCAACCGAGATACCATGACGGAAATTACGGTGATCGGTGCGGCAGGGGACTATGCCGGTACCACTGTGGCCCAGTTGGCGCTGGCCCATACCTATGGAAGCGGGCTTGCGGATAGCTGCGAGTACACGGTGGAGGCGGTTTCAAGGCTGCTCTACGGTGTAAAGATCGACCACTATGCGGCACTGTCGATGGACGCCATTGGCGTTATGAATGATCAAATCGGCGGCGTAACGGTCACGGTCCCGGTTGACATGACAATATATGATTCCGCACTTTCGGAGGGGGCTACTGTTACGCTAAATGCTGAGCAGGCCGAGATATTTGTACGCTATCGAAAGGATATTGACGATTCAACAAACCTTTCCCGCATGAAGCGCCAGCAGATTTTTATGAGCGCATGGAAAAAAGCCATGCACGATAAACTGGAAAATGATGCTGGCTTTGCGTTGGAGGCTGTGCTGTCCATATCAAATTATCTTGTGAGTGATATGTCGGCGTTTGAGCTGGCTGACTTTGCAAGTGCGGTAGCAGATTATGCGGATCAGGGCATTCAGGAGACCGAGGGCGAGAATGTGATTGGCGATGTGTACATGGAATACTATGTAGATGAAGATCTGCTTTATCGGCAGGTCATTGACTTGTTCTATCAAATGGACAGTTCCGATGCCCGGCATATGAGCTCGTGAATCTTGAGTCGGCTTTGACAATGTAAAAAAGATGTTTTCGATTAAGCAGAAGAGAAGGGAATGTGTCGTTCGCATGGATCAGGGGAATTCATTGAAAACGAAAGACATTGAGGTAGTGGAAGAAAGATTTGCAAATGGGAATCTATGCTATGAAATATTAAAACGGCTTTTTGATGTGCTGTTATCGACTCTCGCGTTAATTGTTTTAAGTCCCATATTTCTTGTAACTGCGATTGCGATAAAAAAAGAGGATGGCGGAAATATCATCTATGCCCAAATCCGAGTGACGCGCCATGGAAAGCAATTTAAGATGTATAAGTTTCGCTCGATGTGCATGAACGCGGAAGAGATGCTGGACGAACTGATGGCACGGAATGAAATGAGTGGACCTGTGTTTAAAATGAAATTTGATCCGCGAATCACAAAAGTGGGGCGTATTATACGGCGAACAAGTATTGATGAGCTCCCGCAATTGGTGAATGTGCTGAGAGGCGATATGTCGATTATAGGGCCAAGACCGCCGCTGACGCGCGAGGTGGAGCAGTACAGTGAATACCAGATGCATCGGCTGGATGTTAAAACTGGCCTGGCCTGTTATCATGAATGCCGTGGCAGGAACACGATTGCTGACTTTGATGAATGGGTAGAGATGGACCTCCAGTACATACGGGAAAGAAGCCTGTGGACGGACTTCAAAATTATTTTGGAAACGATTTTGGTTGTTTTTAGTGGAAAAGGTGCAGAGTAATCTGTAATGTGGCTTATGTAACTGCACCTGTGTGCAGTTACCTTTTTATGTGTTGGACTTGAGTTTCTGTGGTGCCTGGACAGGGAGCGGTTCATAGACCCATGGCCTTTAAGTATGTTTTTTTCTGCGGGATAGGGAGTAGCAAAGTATATGAATGAAAGACATTTGAATATTGCGATGCTTGGTCACAAGCGGGTACCGTCAAGAGAGGGCGGCATTGAGATTGTGGTGGAAGAACTTAGTACACGAATGGTTCGATTGGGACACAATGTAACTTGTTTTAATCGCAGTGGACATCATGTCAGCGGAAAAGAGTTTGACGGAGTGAATTGCAAAGAGTGCAAAGGCGTTCGACTGAAATCCGTTATAACAATAAATCGAAAAGGTCTTGCTGCCATGACTTCGTCGGTATTTGCTGCTTTGTATGCTTCCTTTGGAAAATACGATGTTGTCCATTTCCACGCAGAAGGACCTTGCGCTATGCTTTGGCTTCCCAAACTGTTTGGAAAGCGGTGTATCGCTACGGTACATGGTGCTTGAGTTATAATAGGGCCACTTTTTTGGCTGCTGCTACATGCGTTTTGAATTGCAGAGCGCATATAGGAGCATCCAAAAAGCTTCAAGAGAAGAACCAAGAGGGGAACCACAAGAAGAACCACACCAAGAGGGATGAGCCGCATCGCACAGTGATGCCTGGCAGTGAGTGTGGAGCAGCAGAGTGTGTGGGGCAAGGAAAAAAGCACAAGGAGAAATACCGAAAATGCAGCACGTTTTTATCGTTGGTGCGAAGTCTCTCGGAGCCTATGGCGGCTATGAGACCTTCGTGGACAAGCTGACGGAGTACCATCAGGATAACAATCAAATAAAGTACCACGTGGCTTGTAAGGCAAACGGCGACGGCTGCATGGATGAGACAAAGCTGGCCGGAGCTAAACAGATCAGCGACACGGAGTTTGAGTATCACAATGCACATTGTTTTAAGATCAGGATTCCGGAGAAGCTGGGTTCGGCTGTGG
>CAZGOQ010000100.1:0-7969 GCA_964527315.1 uncultured Oscillospiraceae bacterium | reverse complement strand
GGAGGTTATATGTTATCCGTCAAACTGCGTGAGGGACGCCTAGTCAAATTCTGTGCGGAGATTGCAGCGTAAAGCAGCCCTGGATCAAGTTTATGAATTCCACCTAAATTGGGAAAGCCATAATTGGTGGATGTTCCCATTAAATCAAATGTACCACCTTCGGCAACATTGCCAAAGGTGGTACTGCTCTTTATATAATCAAGGAAAAAAAGCTATATTCAATGGGTACGGCTCAAATTTGCAGCCATGAATCTGAAAAGGCTGGCATTGCAAAAAAGGATCGTTTTTCACTTGCTAGAGTTATATTAGGGCACAGTCAATAGCAAAAGGTATTTGCAAACGTATCGTATGGCTCAGGAATTCTCGGAAAATCCTGCGGAACCTGCCGGCTGGAATAGGTCTGATAAAGCGTCTCTTGCTTTGTCGGGGGCAACAGCGGCGTCCTTTCATCCGAGCCAGCAGCCCAAGACGTGCCGGCTGTGATGTAAAAATCTGTACAAAACTGCATATGCCAAATCTTCCACTGGCCGTCCTCTTTTATGAAATCCACGCCCACCTTTTTCCACTCCCAGCGGGCCTCCGGGCGCGTTTCTCCGATCTCCGTGACGATACCCGGCGCATACCAAAGGCCCTTGGCCGTTTGACAATCCCCGGCCAACTCGATGACAGGTGTGGTAAAGGTATCCACATACATCGTGCCCACTCCGTAGATATCTTCCGGTGCTGCGTCCCGAATATCAGAGAAGTTTTCCTGCATCCGTTTGTCACCGGCTTTGATATGCGACTCAAAGGCTTCTACATAGCACCGATAAATCTCGTCATATCCAACATAGGTGCCATAGTTGTAGCCAAGTGTGGGGGTCTTATCCTCCGAACACCATAATGTGCTCAGCTCTTCCCGGGTCTTGCATTGGAGATATAAATAGGTATGTCTGCCCAACAGGCTTTCACATGCCTTGATGTCCAGAAAACGAAGTGCCAACTCGTCTGGCGTGTAGTTTGGATGTTTATATGCCATAGTTTAGCCCTCCGATTTATCTTTGTAAGAGAACGTTTCACTGAACGTCCGATATGGATGCGGCATGGGCGGGCGTTCGCTGGGAATGCTGAGTTGCGTATAGATTTCACTGCGGTGTTCCTCCAGAGAAATATAATCCTTTACATTTCCCATGGGGTCCGGCGTATAGGGCTCACGGTCTGACCAGTTGGTATCGTCGATCTGGGTCATCATATGCGGCGCAACACGCAGGTTCAGGAATTTCCATTCCCCGTCCTCCGGCACGAAATCCGCGCCATAGCGCTCCCAAAACCACTCTGAAAATCTGCGGTGCTCCTGATACACTACCGGCATGATATAACCGGGGGTATACCAAAGCGCCTTGACGCTTTGGCCGTCCTCCGCGGCCTCTATGACAGGAGATGCCAGCAGATGCAAAGAGATTTCCAGCAACTTCTGAAAGTCATGCTCCGCGGTATCCGGGCGGGACTTCTTCAACTCCTCAGCCACCTCTTTCCGGCGGGCGTCAGAGCCTTTCACATAGTTGTTCCAGTACGTTTCTCCGGTCATATTGCCCCAGTTGCCCGCAAAGGCGGCGTTGCTGAGGTCCTTGACCCAGATATTCGTCAGTTCCTCGCGGTGGTGGCTCTCCGCGTGATAGTACACATGTCGGGCCATCAGATTTTCCGCAGCAGCGATGGCAACGGCACGCTGAATATTGATATTTGACATGAACGCCCCTCCTTAATCCAGAAACGGCTCTGCGCCGTAGCTGAAGGTATTTGCAAAGGTATCATAGGGCTCCGGCATCGGCGGGTAGCTGCTCCAGCCATAGTCGATGGAGTAGAGCTTCGGAACAGAAACGTCATAGTCTCCCACAAAATCTTCTGCTCTCGGCATACCGGAGAGTGCTACCGGTATTTCTGCGGCGTTCCCCTTTGCTACGGACGGAGAACGCCGCATCAGGTGCTCTCCGGCGGGAAGGTGAAAATCCACACCAGCAAACAGGTGCCAGATTTTCCACTCGCCCTCCTCCCGGATAAAATCCACGCCATAACGCTGGTAGGCCCACATGGAGACCGGTTTTCCGTCAGGGCCAAGCCGATTGATATGTCCGGGAGAATACCACATGGCTTTGGCGGTATTTCTGTCATCCGCGACTTCGATGAGTGGCGTGGTCAGGCAGTGCATGACCAGGCTCCCGGCGCCTAGATTATCCTCCGCATGGGAAGCCGCGGGGTCCACTGCGCAGAGCACATCCAGCTCCGCCTTCGCTCCCTGTTCATACGCCTCTACATAATTTTTCAGGATGGATTCATAGCCCAGATAAAACCCGTCGTTTCCGCCAAGGGACGTATCAAAACGATGGGTCCAAAGGGCCTCCACGTCCTCGCGGCGCTTGCCCTGCGCCATCAGGAACGCGTGTTTTCCAAACAGCTTCTGGATTTCATAGGTATCCCAGACCTTCAGCATCTGAAGCTCTTCGCTGAGCTGCTGTTTTGTTTGCATAGAAATACTCCTTTCTGATTCGACTGCGGCCGGTATGGGGATCCCGGCCGCAGTAACTTGGAGAATCAGCGCTGGTTATAACGATCCATCGCCGCCTGATAGATGGCGGTGCAGCGCTCCATGCCCATTTCCTTGAGGGTAGCGGTAAAGTCGTCCCAGTTTTCCAGCGGCTCATCGCCTACCACCATTTTGTCCACCATGGTGGCGGCATAGGTGTTGATGTCGCTCATCAGAGAGGCATATTCGGTGGATTCCTCCGGGGTCAGCGATACATCCGGCATGACATACGCGCCGTCAATGCTGGAATCCCAGACGGCAATCGCGTCGATCTGCTCCTGGCTCATGGAGAGGAAATCCACAGACTTGCTGGACAGTGACGGGAATTGGGACAGGCTGTACATGGCCTGCGCCTCCCGCTGTGAAAGCCCATCGGGATTGTTTGTAACCAGCTCCGTAAAGACAGGCTCGCCGTTTTCATCCACGACATAGGATTCTCCCTCGATGCCAAAGGATGCAAGGCGGCTACCCTCAAGGGTAAACCAGTAATTGCACCACTGGACTGCCAGCTCTGTGTTTTCGCAGTCGGTGGAAACGGATGTGGTGAAGCCATTGGAGGAACCCAGTGCAATGCTACTGCCAAAGTGGGATACGTCTCCCTTCTCCAGAACAGCGTCTTTGATGGCGATGACCTTTGCATTTTCGCTGTCAATGGAGTTTGCATAGCTGGTGAGGTTCTGGTATTCAGAATACCAAATACCGGTATTTCCGGAATAAATATCGCCCAGATTGCTCGCATCATTGGGGTTGCTACTGCCGGACAGGAAATCCTTGGAGATCAGGCCCTCCTCATACCAGCGGTTCAGCATGGTCAGATAATCAAGATAGCCGTCCTCCAGCAGGGAGCAGTGGACCGTTCCGTCCACCTGATACATGACGTTGGGCATTTCACTGGGGTCGTCATAGGCGGTAAAGTAGCCGGAAACGCCATAACCGCCGCAGAGCATAGATCCGGTAAGCAGGCAGGAGGGATACATCTGTATGGCCGCCTGGCAACCGTAATTGTCGCGGAACGCCAGCAGAACATTTTCGTATTCCTCATAGGTTTCCGGAGCCTCCAGCTTCAGCTCCTCCAGCCAGTCACCGCGGCACTGCATACCGCTGCGGTTATAGACCTCATCCTTCCAGGTGTAGAAGGCCAGGACCTCACCGCCGTCGGTGCGGCTCTGGGCAATGTGCTGTGCATCCGAGTTAATCAGTGCATAGTAATCCGGGGCGTCTGCCTCCAGATACTCCGCCATATCAATGATGATGCCGTCCTCCAGCGCACCGGCGGCGCCGGTGGAGTAATACTTAATGGCACAGGATATCGGGTCACAGTATTCGCCGGCAGCGGCCATCAGGCTGAACTGGTCCGAAGCCGTATCAAAGGAACAGCTGGTGAAGTCGATATGCACACCAGTCCGCTTTTCCGCCTCCTGCACCACCAGGTGCTCATTCATGTCGCTGTAGGTGTTCGCAAGGTCCGGCGTGAGCGGCAGCCACATGGTCAGTACCTCGCCGGAGTCGGACAGCGGAAGCGCCGGAGATTCCACGGTTTCCACAGGAGCCTCGGAAGACTCATCCGCAGAAGCCTCCGGAACCGGTTCCTCCGCGGAGACCGCAGGCACTGCCTCAGATACTTCCGGAGCGGAAGCCACTGACTCCGCAGAATTCACCGCGCCGCCGCAGCCTTCAAACAATGCCAGCATCATGGCACATACAAGCAGTACAGATAACAATCTTTTCATGTTTGTACATCCTTTCTCATTCATTATATTGATTCCCAAGCAAAGCCCGGAGAAATCATCAGATTTGCGAAGCCACAGCAAACGCGCTCCGCGTTGCTTTGGCGACGTCACCGCCTAGGTTGCAGTCGCCGATCATATGCAGCCGGTAATTGGGGCTGTACAGCGCAATCGCCGCATCCGCATTGCTCTCCTGTCCGGTGGCCAGCACCACGGAATCCACAGGCAGTGTCTGCTTTTTACCCTCTTGGTCCAGATAGACCACACTCTCCGGCGTGATGGCCTGATAGGTCACCTGGGGCAGCGAGTGGAATCCGGGGATCTGCTGATAATAGGCCACCAGCATGGTGCGGTAATGGGCGTGGGCGGCATCCAGCGCCAGATCTTCCTGCCGAGTCATCACCGTGACCTCGTGGCCAGCCTGGGCCAGGTACATACCCGTTTCCACACCGACCTCCGCGCCGCCGATCACGGCGACCCGGTGACCAAGGGTCTCCTCTTTCCCAAAGGCATCCACGGCAAGGGAAACATTCTCTGCGTCTGCACCGGGGATATTGGCGCGCTTGAATTTCGGCCCGACTGCGGCAATCACCTCCTCGAAGCCCTCCCGCTCCAGAAGCTGACGGTCTGCGGTGACGTTGCACTGCACATTGACGTTCAGTTTCCAGACCTGACGGATCTGGTATTCCAAAAACTGTTTCAGCGGCCACTTGAACTCAGCATAGTACGCATGCTTTAGCTGACCGCCAAGAGTTCCGGTCTTTTCAAACAGGGTCACAGCATGTCCGCGCTTCGCGCACTCAATGGCCGCCTGCATACCCGCCGGGCCGCCGCCGACAACGGCGATTTTCTTTTTGCACTCCGGCGGCGTCACCAGCTTGTCCAGCTGATCCTCAAGGCCGACCCTCGGATTTACGGAGCAGAAGGAGCGGAATTTATCGGAATCATTGGGAACATGACACTTGTTGCAGCGAATACACGGAACAACGTCCTCGCCCCGGCCCTCATAGGCTTTTTTCCCGTACTCGGGATCGCAGATCCAGCTTCGGGCCATGGCAATCAGGTCTGCTTTCCCTTCGGTGATGGCGCGTTCGCAGAGGTCCAGAGATTGGAACCCGGCGGATGCACAGATCGTCATTTTCGGCGCACGGATCTTAATGTAAGCGGCATCCTCCAGATAGGGGGCGGGATTTTCCGCCGTGGAGGTGTAGGCGGTGGGATGCTGCGGATCCAGTTCACCGGCGCGAATGGTAAGAATATCTATCAGCCCGTCCGCCATATTCGCAAGTTCGACGGTATCGTCCAATGTAATGCCGCCGTCCGGCTCCTGTCCACTGACAAGGACTTCAATGGGGAATCCGCTGCCCACGACATCCTTGATCGCGGCTAAAACCTCCAGCATAAAACGGGCACGGTTCCGCACACTGCCACCGTATTCATCTGTACGCTGATTGCTGAGGGGCGAAAGGAAATGCCCGAAGCAGCCGCCCCCGCGATAGGCCGAGTGGATAGAGAACATATCAAAGCCCAGGGCCTTGAGTGTCCGCGCTACCTCCTTTGCCCGTTCAATATAGTCGTCCATAAACCGGCGGGAAAGGACATTGCAGCCCTCGCCGCGGAACCTGAATTCCCGCGCGGCGCGTTCCTCCTCCATCTGGATCTCCGTCATGATCCCCGGGAAGATCGCCAGCGCCTTGGACTCATAATAATGTGTCTGGTCGATCCACTGGCAGATATAGTTCTGACTGGTGGCGTCATTCACATTGATGTCCACAAAATGCTCCGGTGTGACGTCTACCAGTAGCTTTCCCTGATTGTCCGGATGAAACATTTTCTGGCCGAGGCTCAAATCAAAGGTCACTGCGGCAGCGCCGTTTTTGGCGCGGTTTGCAAAATGTGTGATGACCTTTTCTGTGGGATAGGGCATAGTCCCCTGCAAAAAGTGGGGCATGGACGCTGAGGACAGCATGCGGTTCTTCAGCACCAGATTTCCCACCTTTATGGGAGACAGCAAATTTGCATAGCGCATTGGCAAAATAATTCCTCCTGTCGGTTGCATCAGCCTTTTTTGATTTCGACTCCAGCATAAGCCATTGATTTGATCCGGTCAACGGACAAAAAAGATATGAGGAACCGTTTTTTACTCCGGGAAGGAACAATTTCTGACGTGCGGAACCAAATCTGACATCTTGCTGTTTTTTGTCTAAAACAGCAAATTATAGTGGTAGAAACCCAGGCGGCTTTGTGCTATAGTAACAGCAAAAGGAGGGGTTCCCTTGAAACGCCGGATCATAGACCGTATGTACCATATGTGTTCCTATTTTATGATGATAGTGCTTCCAATCGGAATCGCCGCTGTCGTCTGGCATTTCAGTGCAAGCTGGTGGGGTGTTTTGCTTGCCATCGCTGTGTCCAGTCTGCTCCTGTCGCCGTTTCTGACCTGGTTGTTTTACCGGGTGACGGATTTGACCCACTTCATGGAGGAATTCCATGTCTCAAGACTGCTCCATGAGCGGGCATCCCTGCGTATCACAGACGACGAAAATCAGATTTTTGATATCGGCATGGAGTGCCCCGCCTATGCCATTTTGCTGGTACAGAGAATCAACGAGACCCCGATGCAAAACGTCTCGCGCAGAATGAAAGGTCAGCCGCACAACGCGATCAGCGAGCAGATCACACAGGCGCTAGCAGAAGGATTCTTCCCACACTTCACAAGGATTGAGCAGGCAGATGTTGCATTGATTGGTATTCCGACGCTGAGGGAGACCTCTGATGCACAGCAGATTACAGCGGCGATCTCGGAACTGAAGTCGCGGCTTCAAGTTGCACAGACACAGCTTGAATGCTCGGCATATATTACGCGAATGGCCGTCAGCTCCGTTCACTTTCAACTGCGCGAGGCCGGTGACGCCTATCAGGAGGCCCTGCAAATGATTGAATATGCCATATTTTGCGGAATAGACGAATGTCTTTTGACACCCACCGACGCGCTACAGCGTGATGAACTCGCCGCACTGATCCAACAAACCGCGGAGTTGGAACGCAAATTTTTCGTTGCATCTACAAACTACCAGTTTCCACAGGCTGCCGCGTATATGCAGGAAATGCTGGAAACCTACACAAGGCACCGCTTTGAGAGCGTACACACCATCAAGGCGAGATTTTACGGCCGAATCGAAACCGTATACAATCTCGTGGAGATCAAGCTGAATCCACAAAGCAGCCACTCCGAATTTCGTCAGGAGTTTTATGATGAATTCATGGCACTGATGACCAAGACACAAATCACAGAAAAAATCCAAACCTTTTTTGAACTGCTCCAAGCGGATTATAA
Source organism: uncultured Oscillospiraceae bacterium (assembly GCA_964527315.1). Lineage (GTDB taxonomy): Bacteria > Bacillota > Clostridia > Oscillospirales > Oscillospiraceae > HGM13006. Next base: position 342 of record CAZGOQ010000100.1, on the reverse strand, counting down.
CCGGGCGGTTGCAACGTCCGGCGATACGGTTGCAGACGCTGCGGCATATATCGAACAACACTATGCCGATCCGGACCTGACCGTTGGCGTTCTGGCACAGCAGCTTCATGTAAATGGCTCCTACCTGGCACGGGCGTTTAAGCAAAAACGGGGCTGCGGCGTTCTGGAATATCTCCATCAGTGCAGAATTGAGAAAATACAGGAGCTATTGCGAACAACCAATCTGGAGCTTCAGCAAATCGCGGTTCAGGTCGGCTTTGAAAACGGGAAGGCAATGAGCCGAGTATTTAAGAAATATACCGGGATCACACCCACCGCCTACCGAGAGGCAAAAGGCGGGGC
>CAZGOQ010000099.1:0-8095 GCA_964527315.1 uncultured Oscillospiraceae bacterium | reverse complement strand
AAATACGGTTGCGGGAATTCTCGCTGCGGCCCATGATAAAGTAGGCGATGACGGCGTTTTTGTTGTCCGCAGAGCGGCCCAGCAGGATGCCCCGGCCGGGGTAGGCGTGGTTTTTCAGATATTGGTTCAGATCCATGGCATTCATTTGCGTGCTCCTTTGCAAAGTTATTTTTGTCGCCGGGAGAAAGCAAAAAAGCCGACACGTCCCGGACTTTTGCCCAGACGGTCGGCGTACAAGAGCCATACTCCATGTGGTTCGTCCACTTCCGTCAGTTGTATGACCAGTATTAAGATAGCATTTTAAAGTTGGTTTGTCAAGAAAATCCGAAAAAACGGAGTTTTTTGGAATTCCTTGTATCTATTCAAAACTCTGTTTCAAAACACGCTGTTTGACTTTTCTTGGGGATTTCCTTCGTTCACTCAGGGGACGGATTGGTAACAAGTTCCCTTGGTGCGTCTTTCGGCCAATTCTTTCCAGTTACGCGGAAAGGATTGGCCGCAGGAGGCATCAGGAGGAAGCTTGATCATAATAACGGGCAGAGAATCGTGATACGTTACGATTTTCTGCCCGCTATCAAGACAATTTATGGAAGAATATGCACCGTTCGGCCCTCGACTTTTAAGCGGCCTTGACAGAACAGGCTGACCGCTTGGGGCAAAATCACCCATTCCGCCTGCTCCATGATGCGCGTTTGGAGGACTTCAGGCGTGTCGCCCTCTTCAATGGCTACGGCTTTTTGCAGAACAATGGGGCCGCCGTCGCATTCCTCAGAGACAAAATGCACTGTTGCGCCGGAGACCTTGACCCCATACTCCAACGCCTTTTCGTGGACGTGCAGACCATAGAAACCGTTTCCACAGAAGGAAGGAATCAGAGCAGGGTGGACGTTTAAAATGGCGTTGGGATAGGCCTGCACCATTTCTTCCGTCAAAATGGTCATAAAACCTGCCAGCACCACAAGGCCAATATCCAGCGCTTTGAGCCGGTCTACCAGCGCGATGGTCATTTCCCGGGCGGAGACATAGTCCTTCCGGGCTATTACATAGGTGGGAATGCCCGCTTTTTCCGCACGCTCCAGCGCATAAACGCCGGGCTTGGAAGCAATGACCGCTACAATTTTGCCGTCGGGGATCTCACCCCGCCGCTCCGCGTCGATCAACGCCTGTAGATTGGTGCCGCCGCCGGAAACCAGTACTGCGATTTTTACCATAATTCAATTCCTTTTTTGCCGTCAATGCACTTCCCGATGAGGTAGGGACGTTCGCCGTTGCGAATCAAGCTTTCCATGACTGCGCCGGCGTCCTCCTTGGCTACCGCCATCACAAGGCCCACTCCCATGTTGAAGGTGTTAAACATATCCCGCTGAGGGATTTTGCCTTTTTCCTGGATCATGGTAAAGATGGGCGGCACAGGAATGGCGGAGGTGTTAATCTCCGCAGTGATATGATCCGGCAGCATTCTGGGGATGTTTTCATACAATCCGCCTCCGGTGATGTGGCTGATGCCCTTGATTCGCAGGCCGGTTGCCAGCAGAATCTTGATGGGCCGAACGTAAATGCGGGTGGGCTTTAACAGTTCCTCGCCCAGAGAGCAGTGCAATTCCGGGACCACAGTTTTCAGATCGGCGTGCTCCACGTCCAGCACTTTCCTTACCAGGGAAAAGCCGTTGGAATGAATGCCGTTGGAGGCAAGGCCAATCAAAACATCGCCGGGAATGATATCGTGACCATCCAGAATTTTTTCCCTGTCTACAATGCCCACAGAGAAGCCGGCCAGATCATATTCGTCCTCCGGGTAGAATCCGGGCATTTCCGCCGTCTCGCCGCCCACCAGCGCACAGCCGGCCTGGCGGCATCCTTCAGCAATGCCGGAGACGATTTGCTCGATGCGTTCCGGACGGTTTTTTCCGCAGGCAACATAGTCCAGAAAAAACATAGGGCTTGCGCCGCCGCAGACAATATCATTGACGCACATGGCGACGCAGTCGATGCCGACGGTGTCATGCTTGTCCATTAAAAAGGCGATTTTCAGCTTGGTGCCCACGCCATCAGTGCCGGAAATCAGAACGGGCTCTTTCATGCCCGTCAGATCTGGGGCAAACAGCCCTCCAAAACCACCGATGCCGCCAATGACGCCTGGGATCCTGGTGCTCTCGACCAGAGGCTTGATACGATTGACGGCTTCGTAACCGGCAGTCACATCTACGCCGGCGGCGGCGTAACTATCGCTTTTGCTTATTGTCATAGTGCAGTCTCTCCTGATGTTTGGATTGATAAAGAATCACCTGCTACAGGAATTGTGTACCGGCCGGTAAAGCAGGCGTCGCAGACGCCGTAGCGCAGACCCTTTGTAATGGCGCCAAGTTCCTCGACAGTGAGGAAGTCCAGGCTATCTACGCCGATGGCGGCGCGAATTTCTTCGTTGGTTTTATGATAGGCGATCAGCTGATTACTGTCGGGGATATCGGTGCCGAAATAGCAGCCGTGAATAAAGCGGGGGGAGGCAACCCGATAGTGGATCTCCTTTGCGCCCGCATCCCGGATCAGTTGAACCGTACGGCGGCAGGTATTGCCGCGGATGATGGAATCGTCCACTACAATCACGCGCTTGCCGCGAATGGTAGAAGCCACGGCGCCCAGTTTGATCCGTAAAGCCTTTTCCCGCTCTGTTTGCCTGGGCTCGATAAAAGTTCGGGCAATGTATCGGTTTTTTACAAGCCCGGTTTGCAGGGGCAGCCCGGATTCCCGGGAAAAGCCCATTGCCGGGGTAATGCCGGAATCCGGCACACCAATGACGCAGTCCGCTTCCACAGTATTCCGCCGGGCAAGACAACGACCGGCTTCCAGACGGGCCAAGTCCACGGAAAGGCCGTCCACAACGCTGTCCGGCCGGGCAAAATAGATCAACTCGAACATACAAAGACTGGGATGGGCCTGTAGGCCACTGGGAATTGACCGGAAGGTTTCAGAACCCAGATCGGCGGCCACCACTTCGCCGGGGGCGACATCTCGGATCAGATGACCGCCCAATACCGGGAAGGCGCAGGATTCCGAGGAAAACAGAATGGAACCGTCCGCTTCTCCGATGCACAGAGGGCGGAAACCAGAGGGGTCACGGAATGCCACCAGCTTTCCCTGTGTCAGTACAATCACGGAATAAGCGCCGGACATCTTTTTCATGGCGCTGAGCACAGCATCCTCTATGGTATCGTGACGCATCCGCTCCCGCACCAGCAAATAGGCGATGACCTCGGCGGAATTGTTGGTCTGAAAAATAGCGCCGCGGCCCTCCATCTCCCGGCGGAGAGCCGGGCCGTTGACCAGATGACCGTTATAACATAGGGCCATGGAACCGGAAGCATGGGTGATAACAATGGGCTGTGCGTCCACCGATGCCATGGAGCCGTCTACGCTGTGGCGAACATGGCCGATAGCTGCGGAACCGGTCAGCGCGTTCAGGACGCTTCCGGTAAACACATCAGGCACCAGACCAGAGCCTTTGTTCAAATGAAACTGCCCCTGATCAACGGATGCGATCCCGGCAGAGTGCTGGCCGCGGTGCTGAAGCGTATACAAAGCAGTATAGACACTGTGCGCGGCGGAAAAAGGCGACCCCTCCTTCAGGGCAATTCCGAATACCCCGCATTCCTCGCCGTACTGCCGGACATTTGAAATACCGTTCATCTATTTCCCAAATACACGGCGCAGGACTTCCTGATAGGCGTCCTCTACGCCACCCAGATCCCGGCGGAAACGATCTTTGTCCAGCTTTTCGCCGGTCTTGGAATCCCAGAGCCGGGCGGTATCCGGGGAAATTTCATCAGCCAGGATGATGGAACCGCCAGGGAGACGGCCGAATTCCAGCTTGAAGTCTACCAGTGTCACGCCAACACTGGTCCAGAATTCTCTGAGCGCATCATTGACCTGAAACGCCATCCTTTTGATGGTTTCGATCTCGTCTTTCGTTGCCAGCTTTAATGCGATTGCGTGATAATCATTGATAAGCGGGTCGTTGAGTTCATCGCATTTGTAGGAAAATTCAATAGTAGGGGCGTCGAATACGATACCCTCATCTACACCATAGCGGGCGGCAAAGCTGCCGGCTGAAATATTGCGGATAATGACCTCCAGGGGTACGATCTTCACTTTTTTCACAACGGTGTCGGTGTCGCTTAGTTCTTCAACAAAATGCGTTGGTATGCCCTTTTTCTCAAGCAGCTGCATAAAATAGTTGGTGAGTCGGTTGTTGATGGCGCCTTTGCCGAGAATGGTGCCCTTTTTCTGGCCGTTAAACGCAGTAGCGTCATCTTTATAGGAGACGATGCAGAGATTGGGGTCGTCAGTGGCGTAGACCTTTTTGGCCTTGCCTTCATAAAGCTGCTGCATTTGTTTCATAGCTTCGCTACCTCCATTTGTAAATTTTCGTTTTTTTTCATCACGGACTGGGCCATTTCGGCCTTGTCAGCCCGAAGCTTCTGCGCCAGCGTTTCATCGCTGAGAGAGAGCATTTGTACGGCCAGGATCCCGGCGTTGTCCGCCGCGTTGACGCCTACGGTGGCCACAGGAATGCCGGAGGGCATCTGAACGATGGACAACAGACTGTCCAGACCGTCGCAGAAGGAGGAGCGGATGGGCAGACCAATGACCGGGAGAACGGTCTGCGCAGCCAGAACACCGCCCAAATGGGCCGCTTTCCCGGCGGCGGCGATGATTACGCCAAAGCCATCTCTCTCTGCGTTTTTGGAAAATTCCTCCGCCTGGGCAGGGGTACGGTGGGCAGAAAGAACTCTGGCTTCAAAGGGTACGCCAAATTTTTTCAGCTGAACGAGCGCACCCTTGACCACGGGAAAATCGCTGTCGGAACCCATGATCACTGCAACTTTTTTCAACGAATAACCTCCCTTTACAAAACAAAAGCGCAGGCACGCAATACGGCCTGCGTCATAGAATTTTAGGGTGCACCATACCCATGAGGCATACGGAGCCGCAAAGGATCAGCATGGAAACACCCGCCTTCATGTGAGTCTTGTATTTATTTTATCGTATTCCGACCTTTTTTTCAAGAGAAAGGAGACTTCTGAAAAAATTTTTGTCGCTCTGCACAGGGAAAGCCGAAAGGAAATCAAAAAGTTGGATAATTTGAGGAGAAAAGCAGGACGCCGGGCCTGATTTTGGCAGCGTCCTGCTTTTGAATCAAAGGAATCAGGTTCCTTCTCGCAAAGCCTGTTTCTCCAAAGCTTTCCTGCGCTCCTCCTCCAGCATCATGTCCTTGACCTTCATGAGCCGGGAGGTATTGGAGCGTTCATTCTCGTCCAGTTTCATGGAAATATACTTGATGTTTTTCTCGTATTCAGGGATCATGACGTATTCCAGCGCGTTGACGCGGCGACGGGTCTTTTCAATCTCCTGAGCCAGAAGCTGCATCGTCTTTTCCACCTGGGCCAGTTCCAGCATATCCTGAAATACAGCGCTGAGGGCTTCCAGCGCATCATCCAGTTCGCCGGAAGTCTGGGCAAAGCCGTAAGGAAAAATCTCCGACGGATCATCATTTTTGGTGTGGAAAGTATAGGCGGGAACATTGACCGACATGATATTCCGGAGACGCATATCCAGCGAAACCTCCTGCTTGGGATAACTGAGAGCTTCGGCCAGCATTTCCGGACTCATGACCGCAGAAGCTACGGTAAACGCGCTGTGGGCTTCCATCAGTCCCTGCTCGACTTTCGCGCGAAGTTCCTTGTTTTTCTGAACGATCTCCAGAAACTGCCGCATCAGTTCATCCCGCTTGTCCTTCAGGAGTTTGTGCCCCCGGATGGCAGTGGTACGGCGGCTCTTCAATCGCGTCAGTTCCATCCGGGTGGGATTTATGGTTGTAGATGCCATAGGCCCGCCTCCTTAATGGGTTTCATCCTTGGGATAGTATTTTTCAATAAAGCTGGTATTGATTCGCTTCAGTTCGCTTTTGGGCAGAATGGAAAGCAGCTTCCAGCCCAGATCCAGCGTTTCCTGAATGGAGCGGTTGGTTTCATTGCCCTGGGAGACATAGAGATTTTCAAACTCTGTCGCGAATTTGGCGTAGAGTTTATCCGTATCGCTCAGGGCGGCTTCCCCCAGAATTGTCATCAGTTCCGCAGCGTCTTTACCAGCGGAATACGCGGCGAACAGCTGATTCATTGTGCCAGAGTGATCCTCCCGGGTCTTGCCCACTCCGATTCCCTTGTCCTTCAGGCGGGACAGGGACGGGAGCACATCGATGGGCGGGTTGACTCCCTTCCGGTAGAGATCCCGGGAGAGGATGATCTGGCCTTCCGTAATATAACCGGTCAGGTCGGGAATGGGGTGGGTCTTATCGTCCTCCGGCATGGTCAGAATAGGAATCATGGTGATGGAGCCGTCGCAGCCAATGCGCCGACCAGCCCGTTCATAAATCGTGGCCAGATTGGTATAGAGATAGCCGGGATAGCCACGACGTCCGGGAACTTCCTTTTTTGCGGCGGAAACCTCACGGAGGGCCTCGGCATAGTTGGTGATATCGGTCATGATGACCAGCACATGCATTCCCTTTTCAAAGGCCAGATACTCGGCGGCGGTCAAGGCCATCCGGGGGGTGGCGATCCGCTCGATGGCCGGGTCATTGGCCAGATTGGAAAACAGCACTGTCCGGTCGATGGCGCCGGTCCGGCGGAATTCGTTGATAAAGTATTCGGATTCTTCAAAAGTAATGCCGATGGCGGCAAAAACCACGGCAAAGTTGCCGGCGTCGTCCCCCAGCACTTTGGCCTGACGAGCAATCTGCGCCGCCAGCGCCGCATGGGGCAGACCGGAACCGGAGAAGATGGGAAGCTTCTGACCGCGAACCAGAGTGTTCAGTCCGTCAATAGCGGAAATACCGGTCTGAATAAACTCGGAGGGATAGTTCCGGGCGGCAGGGTTCATGGGCAGACCGTTGATGTCCATATAAGCGTCCGGCAGAATCTCCGGGCCGCCGTCAATGGGGTTGCCCATGCCGTCAAACACCCGGCCCAGCATATCCTCGGATACGCCCAGCTGCAGAGGATGACCCAAAAAACGGACTTTACTTTTTGACAGGTTGATGCCGGCAGAAGAATCAAACAGCTGCACCAGCGCGTCTGGGCCGTCGATCTCCAGAACCTGGCAGAGCCGCAGTTCTCCGTTGGGAAGTTCGATCTCGCCCAGTTCGTCATAGGTCACGCCTTCGACGTTTTTCACCAGCATCAAAGGGCCGGAGACCTCGGAAATGGTACGATATTCTTTAATCATAGTCCACACCTGCCCTTGCAACGATTTTTTTGATCTGTGCCGTCATGTCTGATTCGATCTGGCTGTATACGGTCACATATTCATCATCGGGCACGCTCTTTGCGCGGCCAATCTTTTCTCTGGCGTCAATTTCAATCAGTTCCTTAAGCGGCGCGCCCTTTGCAATGGCGTCCCGGCAGAGGCTGTCATAGTGCAGGATCATATCGAGCAGACGGAACTGCCGGTCAAAGGAGGAATACCAGTCGATCTCATTGAAGGAGTTTTGCTGCAAAAAATCCTCCCGGATCATCTTGGCGATTTCCAGCGTCAGCTGATCGTCCACACCCAGAGAATCCTTGCCAACCATCTTGACAATCTCATCCAGTTCCGCTTCTTCCTGTAAGGTCGCCATGGCGCGATACCGGTTTTTCGTCCAGTCTGCATTGACATTTTTGTCCAGCCAGGGCTGAAGGGTATCCATGTAGAGAGAATAGGAATTCAGCCAGTTGATGGCGGGGAAGTGGCGGGCATAAGCCAACGAGGAATCCAGGCCCCAGAATACTTTCACGATTCGCATGGTGGCCTGAGACACGGGTTCAGAGGTGTCGCCGCCGGGAGGGGAAACCGCGCCAATGGCGGTCAGGCTGCCCTGGCGGTCATCAGTGCCAAGGCATTTGACTACGCCGGCTCTCTCATAAAACTGCGCCAGACGGGAAGCAAGGTATGCGGGATAACCTTCTTCGCCGGGCATTTCCTCCAGGCGGCCGGACATTTCACGCAGCGCCTCGGCCCAGCGGGAGGTGGAGTCGGCGATCACGGCCACATCATAGCCCAT
>CAZGOQ010000098.1:0-8129 GCA_964527315.1 uncultured Oscillospiraceae bacterium | reverse complement strand
CTCCATGGAATTCTGAATATCAGAGGGCGGCAGAATATTTTTAAGTTCCACGCGGTTGACCTTGATGCCCCAGGGATCCGTCGCCTCGTCCAAAATGGAACGCATTTGGCTGTTAATGGTATCCCGGGAAGTCAAAGTCTGGTCCAGTTCCAGATCACCGATGATATTACGGAGCGTAGTTGCCGTCAGTGTCTCGATGGCGCTCATGGGGTGCTCCACGCCGTAGGTATAGAGTTTGGGATCAGTGATCTGATAATAGATAACGGTGTCGATCTGCATGGTCACGTTATCCTTCGTAATCACAGGCTGGGGCGGATAGTCCATAACCTGTTCTTTGAGACTGACCTTTTTGGCCACGCGTTCAATAAAAGGCACCTTAAAATGCATTCCCACTTCCCAGATGCCCTGGAACGCGCCCAAGCGCTCGATTACATAAGCCTTGGACTGCTGCACAATATAAATATTCTTTACTAATATCAACAGCACAATAACGACAATAATACCAATGATGATAGGTAACATATTTTTCCTCCTTTTTTCTGATCCTTATGAAATATCTGCGGTTTGCTGCACCGGAACCACATAGACCTTTACACCGGAGATGCGCAGGACGCGGATCAGCGTTCCCACTGGGATTACCACATTGGTTTCCGCACGAGCCGTCCATGTGACGCCGTCGAGTCGGACAGCGCCGGTCTCCTTGAGATTATTGATTTCCTCTGTGACCAGCGCTTCCGTTCCAATATGCCGGTCGGCATTGGTTTTGACTTTGTGGGGCGTGGAAAATTTTTTTAAAAAAGGTCTCAATAACGCCAACATCACAATGGATACCAGAAGGAACAGAACCACTTGCAGCCATATCTCACCACCGACTGCCGCTACAATCAGCGCCACCAGTGCGCCGCCGGCAAACCAGATGGATACCAGGCCAACCGTGGCCGCTTCTGCAATTGCAAAGATAATCATCGCCACCAGCCAAAACAGTGCCATTGGGGAAAGGATCCCCAGAATTCCAACTTCCATCTTTTCCTCTCCTTTCCTTGAAACTCGCAACGTAAATTGTTGTTACTCACATAGTAATCTATAAAAGGCATTTTGTCAATAGGTACTCGTGAAAAATTTTTAAATTTGCGTGGCTGATTTTACTGCGCATCCAATTTTAAGGGACTCTTTTGGAAATTCCGGTCCTTTTTTCACAGAAGTATTGACAAATACATCAATTGGGTATATCCTTTATGGGACGAAATACATTGGAGATTGGGTTGCATTGGGGCATCAAAGCCTCCGTTTCGGGAGATTGCGGGGATTTTTGCAGTCATTGAGATTTCTTCGCGCTTTCTCTTTTAGAATATGCGAAACATCCTGATTTTTTCTTCCGACAGCTGGTTTTTGTTTCCCCGAACATGCCGTCTGTTTTGTAAGTTTTGTTTACGTCAGCGCCCATCTCAAGCTTGGGAGGAAATTTTTATGAACAGTACGTTTCAGCGAATCGTCGAAATTCTGCGTGAAAAATGTGATTTGGACGACAGCCTGACCATCACAGCGGAAACCACCTTTAAAGACATTGATCTGGACTCTTTGGACGTGGTGGAAATCGCCTTGGAATGCGAGGACGAATTCGGCATCACCATTGATGTGGAGGAGCCGCCAAAGACCATGGGAGAGTTCGTGGCTCTCATAGATTCACTTATGGAGTAAATGATACAAAACCGCCTGCATCGACTGAGCCGATGCAGGCGGTTTTTGGTTTCATTCACTCAGGTAATCCATAAACCGGGCAATAATTGTGATCATCTCACTGCGTTTTGCATAGGTAGTTGGGTTCAGTTTTCCGTTTTCATCGCCTTTCATCAAGCCGATATTGACCATCCAATTCATGGGCGAAACCGCATAGTTGGAAACGCTGGCGCCATCTTTGTAATCGTAAATCACGGACGATCCGGTATATTCGCCCTTCAAAACGCCCGCATATTGCGCATAACGATACAGAAAAGTCGCAATCTGTTCTCTGGTTACATAGCCGCCCGGATCAAAGGTGCTGTTTGTTTTGCCCGTTGCAATGCCCGCTCCATAGGCCCACGCCACGGCGGTGTCATAATAAGCGCCTTTACTGACATCCTGAAAGATCTTAGACGCAGTACCAGAGAGTATTTTCCCCGTTGTGTTCTGATATACTCTGGAGAGTACCGTCACGAAATCCGCACGCTTTGTATAATCATCCGGAGAGAAATTTGCGCCGTCATTGATCAGGTTAAGTTCATACGCTGTCTCCACATAGTCCGCATACCAACTGGACTCAGAAACGTCCTGAAAACTGCCAATGCCCCACATTGCCGTCAGTTTCAAGCTGCTGACGTACGGCACCGTACTGACAGCGGTATAGAGCGTTGTTCCATCGCTCCATCCCAACAGGATCCGATTGGTTTTGGTTGCAGTCGGCATCGTGCCGAAAGCCGCGCCTGTGGTATAGGTTTTCCGGCTATAGGTCAATTTTCCTCCGTTCGGATCAAAAGTGACCGTAATCTCCTTCTGTGGCCCGGCCAGATAATCCATACTGATCCAACATTGGGCCGCGCCGTAGACAATTTGCGCCCATCCATTATAACTGCCCGCTACCTCTACTGCTGTGCCGCTCGCCAGGGAGCCAACCTTGGACGCTGAAGTCATCGGCGCGGAACGGACATTCAAAGAGGTGCAATCAGTCACAATATAAGTACCGGCTGTGCTGCTGTCAATCGTATAATTCACATTGCCACTGCTGCCTGTACTCCCGGTGGAATAAGAATAACCGGGGTAATAGGTTGGCATATGTAAGGCGAGGATCGTTTCACTGCCCCTGGAATCAATAAAACTCTGCCAGGTGTAGGCGCGAACATCCACCTCATTGTCACTGGAAAAATTTGCGTCATATATGACAAAGCCGTCGTTGTAAATGGCCATCAGTACCATGGAATGTCCGCCCACTCGCATCACTGCGCCGGGACGGCAGGCCGTAAACAGCTTTTTCAGCGTTGCAGCCGAATAGCCTCCAGGAAGAGTTTCGCTCCCCAGCACAGACTGGATCATATCCGTATAGCCGTAGCTGGTGCTGCCGCTTTCATAGGCCAAATAGTTATCGATAGTCGCATTCTGTGGATATTTATAAAACAGCGCAGTGTAAACATAGCGGGCAAAGCCGACACACTGCCATCCCCTGAGATAAATGTCCTCCCCGACACTAAGCCCAAAGAGTTTCTGCTCCTCTACCGTCATATAACACTTCTCCCGATCAAAATAGGAGCCGTCCGGATAATTGGAAAGGGGCATGGTGACATTTCCCACCGTCACCTTCAAATTGGAGATATCAGAAGGCATTGACGGATAGGAATACGCGCTGACCCCAACGCAGTAAAGAGCAGTCAATGCCGCCGCCGTTACCAAATATGTAAAAATGCGCTTTAAGCGTATCGACATTGTTTACACCTCAAAAGTTACAAATTGGTATCATTATCTTAACACAAATCTTCTGCTTCGTCAATAGAAAAACACTTTGTTTTTCTTGATTTTTCTCGCTTTCCCCCCGAAAATTTTTCCTGTGTTGGATTGCTTTTTCCAAAAAACCACAATTTTTACAATTTGGTAGAAGACGACAACAAATGAAAAATACAGTACAAAAGCTTCAAGGCCAGGGAATTTCCCTGACCTTGAAGTCAAATTGCTGAAACCTTATGCCGTTAACGTCGGATGGTTTACTGAATCAGTGCCTGCTCCTCCCGCTTTTTCACATCAATAATAAACGAATTGAGTCCCCTGGCCTCCTCTCCGATCTCAATCCCGTAGGATATCTCCAAACGGCCGCCGTCAGGACCAAGCCCGTTCTTCAGACGCCGGGCCTTGACGCCGATGGTAAACGCCCCAAAGCCCATGTCATACAGGGAAACATCCTTCTTCCCCCGTTCAAAAATCATTTTGGACTCCACTGCGCCGGTGCGCGTCAGTTCCACATGATCGTTTCTGACCGCGAAGGTAGTTGTGGTCCCCTCCATCCCGGTGACTTCTGATTCCTCATAGCTGAGATAGACCGTATCGCCCACGGTTTTCATAATGCCGTCGGTCACGATCTGCACAGTCTGTGCCTCTTCACCCAGAAATTTCTGGGTTCCCTCTACGGAAATAATGACGGATTCTGTCATAATTCAATACCTTTCAATGTCGATTTTTCCCACCAGCGACTCCACCGGTTTTTCCAAAAAAGCAGACGCCATTTCTGAAAAACCATTCACTGTATCGCTGACATAGTATTTGCACCCGCCGGATTTTCCATCCTCCGAAAGCATATCCGCCCGCCTCAGAGTCTCAGAAAGCTGACGTGCCGCCTCCTTTCCGGAATTGACCAGCGTAACCTCCGGCCCCATGTAAGCGGAGATAATATCCCAGAGCAGCGGATAATGGGTGCAGCCCAATACCAACGTATCGCAGCCCCAAGCCTTCAGAGGTTTTAAATACTCCGTCACCACCAACTCTGTTACCGGATCTCCGGGCTTCGTTCGATAGTTTTCCACCAGAGGTACCAGCAGAGGACAAGCCACGCTTCGGATCTGGGCGCCGGGATTTTTTTCACGAATGATACCGTCATAGGCCTTCGCACCAATGGTTGTACTGGTACCGATGACGCCGATACGACCGTTTTTCGTGCAGGCCGCCGCACGGGCCGCTGTGGGCCTGACTGCGCCGCAAATCGGCAGGTCATACTCACGCTGCATCTGGCTCCCTGCCACTGTATCCGCTGTGTTGCAGGCGATGACAATGGCCTTAATGTCAAACTGCAGCAAAAAATTGATATCCTGCCGAGTGTATTTCAGCACTGTCTCCGGGCTGCGTCCGCCATAGGGCACCCGGCCGGTGTCTCCGAAATAGATAATATCCTCGCCGGGCAGCTGTTTCATCAACTGGCGCACCGCCGTCAGACCTCCCAGTCCGGAATCAAACACCCCAATGGGTCGATTATCCATGCTTATTCCTCCATTGCCAGAGCAATCAATTCCTCCACCAGCTTATCCTCCGGCAGACCTGCCGCTTCAAAAAGCTTAGGGTACATGGAAATGGAGGTAAAACCAGGAATGGTGTTGATCTCATTGAACACCACTTCTTCTCCCTCATAGGTCAGGAAAAAGTCCACCCGGCTCATGCCCCGGCAGCCCATAGTCTGAAAAACCGTCACCGCCGCCTGGCGGAGCCGCTCTGCCGCTTCATCGGGAATATTTGCCGGGATCTCTGTCCGAGACTCGGTGGATATGTATTTGGCATCGTAATCATAGAACTCCGCACCGGCAATAACTTCACCGACCACAGACGCCACAGGCTTCTGATTCCCCAGCACTGCCACCTCCACTTCATGACCGGAAATGAATTCCTCTACCAGCACCTTGCTGTCATAGCGCGCTGCCTTTTGCAGCGCAGTTTTCAGTTCCTCCGTATCTTTTGCCTTGCTGACGCCCACAGAGGAACCGGTGCCGGAGGGCTTGACAAACAGGGGATATTCCGCCTCATTTTCAATGTCCCGCACCAGGCGGCTCAAATCGCCCTCAATGCTCTCCCGACGGGCCAAATACCAGTTTGCCTGCCGGATACCAGTCTCCGCCACCATCAGTTTGGTCATGGTCTTATCCATGCAGGCTGCGGAAGCCGCAACGCCGGGGCCGACACAGGGAATTCCCGCCACCTGCATGAAACCCTGTATGGATCCGTCTTCACCGTTTTCCCCGTGGAGCACCGGGAAACAGCAGTGAATGGAAATCCGCTCCATGCCATGCTCCTTCATCAGCAGAAGACCCTGCCCTCTTGCAGGGGAAAGCACCGCATCACAGACGCCCTCTGCACGCTCCCATTGATCCGTGGAAAGCAACGCCGAATCGCCGGGAAAATACCGCCAGCTGCCCGTTCTGGTAATGCCCACAGGGTAAACTACATATTTTCCCCGGTCAATATGATTTAAAATAAATTCTGCTGAGCGGAGCGATACCTCATGCTCCGGAGACACGCCGCCAAACAGAACCAGAAGATTCTTCATCATCGCACCTCGTTTCTCTTACTTGACTTTCTTTTTATTTTATGATAGAACGTGGTATAATACAAGTTTTATTTTTCCTGATTGCGGCGCTTAACAGAAAATTTACCATCAAGCCGCCTTTCCCGGTGGAAATTTTGCCAGGAACCGTATATAATGAAAACAAGGAGGGATGCGATATGCAGATTGAACTGACAGAAAAAGAGTTCCGGCGGCTTTTAGATATGGCCTATATCGGCAACTGGATCCTGAACTCCACGCGGGGAAAGGATCGCTTTGCTGCCTATGACAAGGTAGAAAGCAAGCTTTTTTCCTACTGCAAGGAGCATGGTATGTCCGCGCTGGCCGAAACCTGGAACGGGCATGTGGTCCCCTCCAGAGCCTTTGCCGAGGGCGGCATCCATGAGGCCATCATGGATTATGAAGACGCCGTGTTTTTCGACATCCTTGCTGAAGAACTGGCCCGCCGGGATATGGACTATGCCCCCATTTCCGCCCAGAACTATGACGAACTGATGTCACGGGTGGATGAGTATATGGAGGAGTTTGAGCAGTATGGTACAGACCGGCTGCAATTGGAGGATTAGAGGTTGATGAAAAGGGGTTCGCCGCATTGATTGCAGCGAACCCTCTTTATTTTTTCATTGAAAAGCGCACTCAATTCCTCTGCATTTTCAAACGCGTCATAACCTCCTACAATTTCTTTCTGATGAAAGACAATGTCTGCCTTTTCATTGGTTCCCAGAATATCCGAAGTTGCTCCGTACCATAGCGCCGGATAAAATTTGTAAAGCTATAGGGCTTAATTTCCCCTGACACAAGAGGCCTCCTTCGGCACTTTGATGAAATTACACAAAAAAATCAGTAATATCATTTGTTTCAACTGCTTTCTTGACTTTTTCTCTTCAATATGTTATCATTTCAGTAATTTCATATTGAAGCGCAAACGACACATGTAGTACCCTGGTACGTAAATCTGATCACGGAACGGATTTTGTACCTGTCTGCGTGTTCTTTTTTTGCGCCATTTTAAGGAGAGACGAAAATGCCAAGAAATCAATTTCAGCGCTGCATCTTTGCCCTGCTGACCGTCATCATCACTGTCCACGGCTACATATTCTATAGTCTCTATGTGGTCAACGGCGGTACGCTGATGAATGTCACCGGGACATCCAGTGTCCTCGGGGCCATTCGGGCTCAGGGCGGCGTGTATACCTGCGGCCATATGCTTCCCATCTGGGCGCTGGTGCTCATCGAGTTCTGCTTTGCCTACTGTCTGGAAGTGGTGCTGGGGAGTCCCGCATCGTTTCAGCTGGCTTCCAAATGCTTTGATCCTCAGACCACCCACCCGGTGCTCTTTGAGACCGCAATTATCTGCGCCACCGTGGGCATTATGTGTCCGGTGATGAGCTTCATCGCCGCCTGGCTCTACTTCCCCTACTACGCCGGGTTCAACCTGCTCACCCTGCTGGCCAACTGGCTCAAACTGGTATGCTTCAATTTCCCCTTCGCTTTCTTCTCCCAGTTGTTCTTCATCCAACCCCTCGTCCGGACGCTGTTCAAGCTGCTGTTCCGGAAGTCGCTTCAAAAAGCAACCGCGTAAAGCGTTAAATATAACGGGTCGCTTGGCCCGTTATATTTTTATAAACTCCAAAACATACCTGTTTTCCTTTCGCCAAATCCGGGCATCCTAGGTTCGGAGATGGTTTTATGAAAATGACAAGTATGCAATATGATTCCCTGGTAAAAGAATACTCCCCTAATTCCAATACGCTGCTGGATACGATCAACGCCTTTTGGACCGGCGGGCTGATCTGCGTACTGGGACAGTTGATTTTAAACGGCTGGTCTCTTTTGCTCAACACAGATTCCGCCGCTACAGCAACCTCCATCAGCCTGATTCTGCTCAGCGCCCTTTTGACCGGTATCGGCATCTATGACCGAATCGCAAAGTTTGCGGGCGCGGGCACGATTGTCCCGATTACCGGCTTCGCCAATTCCGTTGTCTCCCCGGCCATGGAGTTTAAGACCGATGAGCGTGATATAATAAGACCAAGTCAGAAAAGCCCGGATTTTCAGGTGA
>CAZGOQ010000097.1:0-8192 GCA_964527315.1 uncultured Oscillospiraceae bacterium | reverse complement strand
GCCGGAGCCGAATTCCGCAAATTCCCGGATGGCGCTCAGCCGCTTTTCCGCCACTTCTGAGAGCACCTTGCCCTTACGGAAAGTGAGATAGGCATAGGCGTGGCGATTGGAACGGCCCACCCGGCCCCGAAGCTGATGAAGTTGCGCAAGGCCCAGCTTATCGGCATCTTCAATGATCAGGGTGTTGACATTTGGAATGTCAATGCCGGTTTCAATGATGGTGGTGCAGACCAGCACCTGCAGATCTCCGTCTGACATCTGCCGCATCACGTCGCTGAGCTCTTCCTCATTCATTTTTCCGTGGCCGATGCCAATGGAGATATCGGGTAGCCGCTGCTGGAGCCGCATGGCGGCCTGATGGATGGAGTCCACCCGATTGTGGAGATAATAGACCTGTCCGCCCCGGCCTACCTCCCGGCGAATGGCGTCAGCCAAAATGTCATAATCGTGTTCGATGACATAGGTCTGCACCGGATAGCGGTCGGAGGGCGGCTCCTCGATGGTGGACATATCCCGGAGTCCGCTGAGAGCCATGTTTAAGGTTCTGGGAATGGGAGTGGCGGAAAGTGTCAGCGTATCCACACCCCGGGCCAATTCCTTGAGCCGTTCCTTGTGGCTGACGCCGAAACGCTGTTCTTCGTCTACGATCAAAAGACCCAGATTTTTAAAGGATACGTTTTTTTGCAGCAGCTTATGCGTGCCAATCACCAGATCGACGGTACCCTCCTCCATGGCATGAAGGGTTTGCCGCTGCTGAGCGGAGGTTCGGAACCGGGACAGTACCTCAATGTTCACTGGAACCCCGGAAAATCTCTGCAAAGCCGTGACATAGTGCTGTTGGGCCAAAACCGTGGTAGGCACCAGAATAGCACATTGCTTTCCATCCATAATACATTTCATGGCGGCCCGCAGAGCCACTTCCGTCTTTCCAAAGCCCACATCGCCGCAGAGCAGACGATCCATGGGAACGGGCGCTTCCATATCCGCCTTGATTTCGTCGATGCAGCGAAGCTGATCGTCCGTTTCAGTATAGGAGAAGCTGTCCTCAAATTCCGCCTGCCAAGGGCTGTCGGGAGAAAACGCATAGCCCGGGAGCCGCTTCCGCTGGGCATAGAGTTGAATGAGCCCCTCCGCCAGATCTTTGGCGGCCGCCTTGGCTTTTTTCTTTGTTTTCTCCCAGGAATCTCCGCCGAGACGACTGAGACGGACATTGGCGTCCTCGCCGCCGCCAATGTACTTTGCGACCAGATCCAGCTGGGTAGCAGGCACATAAAGCACATCGGCGCCCTGATACGCGATTTTGATATAGTCCTTTACTACGCCGTCCAGTTTCATCTGCTCTACGCACTGGAACCGACCGATGCCGTAAGCTTCATGAACCACCAGATCACCCGGATTAAGGTCGGTAAAGGTTTCCAGCTTTTGGCGGTTGGTATTGGTTTTCCTCCGTTTCCGCTTCTTTTTCTGCGAGACAGCACTGATCTGCCCTTCCGTTAAAATGGCAAGCTTCAGAGAGGGGTATTCCATGCCTGCGGCAATGGAACCCTCGGTCAAAATGACCTGACCAGGCTGGGGCAGAACCGTCAGCGGATAACAAATCCGGGCTTTTAAGCCTCGTTCCCGCATAAATTCCAGCAAAAGTTCCGCCCGGCGGCGGGCGCCGCAGAGAACCAGCGTGCCGAAGCCGTTCTGACTATAGTGGCGCATGTCGCTGACAGCGGTGTCCAGACTTCCGCCATAGGAAGGGAGTTGCTTGGCGGTAACGGACAACAATTCGGCGGGGGGAAGGGTTTCAGGGAAAGAGGTAGATAAAAAGTTATCCATATATATGACGTAATTTTTGGCGCAAATGTTGCACAAATTGTCGAAATCATAGGAAAAATCGCAGAGTTCCCCTGCAACACAGCCGTTTTCCAGCAAGGCGTCGAGACTTTGTGCCATCTCATCCAGATGCTGCCCCAGCGCACGAGTCACGGCGATCCGATCTGAGAAAATCACGATCGTTTCCGGGGAAATATAGTCGATAGCACAGGAAAATTCCGGATAGATCAGTGCAATATAGCGATCGGCGCAAGAAAAAAGCGTACCGTTTTCAATGGCCTCCGCATCGCCGGTCAGCGTGTGGATCAGCGCCTCATTTTTGTGTCGGCGGCGGTTTTGTTTTGCAATCAATTCGCCAAGTTCCCTTGCGAGACCGGCCCGGCCTTCCGGGTGGAGTTCCGGCAGGACTTCAGCGGTGGGGAGCAGCAGCGTCCGGCTGAGATTCTCTGTTCGGCGCTGGCTGACGGTGTCAAAATAGCCCATGGAGTCCAGTTCATCGCCAAAAAACTCCGCTCGAACAGGCGCATCTGCGCCGGGAGAATAAACGTCTAAGATCCCGCCGCGCAGGGCAAACTGCCCTGCGCCCTCCACCAGTGTGCTGCGGCGATAGCCAAGGGAGAGCAGCTTTTGGGTCAGTTCGCTGAGACCATAACTGCCGCCAACAGCCAGCGTTACCGCTGCGCCGAAGAGGACGTTTGGAGAAATGGTACGCAGGCTCAACGCTTCCGCCGATGCAATCAAAACCGGATAACTGCCCTGCGCCAGATCGTAGAGCATTCCAAGCCGTTTATGCTCCCAGCCCCGGGAGACAGATGCCGCGCTCAGCAGGCTCAGTTCGCGGGTGGGGAGAACCGGCGGCAGTTCGCCCAAAAAGCCGGAAAGTTCCACCGCCATACGGTCTGCGGCCAAATCATCCTGACAGACCAGCAAAATGGGCCGCCCTGTATCCACATGGAGGGCGGCGCTCATATGTGCCCGATGAATGGAACTGAGTCCGGTAATGGCGCAGGGGGTGTTTTCTTCTGCGCACTGTCGGAGCGTTTGGTATTCCGGCAGCGATTTTAACAGAGTACTAAGAAGATTCATGGAAACTCCTTTTAGCAAAAAATGTTTCTGCAACGCACATAAGGGCTGCATCCAAAAGGATGCAGCCTTACTTTTTTCCATTAAATTGGTTGGCCGCCGCTTCTGCGCCCTTCGTGATCAGCACCAGCGCGGCGTCTGCGGCCCTGCGATAGGTGTCGTCCATGGTTTCCCGCTGGTTCAGAGGGAAGGTGGAGAGCACCCAATCCGCCAGTTCATAATCCGGATGGGGTTTTGCTCCCACACCAATCTTAATACGGGGGAACTCCTGCGAATTTAAGCAGGAGATAATGCTTTTCAAGCCGTTGTGGCCTCCGGCGGAACCGTTTTTGCGGACTCTCAGCCGTCCCGGTTCCAGAGAAATATCGTCGGAAAAAACCACAATACGCTCCGGCGGAACTTTATAGAATCGGGCGGCGGCCTGAACGGACCGGCCGCTGAGATTCATATAGGTGGTGGGCTTGAGCAGGACAAACTTTTTTCCCTCATAACTTCCCTGACCTATCAGGCCATGAAACTTGACTCGATTTACCGGAATGTCCAGCATCTCCGCCAGAGCGTCCAGCGCCGCATAGCCGACATTGTGCCGCGTATTCCAATACTTGCTGCCGGGATTGCCCAAGCCAACGATCAGGAAGTCTGTTCCGGCAGGCTTTTGAAAAAGCATCAGAACAGCGAGGAGATGGAGACTTCCTCGTCAATGCGGATGATGGCTTCGGCAAACATATTGGCAACCGTGAGCTGCTGCACCTTTTTTCCGGTGTAATCCGCAGGCATGGGAATGGTGTCCAGAACTCGAACTTCCTCAAAAAAGCTGTTTTCAATGCGTTCCATGGCGGGGTTGGAGAATACGCCATGGCTGGCACAGCCATAAATCTTTCCAGCGCCGGCTTCCCGGATTGCAGTGCAGGCGTTACAGAGAGAACCGGCGGTGTCGATCATGTCGTCAAAGAGGATGCAGTCCTTGCCATTGACGTCACCAATGATGTTCATGACTTCACAGGAGTTGGCTTTCTGGCGGCGCTTGTCCACAATGGCAAGGCTCATGCCCATCTTCTGCGCGAAAGTACGGGCCCTGGCCACGGAACCCACATCGGGAGAGACAACGACCATGTTTTCCCGCTGCTCCTCTGTGAACTTATCCAGATAATATTTGACGAATACCGGGTTGCCCAGCAGATTATCCACAGGGATATCAAAGAAGCCCTGGATCTGAGAAGCGTGGAGATCCATGGTCAGCACACGATCTGCGCCGGCGGCGGTAATCAGATTCGCCACCAGCTTGGCAGAAATGGGATCGCGGGCCTTTGCCTTTCTGTCCTGACGGGCATAGCCGTAATAGGGCATGACCGCAGTAATTCTCGACGCGGAGGCCCGGCGCAGCGCGTCAATCAGAATCAGCAGTTCCATCAAACTGTCGTTGACCGGCTTACAGGTAGACTGGATGATAAACACATCGCAGCCGCGGACGGTTTCGTTAATGGAAACGGATACCTCGCCGTCGGCAAAGGTCTTGACCTCGCTGTCCCCCATGGGAAGCTTCAGTTCCCGGCAGATAGCTTCAGCCAGGGGCTTGTTGGAGTTGGCGGAGAAAATTTTGATGTCATTGCTGTGAGAAAACATATTACCCAACCTCTCTGTCTTTTGTTGTTGATGTTTTTCCTTTTGATGTTAAAATGTGGTCTTCCCATATTCTTACTTTAATTTTCCGTCCTCGCGGCGTTTTTTGGCCCAACCGGGTTTGTTGGTCTGCTTTTCCCGGGCAATGGCCAGCGACTCCTCGGGCACATCGTCAGTAATGGTGGAACCGGCAGCCACATAGCTGCCTCTGCCGATGGTCACAGGCGCGATCATATTGGTATTGCAACCGATGAAGCAGTCATCCTCGACGGTGCAGCGATATTTATTTTTTCCATCGTAGTTGACCGTTACCGTGCCGCAGCCCAGGTTGATGCGCTGGCCCAAGTCACTGTCTCCTACATAGGTCAGGTGAGAGATTTTTGTGCCGTCACCAACAGTGGAATTTTTCAACTCCACAAAATCGCCGACCTTAATGTCGTTGCCCACGGTGCAGTTTGGCCGCACATAGGCAAAGGGGCCGACCCTGGTATTGCTTCCGATGGTGGAATCATAGACCTGAGAAGCATTGACCGTGGAACCTTCGCCGACCACGACGTTTTCCAAAAGGGAATTCGGGCCGATTACCGCTCCGGCAGCAATACTGGTATTGCCCTTTAAGATTGTTCCGGGCATTAAAACAGCGCCGGGGGCAACCTGTGCAAAAGGTCCTACATAGCAGTCGGAAAAATCCCAGATCTCAACGCCGTCAGCATAGAGATAGTAATTCAGCATCTGCCGGAACATTCCCTGCACATCCGCAAGATCCCCCGGTCCCTCGATGGCAATGGTGCCATCCTGCCAGGAGAGTTCATGGCCCAAAACAGATGCAAATCGTTTCCAATCAAAATTCGCCGCATCCAGGGCAGACGCAATCGACTCTGCCGAGACCATATAGCAGCCGGAACCGACGTCCTCCAGAGAGCCCTCTTCTACCTCCTGCGCGATAACATTAACATTGCTCAAGGCCCGTCCACCCAAAAGAGCCGGTGCAGTAACCACCAGCAACTGTTCATCGGCGTGTTTCATAAAGTTTCTGAGCGCAGTCATGTCCGGCGCTGAGCCGGTGACAGTCACGTTTTGCGGAGGAAAACAGGCGGCAGCTTCTGTCTCAAATTCCCCATCGCAGGCCAAAAGGAACTGCTCGTAACCACTTTCTCGCATCAGCCGCACCATCCAGGCCAGCAGTGGGGCGCCGGTCACATTTTTCAGCATCAGCGGCAGTTTAAGCCCGGTGGCGCTGCGGTCATCGGGCAGAAGAATGATTGCGGATCGCATAGGCAATATCACACTCCAGTGCTGTATTTCCTGCTGACATTATAACAACTTTCCCATGGAATGTACAGAGTTCCATGGGAAAATTTCGGTAAGAAATTTTTCGAAAAACTGTCGAATTGGACAAAAAAAGAGCGCCGCGAAGGCGCTCCTTAATCCATTATTTACTCTTCAAATTGTCCTTGACTTTATCAAAAAAACTCTTTCGCCTGGCATAACTCTCTTCACTGGCGACTTCTCCGAATTTTTTCAGCAGTTCCTTCTGCTCTCTGTTCAGATTTTTTGGAGTCTCAATGGTAACGGTCACATACTGGTCACCCCGGCGGTTCGGATAGCCCACCACGGGGATGCCTTTGTTCCGGAGTCGGAAGGTCGTGCCGGTCTGAGTACCCTCGGGAATGGTATAGCGGACCTTGCCGTCCAGGGTGGGAACCTCCAGGTCTGCGCCCAACGCCGCCTGCACAAATGTAATGGGCATTTCGCAGATCACGTCGCTGCCCTCGCGTTCAAAGATGGCGTGGGACATCACGCGAACTTCCACCAACAAATCGCCGCTCTGGCCTCCCCGGGAGCCTACAGAACCTTCCCCCGTCACACGGACAGCCTGGCCATTGTCCACACCGGCGGGAATCGTTACAGAAATTTTCTTGTTTCTTCGGACCTTCCCCTTGCCCCGGCAGGTAGGGCAGGGATTTTTAATGGTCTTTCCGGTTCCGCCGCATTTCTGGCAGGTGGTCTGTTGCTGCATGGAGCCAAAGGGTGTCTGTCGAACAGTACGCGCAACGCCGCTGCCGCCGCAGGCGGAGCAGATTTCCGGCTGGCTGCCGTCAGCGGAGCCGGTTCCGTTGCACTTCGCGCAGGATTCTACCCGGGAAGCGGTGACTTCCTTTTTGCAGCCGAAAGCGGCCTCCTCAAAGCTCAGCGTCACACTGGCACGGACGTTTTCGCCTTTTTGCGGGCCATTTCTGCGGGCGGAGGTTCCGCCGCCAAAGAAATCGTTAAAAATACTGCCCAAATCCACATCAAAGCCGCCGAAGCCGCCAAACCCATCTCCGAAGTCGCTGCTGGCAGCATAGTTGGGGTCCACGCCGGCAAATCCATATTGGTCATACCGGGCGCGTTTGTCAGCGTTTGACAGAATTTCATAGGCCTCGCCAACCTCTTTGAATTTGGCCTCCGTCTCTTTATCGCCGGGGTGCAGATCCGGATGATACTTCTTTGCCGCCTTTCGATACGCCTTTTTTATTTCGTCGTCCGTGGCGGTCTTTTCGACCCCCAGAACCTCATAATAGTCTCTTTTTTCTGTGTCTGCCATGATCTCACCTCGTTACAGCTGTAAAGGTGGAGGACGAAACCGCCCTCCACCCGGATGACTTTCTCTACTGATCGTCATCCACAACCTCATAATCCGCATCTACCACGCCGTCGTCATTGGGAGCGGCGTCCGCCGCGCCCGTGTTGGCTGCGCCTTCGGCGGACTGCTGCTGATAGAGTTTTTCAGAGATGGTATAGAAAGCTTGCTGAACTGCTTCTGTATCAGCTTTAATGGCAGCAACGTCGGTGCCCTTGAGCGTCTCACGAAGCTTTTCAATGCCAGATTGAATCGGGGCCTTTTCGTCTGCCGTGACTTTATCGCCCAACTCCTCCAGGGCCTTTTCGGACTGGTAGATCACCTGATCGGCGGTGTTGCGGATTTCCACCTCATCCTTGCGGGCCTTATCCTCGGCTGCATACTGCTCGGCCTCCCGCACGGCCTTGTCGATGTCTTCCTTGGAGAGGTTGGTAGATGCGGTGATGGTGATGTGCTGCTCCTTTCCGGTGCCCTTATCTGTAGCGGAAACATTGACAATGCCGTTGGCGTCAATGTCGAACTTTACCTCGATCTGAGGAACTCCGCGACGGGCGGGCGCAATGCCATCCAGATGAAAGCGTCCCAGGGATTTATTATAAGCAGCCATTTCCCGCTCGCCCTGGAGCACGTTAACCTCAACGGAAGTCTGATTATCCGCAGCAGTGGAGAAAATCTGACTCTTGGAAGTGGGGATGGTGGTATTCCGTTCGATAAGTTTGGTGAACACACCGCCCATGGTCTCAATGCCGAGGCTCAGAGGAGTTACGTCCAGCAGCAGGATATCGCTGCCCATCTCGCCGGCTAACACGCCGCCTTGAATGCCGGCTCCCACAGCAACGCACTCATCGGCAGTCTCTTCATCGTCAGTTTCGATATTATCTGTGTTGACGACACTTGTCTGTTCGGTGGAGTCAGTAGTATTTACTTCTGCAACACCATTGCACTTTTCCTCGGTTTGAACCTCTGCGTTCTCGTTTCCCAAAGTTTTTTTGTTTTCCATTTGAAACACTCCTTCTTAAATTTTAAATTTGGGTGTTTACAATAT
>CAZGOQ010000096.1:0-8347 GCA_964527315.1 uncultured Oscillospiraceae bacterium | reverse complement strand
TTTTAACGCAAATAAGGCGAGAGGCCAACCCTTACGGGCTAACCTCTCGTCTTGTTTTAACCTTTTTTCAACGCGTACATCGTTTTGAGACAGCCCCTTCTCCTGCGTCGGACGTTGCCGGTTTCCCTATGCGACTGTCCATATAGAGATTTCTGCATACGGTGATGCGGGAGGACAGAAAATGTAGATACGGGCTGATAAACTTTTTCGCGACAGAAAATCTCACAGTGATTTTTCCGATGAAAAAATTGAATCAGAGCAATGTATTAATCCCAGACTCTTGGCGCTCCAAGGCCAAGGATTTCCCTCGCCTGTGCGGGCGTGGCGATGGGGCGACCCAGCAGCTTGGCGATTTGAACGATTTTCTCCACCAGTTCTGCGTTGCTTTTAGCCAAAACCCCTTTCTCCATATATACGTTGTCCTCCATTCCTACCCGAACGTGGAAGCCTTGAACGATTGCCATGGCCAGCAACGGGAACTGTTGCGCTCCGGCGGCAATGATGCCCAGGTTACAGCCCTTTGGGACAGCATTCTTAACTGCAACCATGTAGTCCATGGTTGGCCAGTTGCTACCGCCGGTGTAGACAAATTGAATGTTGATAGGTCCATCCTTCGGGTCTTTGTATCCTGCGTCTATAGTGCGCTTGACATAGAGCAGATCCTGCATGGCAAAGCACTCAAACTCCGGCTTTACATCATATTCTTTCATCAGATCCAGCGTTCGCAATACCTCTGTCTGTGAGATCGTATAGACCCACTCTCGCAAAATCGTTTCATCCCTGCCGAACAGCGGAGGCTCCCGTTTGGGCAGCTTCATGACGGAGCAGTAGTTGGAAATATCCAACGACGCCACCTCAGGCTGGGCATAGATCGAGGTCCATTGCTGTTCTGAAAGCTCTGAATCGGAGGTCTTGAAGCGGCCACCAATGGCAGTATTGTTGATGATCAGATCCGGGCAGCGCTTACGGATTTCCCTATTTACCTCCAGATAGAGTGCCGGGTCATCGGTGACCTCGCAGGGATTGTCAGGCTTCCGGCGGTGGATATGCACCATGCTCGCTCCTGCCTGATAGGCTTCTGTGGCCTGGTCCACTTGCTCCTCCAGAGACTCTGGAAGATTAGGGTTAATCTCCTTACCGGCATTGCCTCCAGTGATGGCGCAGGTGACAATCAACGGTGGAAAAGAAGCCAGACCGCTTCGCCAGATTTTTGCAGAATAGTCGTAGGTTTCTTTAAAATTCTCGGGCAAATATTCTTTCCATCCCATGTTGACAACTCCTTCCGTAATACATGACTCGATTACGAACCCACGTCTTCAGCCACAGATTTAAGAATCTGCTGAGAGTTCCCGGATTCCTGAGCCTGAACTTTTTCGTCAAAGAACTTGTTGTCATGCTCGGAGAAGCCCTCCACGCAGGCATTCATCGTAGCGAACATCTCCGCACCGAACGCGTCCCAGCTATGACCAGCGTAGGTTTCCATCCAAGGACGGCGCAGAACCTTGATGGCTACATGCCGGGTCACCCGGCTGGCAGTACCCACTATCAACTCTGCAATCTCATGTGCTCGTTCGTAAAGCTTATCGGCAGGCATGATTTCGTTCACAAGACCGTACTCCAGGCAGGTCTTGGCATCAGGGGTCTGTCCAGTGAGCATCATATAGTTGGCACGTTTAACACCCATGCATCCCTGAAGGGCAAGCTGGATGCCGTCTCCGGGGACAATATTAATGGGATAATGCAAATCCATCAGAAACGCATCCTCCGCCATCAGGGTCACATCACACAGCAGTGCCATTTCAGAGTGATTCGCAGGGCCGTTAATTACGCCGATGGTTGGAACGCCGAGATTGATGATTGCCTGATTGATCCGGTTACCATCGTGGTACATATGCTCATAGTGAACCCAACCCTTATGTTCCACCTCGTCAAACTCCAAATTGATACCATCCATCCAGAACTTGCCGGAGCCGCCTAGAATTACGCACTCCACGCTCTCATCCTGCTCTAAATACTGGAAAAGCTGCCAAATTGCCCGATGGTGCGTCAGATTCCAAATCATGGAATCATCCTCGCTGTCCGGATCGGGGGTGTACCACTGAGCGGTGACGATTCCCTTCTCGTCCTTGGTCAGATGGAACAAATGTTCGAATTTTGGCGCATACTCCTCAAAATCGACCTGCCGAACCATGGTAGGACCGCATTTGTAGCCGCCACGATCCTCTGGTTCATAATTTTTCCTTTCGAAGAGTTCTGGGTTATGTTTGGAAACAGCCATTAATAATTCCTCCTTAAAAAATTATTTCCAGTCTCTCGGCGCACCGGGAGACAAGCTTACTCAACTTCCAATGAAAAGGGCTTATCTGTCAGTTCGTACAAGACGCCGCATGTAGTTTTGGGATGTGTGAATACCACCCGGTCGGGATTTTCCGGGGTGCCGAGGATTCGAATTCCTTTTTCCGCTGCGGCCGTGCATTCCGTATCCACATCGTCACTCAGAAGCGAAATGTGGTGTAATCCGGGTCCCTTTTCTGCCAGGAATTTTGGGACAACGCCAATATCGCCGTAGGGTTCCATCAGTTCAAGCATCCCGGTGCCCAACCGGACAATGCAGGAGGTCTGTCCCCGTTCCGGGATAGTTTTTCGGGACAACTCCACAGCGCCAAAGGCCCGGGAGAGAACATCCATGGTTTCATCAATACTCTTTACCACGATTCCCACGTGGTTGATGCCCAGAATCATGTGATACCTCCTCTAGGACTCCATTTCATAGATGGCGCAGCCGCCTTGCCCGATTGCGGCGCACATTGTGACCATGCCATACCTGCCGCCGGTTCGGCGGAGTTCTGAAAACACCTTGCAGGCAAGAAAAATACCCGTGGCACCCAGAGGATGCCCCAAAGCCATGGCGCTTCCGTTTGGATTCACCTTTGCAGGATCCAACTCCAAAGTGCGGCCAACAACTATAACCACAGGCGCAAAAGCCTCATTGATTTCGATTACATCCATCTCATGGATATCGATTCCGCAGCGGAGTGTGCAACGGGAAATCGCGTCCAAAACGCCGGGCGCAAGATAGGCCGGAGATCCACAACCTGCTTCATAGCAGACAAATTTTGCCACAGGCTGCAGACCAAGGGCTTCCGCCTTTTCCCGGGCCATCAGGATCATGCAACCCGTTCCGTCCGATACCTGAGAGGAGGTCCCGGCGGTGACGATTCCATCAGGATCAAAGCAAGGCTTCAGCTTGGCAAGGGCCTCCATGTTGGTGGATGGGCGGATGCCGCCGTCCCGGGTCACGGTGATCATGTTGCCGTTTTCATCCGGTACGGTCACCGGGATAATCTCGTCATCAAATTTCCCAGCCTCCTGAGCGACAGTAGCACGGCGATGGCTTTCACAGGCCAGACGATCCAGATCCTCCCGAGTCAGACCATGTGCTTTTGCCTCATTTTCTGCACAAAGTCCCACATGCAGATAGATGTCTTTATCGACGTGATCCTCCAGCCAATGGTAATCGAACCGGGTTTCCGGGACTGGCTGCGGAACCAGCGACATGCTTTCCACGCCGCCTGCAATCACTACATCGGCCATCCCTGCAAGGATTTTGGTTGCGGCGATAGACACTGCGTCGGAACCGGAAATACAGAATCGGCTGACGGTGCAGGCAGGCACCTTCTCCGGCAATCCTGCTCGTGCAACAATCATCTTTGCAATATCGTATGATTGATAGCCCGTCAGGTTTGTACAGCCGTATACTACTTCGTCGATTGTATCTGGGTCCAACTTTGGAACCTTGTCCAGCACACCGCGCAGCACCTGCCCCGCATATTCAATGGGGTGGATCTTCGCCAACTCGCCCTTTCGTCCTTTGGTCACAGCAGATCGACCATAGGCCACGATTACGGCATCTCTTGGATTTTTTTCCATAGTTTCATCACCTCTGCGGATATTCTTTCTGATTCTATCTATATCACCATACCAATGCGGTTGTCTAATTGAATCTGGAAATAGTTCTATACCGGAATTAAATGATATTGAAATTACAAGGTTTTTTTGGATGATCGGGCCTGAATAAAATACTGAATACTACTATTTGCAATTCAAATTGGACTGCATTTCCAGAATGTACTATATTGGAAACAGAAATCAGAAAACAGGAGGAGATGATATTGTGGAGCGAATCGCAGTAGTCGGCGCAGGGGCCATGGGGACATTGCTGGGCGCTTGCCTGAACCGAAACGGTATCCATGCAGATTTGATCGACGTAGACCAGAGGAATGTGGACAATCTGAATCACTACGGCGCCAGGGTAATTGGAAAGACGGAATTTACGGTTCCGGTACAGGCGCTCAGACCGGACCAGATGCAAGGAACCTATGATCTTGTTTTTTTGCTGATTAAGCAAGTCTATAATCAGAGGTCCTTTGCTCAGGTGGCTCAGCATTTAAATGAACACGGCATCGTGGTTACTATGCAGAACGGGCTGCCGGAACCAGCTGTTGCTGCGGCGTTTGGTTCGGAGCGAACCATGGGATGCGCCGTCACATGGGCCGCAGAACTTCAGGAACCAGGCGTTACAATTGCCGGTTCCGATCTGGAAATGTGGAACAATAACCTGGGACGTTTGGACGGGAAAATTACGGAGCAGGGCAAACGGATCCGGGAGTTGCTGTCCTCTATGTGCCATACAGAACTTTCCGACAATCTAGCAGGCATTCGATGGAGCAAACTGATCATCAACTGCTCCTTCAGCGGCATGTCTGCTGCGCTTGGATTTACATTTGGACAGGTGCTGGAGGATCCGGAGGCGCTTTGCTGCGCCCAGCACATTGCCCGGGAATGTATCCGCGTGGTCAGGGCGCAAGGGATCCGCCTGCATCCCATCGGTGCGGAGGGATGCCTGGATTGTCTGATGGATTTTGAAACCCGGCAGGAGCGTATCGCCACCAACTGGATCTATGAGAAGCTGTTTGGGTCGGTTCGAAGTGGGAAAGCAAGCATGCTTCAGGATTTGGAGCATAGCCGTCCCACGGAGATACATGCAATCAATGGAGTCCTTTCCCGAAAAGGGAGGGAGTTCGGCGTCCCCACGCCTTTTTGCGATATGGTGGTTCGGCTGGTGGAAGAGATTCAGGAGGGGAAACGGGAGATCCAAGCAAATAATCTGCTGGAGTTCCAGGGCCTCTTGAATTCTGTTTAGAAGAAAAACGATGACAAATCGGACGCCCAATCTAACAATCAGGCGTCCGATTTGTTATTGTAAATTCTTAGGAAACGCTTCATAGAGACATTGTAGCAGCAGCTTCAGAGAGGGATTCGTGTTGTCGTGTTTCCAGATCAGCACTGTCTCGAAGGAACTGTCAAAGTTCTCGATTTGTAGAGACGTACATCCGTCCAGATGCGTTCGGGTCATTGGTGCAGGAAACAAGGATACATAGTTGCCCGCCTGTATGTTCAGCAGGATGGTGTTCAGCGAGGCGGGGTGGTTCATGCTGGCTAAATGCAGGGAACTGGATATCTGAAGCTGATTCCACAGCTTTTCAATCAGAGGAAA
The DNA here is from genome assembly GCA_964527315.1 of uncultured Oscillospiraceae bacterium. GTDB lineage: Bacteria > Bacillota > Clostridia > Oscillospirales > Oscillospiraceae > HGM13006. Next base: position 2,790 of record CAZGOQ010000096.1, on the reverse strand, counting down.
CTGGTTGTTGCCCAGCAGTATCATCCGTTCGTTCTGTAGATCCGAAATGGAAATACTGGTAGAGTTAGCCAGAGGATGGGTATCCGCCACCACCAGATAGAACTCCTCGTGAAACAACGGAACCACGTCAAAATCGTCAGTCTCTGTCACTTCAAAGGAAAAGCAGACCCCAATATCACTCTCTCCACTTGACACAGATTCCTTGACACCGCCGGCATCCAACTGCTGCATGACCAATGTGATATCCGGGTTGTTTTTGCGGAACTGCCGAAATACATTTTGAAGTTCCGGATAGTACATACCCAGACTGGAACAGACCAGAGCGCCTTTGGCGCCGGATTCAAACCAACTCATTCGTTCCCGAAGTTGTTTTTCTGCCAGCAGGATGCGACGGCATTCCTCCAGAAAAACCTCTCCCGCAATGGAAAGCCGCAAGGATTTATAGGAACGTACGAACAGATTGGTATGGAATTCTTCCTCCAGCAAATGAATTTGCCGGCTCATGGTAGGTTGACTGATATAGAGTATCTCAGCCGCTTTGGTATAATTCAGCGTCTCGGCTAGCACTGAAAAGCACATCAACTGGTCGAAAGTCATGGCGTCCTCCTTCAAACATTCGAATTTTATATTTGGGTTTGCCTTATTATACCCTGTTGGCGACGGAAAGACAATCAATTATGACATGACGCCAGGCCTTTTACGTTATTCATTTTGTGAATGGCACTACCTAAAATATTAATTTCACAAACAAATAAGGGGATGTTAGAATGTGGCTGTAAATTATACAATCGGCAGAGATATCTTTGCCGGGTAATTATCAAGGAGGTTCTCATGAGCGATAAGTATAAAAACCTGCTTGCGCCGATTAAAATCGGCAATACGGTTCTGAAAAACAGGATGATCTCGTCTCCTAGCCGTCCGCACTTTATCCAGGGCGGAGAGACATATCCAACCGATGGATGGATCGCCCATTACGAGAAAAAAGCCAGAAACGGTGCAGCAATCGTCACAGTCAGCGGCGCAGGCGGAGAGCGCATTGAGCCGGTTCATGGACTGCTGTTTGACATCTTTGACGGTCACAATCAGCATTACCTGTCTCAGCTGACGGAAACCTGCCATTTCTATGGCACCAAGGTTCATATGGCGCTATATCCCATTCATGATGAAAAGTGGGATGTGAGTACCGGCGTGGATTCCATCTTTGTCATGGGCGACGGCAGCACCATCATCCAGGGAACGGAGATCCCAGAGGAGGAGATTCTCCGGATTACGGAACATATGGCAAAGCAGGCCAAGGTCCTAAAGGAGGAGTGCGGCTTTGACGGTGTGTTCCTGCACATGTGCTATCACGCAACGCTTCTGGCGCGGAGCCTGTCGCCTACCACAAATAAACGGACAGATAAATATGGCGGCAGCTTTGAAAACCGCTGTCGCTGGCCACTAATGGTCTGCGACGCCATCAAAGCCGCCTGCGGCAAGGACTTCCTGATCGAGGTCTGTATCACCGGTGACGATATGGTGGAAGGCGGCTGGACGCTGGATGATTCCGTGGAGTTTGCAAAAAAAGGCGTTGGGCATTTCGATATGCTGCAGCTTCGCTGTCCCAACATTGATCCGAACCATCCCACCACCTACAATCCCAAGGCAACCCCATGGCTTTACATGACGGAATACGTGAAAAAGGCGCTGGTGCGGGACGGCTGCGATATGCCGATTGTCGCAATCTCTGGCTTTACGCATCCCGATCTGGGGGAGGCCGCCATACGCGAGGGGAAATGCGATATGGTGGCCATGGCGCGGGCATTCATTTCCAACCCGGAATGGGGCAGGCTGGTCCAGGAGGGGAGAGGCGAGGATATCGTGCCCTGTCTGCGCTGCAACAAGTGCCACAAGTCAAGCTTTAAGGATCCTTGGGCCAGTGTTTGCTCAGTCAATCCGATTTTCGGGCTGGAGCATAAGATCGAGCGCATGATTCCGCCCAGGGGCAAGGCAAAGAAGGTAGCGGTCATTGGCGGCGGTCCCACCGGTATGCGCACAGCCCTCTATGCGTTGGAACGTGGGCATGACATAACACTGTACGAAAAAGAGGATTCGTTGGGCGGACTGCTGAAGTGCGCGGACAATGTTTCATTCAAGTGGACGCTCCGCAGCTTTAAGAACTATCTGATCCGTCAGATCGAAAAGTCGTCGGTCCATGTGCTGCTTGGTACCGAGGCGACGCCGGAACTTTTGGCCCGGGAGGGCTACGATGCGATTGTGGCGGCAGTTGGATCTGAGCCGCTGATTCCGCCAATTCCAGGTGTGGAGCAGACGGTGCCCGCTGTCAGTGTTTATGACGGAAGCTATCAGGTGACCACAGACACAGCGGTGATTATTGGTGGCGGTGAAGTCGGTATAGAGACGGGTATGTACTTGGCACAGCAGGGAATTGAAACGACGGTTTTGGAGATGCGTGATACGCTGGCGGCAGATTCCACCCCGGTTCACTTCTACAGTATGTTTATGGAGGCCTGGCAGAAGGAGGAGAAACTCCATCCCATTACAAACGCTACCGTCACAAGCATTTCACCGCAAGGTGTGACCTACACGGACAAAGACGGAAACCAACAGTTTGTCCCTGCCGGTACAGTGGTCCTTTCTGCCGGAATGAAAGCCAAGAGCGACCTGGCCATGACCTTCGCGATTCCAGGTCCGGAGTTCAGAATGATCGGCGACTGCGACAAGGTTGGCAACGTCCAGAAATGCACGCGTGCTGCGTTCGGCTGCGCGATGAATTTATAAAATTATAAA
>CAZGOQ010000095.1:1921-8391 GCA_964527315.1 uncultured Oscillospiraceae bacterium | reverse complement strand
ATAATCCGAACTACATTATCCAAGTGGGTAATGTGTTCGGATTTATCATTTCTATCGAGAATGTGCTTTAACGAACAAGGACGGGGACTAATTTTCCCCGCCCTTGCTTTTTGGACTTTATTCGCCTATAATTGAAGAGACATTTCACATTATGGGTTATCCTTAAACTGATTTTATAGCAGGAGTGAAATAATGGGACTATTTAATAGGAACAAAAAGAAGAAAGCGCCGACAGAAAAAGAATGATCAAAAATCGTTGATGAATTTAATCAAATATGGAACATGGACATAAAGCAAATTTGGAACATAGACAATATGAACTCATTTGTGATTGCTATGAATGGGTGGTTAAGCAGGAAATGCAATTATGGCGAAAATATCTCCGTATTGACACCCGAAGAAAAAACTGTCTACATCATAGATAGTTTTCAATCGGAAGTGAATAATGGGGGATTTAGCCAGTACTTATTTAACAGCAGCGGCACTTTTGTGGGTAAGTTGGCCGCTTCGTTGTCCGCCATAGGTGCTAATCGTACGATTGAGATTTACAAAAAAGCACTTGAAAAACTCCCTCACGAATTACCCGCAGATGATGGACGGCGAAATGCGTTGTTGGAGGAATTGATTACCGAGGATATTTCCGAAGTATTTGCTTCTTGCGACCGACAGTTTTTTGAATATCCCGACAACTTAGATGAGTTAATTTATCAGTTTATTATGAATAAGAAAGTTGTTTTATATAAGTGTAAGGCGGGAGCATCGTTGCAGATGTTCCCGCCTTATTCCGCTTGTCACAAAAGCACCTGCAACACCCGCCCTGCCGAAGTCTCGGCAGGGCGGGTGTTCGCTTCTCTGTTTTATTTTTTCGCGGCTGAGATGCCGCAGATATCCACGTTGACCGCGGCGACCTTCAATCCTGTCATGGATTCAATGGCGGTTGCCACATCGTTTTGAATATTTGCCGCCACTGCCGGGATCTCACAGCCGTAGGAAATGACCACGAAGCATTCCACCGTGACCACCTCGTCCTCAATGGACAGCTTCACGCCCTTGGACATATTTTTCCTTCCCAGCAGTTCCGCCAGATCGGCAGTAAAGCTGGATGAAAGCCCATAGACGCCCTCTACCTCGCTGATTGCCAGCGCCGCAATGGCGGCAACGACCTCCTCCGAAATATTGACCGTGCCCTTATCTACAGGCTGTACCAGATATTCCTTTGCTTCGCTCATAATGTTTCCTCCACTCTCTCAGGAAATCCCTGTCTTTTGTTTCTGATTTTTTGTACACCGGAGTACGCCCGGTGTCCGTCTATGCAGAGTTATTGTATCATATTTTGAGAAAAAAACAATCACTTTACTTCAATTATTTTCAGGTCCGAGGGAGTGTAGTCGCTCTGGGTGGTCACAATATCGCAGATCTGCGCCACCGCATCGGCCTCTAATCCTTCCTCCGGCGCCGCCACCGCAACGGAAATGCCGTTCTCGCTCATATAGGCAACGCAGTCCTCATAGCCCTTGGCAATGACCAGCCCCTCGATCTCCGCTTCCTTGAGCGCCGTGCTGACCATGGACTCCAGCTGTGCCGAAGCCGTAGATACCGCCTCATCGTCCGCGCCGGTTTCATAGGCGATGGTTTCCTGTAATACCTCCACCGCGCTGTCTCTCGACTCCTGCCGGGCCAGCCGGATATTGGCAAAATAGTCTGTGACGGTAGTATCCGTTGTGGCCTGAGTCAGAAGCGCGTTGTAGTCCTCATCATCCGATACCACAACTACGTTATCCGTAATAGCGTCTACACTGGTAATGCTTCCGTCCGCCGGATCCTGGCCGGCCGCATCCAAAAGCGCCCTGTCCAATGTGTCCGCCAGTTCCACCTCGCCACTGGTCTCCTCCGTGGTAAGATCCCGGTTGTAAGACCAGTTGAGATATACGCCTACGCAGATAAACAGCAGCACCACCGCCACCACCGCATTGCGCTTCCAAAGTTTTGTCGTCATAATATCCTCCTTGAAAATTAGTTCATGGTTAAAACTGTGATCTTGTCCATTCCCAACCCCGTCAGGCTGGAAACCGCCTCCTTGATGCTGAGTTCTACAGCGGCATTGCCGCCGCCCTGACACAGCACAACCGCCCCCCGAAAGGTCGGGTAGCTTTGCCGCAGAAGGATCGGCACATCGTCTCCATCCACATCCGCCAGCACCGTCTGGGTCTGAGTCTCGGCGGCATCGTCTCCCTGACTTTCCAAAGTATTTGCCAAATAGTTCCGGCTACCGTCCGTTTCAAGCGACAGCAGCATCTTGACCTCCCCCGCGCCCTGAATACCGGAGAGCAGTGTTTCCAGCTGCCCGGTAAAAGCATCGAGCGTAAAGGTCTCTTCCGCTTCCCGGATCTCTGTTTCCGGTGTCTCCTTTTGCGTTCCGAAACTGCCGGGCAGCAGAAGAAGCGCAAGGCCCAGCAGAAGCACCAGCGCCGGATATCGAAATTTCCATAGCACTTCCCATTTTTGCTTCGCTGTTTTCACATATCTAACCACTCCTGTCTCTCCTCCGGAATCCCCAGCTGCTCAGAGATATACGTCTGCAGCGCATCTTGCTGATTCCGATCCGCTTCTCCCCGAAGGGTCACCGCCCACGGCACCGGATAATACTCCAGAACATTGACTGTGACCTCCGCCTGGATTTTCAGTCCCAGAGTTTGGGCTTTGTCCAATATATATGTTTCAGCTGTCTCCGTTATGAGCGCTTTCAAAAGTTCATTGGCCGCCATATCGGTCTGCTGTGCCGAAAGCCGATTGGAAAGGCCGTTTTTCGCCAGTTCCTCCGCCGCCGTCAGCAGATCCATCTTCCCCAGAGGGCGGAGCAGTGCCGTCAGAATCAGCAGTCCGGCTCCCAGTCGGGCCGCCCGCCCTGCGGCATTGTTTGGCGCCAGCCGGCGGATCAGCGCCGCAAGAATTGCCGCCGCTGTCAGTCCTATCAGATATGCCTTCATGGAATGGACACCTTCATAAAGCAGACGCAGCCGATGAGCAGCAGGAACGCGCAAGTCCCTGTGATCGCGGTGATCAGTCCAATGGCCCCCGCCATGGCAGAAATCAGACCAGAGAGGTATTTTTCTCCAGTGGCCGCCGAAGCCGCCGCTGTGCATTTGAGCAGCAAATAGCTGACCCCGGTTTCCAGAAACGGCCCAATGCTCACCGCCAGAACGCCCAAAAGTCCAAAGATACCCAGAGAATTCCGCACCATCCCGGCGCTGACCAGCAGCGTCTCCGACGCATCGGCAATGATGCTGCCCACCACCGGCACCGTTGTGGAGAGTGTCAGCTTCGCCGCCCGGATGGCGGCGGAGTCCGCACTACCGCTGACAACGCCGGTCAGGGAAAGAAAGGCAGTAAACCCGATGATTGAAAATTTCAGTGCGCCGGTCAGGAGTTGTTTCAGCGTATCGGCTGCCATTTGAAGACTTCCATCTCCTACCGCATAATTTGCTGTGGTCAGCGCCATATAACAGGATATGGCGGGGAGCAGCACCAGATCCAGCGCTCTGGTCAGGACGCTGCACACCGCGGCAGTCACGCCATAAAGGGCTGCGGAAGTTCCCGCCGCGCCGGTAGCTGCTGTGGCCGCCGCCAGAGAGGAAAACAGACCTGCCGAAAAAACGGACATAGCGTCCACCGTCTCCGCCGTCCTTGTGAAAAATCCGGAGATCTGTCCAAAACAGATCATCGCAATGCTGAGCGTAGCCGCCAGTTCTATCACACCGGTATCTTGCCCCAGGCCCCGGAGTACCGCCGCCAGCATAACCACTGCAAAAATGGAAAGGCACAGGCCGAGTGATGCCTTCAGCCTTCCCACATTGTCTTTCCCCGCGCCAGACAGCAGGCTGCTGAGTCCACTGACAAAATCGCCGCTGGTTTCCATATCCTCCAGTCGCCCCAGTTCACTCCTGACCGCTTCCGGCAGCGTCTCCTGCAGCTGTCCCGCTCCAAACATCGCATATTCCCGCTCTATAACGTCCTGTGCATGAACACATGGCGACAGCAGCAGCGCCAGCAGGAGGATCAGAAAGAGTTTCCGCATAATATGTCCCGCTCCCCTTTCTCTCTTTTGTAAAGGTCTACAGCATCTGCTCCAGCAATTCCAGCAGGCTCTCCATCAGCGGCAGCAGTACATATACCGCGCCGATCCCGCCCGCCATTTTCAGAACTGCGCCGATGGCCGCTTCTCCCGCGTCCTCGCAGAGATTCGCCCCGATCCCGGTCAAAAATCCAATGGTCAGCGCTTTGAGCACCGGCGCCACCGTTCCCTCTCCCAGTCCCGCCGCTGTCTTGAGTGTGTCCACAAAACTGAGCACCGGACGCAGCATGGTCATCGCCATGCCGGCAACCAGCAGCACTGCGCCGATCGAAACCAGAATCGAAAATTCCTGCTTCCTGCTGCAAAGAGCCAGCAATGCCCCGATCACTGCCACGCCGGCACATTTTACGACCATCTCCATCAGAACTGAAACAGCGTCTTTACCAAATCAAATAACTCCGCGATCTTTTCCACCAAAATCATTAAAACCACTACCAGACCCGCCAGTGTCGTCATGGTAGCCTGTTCCTCCCTGCCGGAGCGCACCAGCACCTGATTGAGGATAGAGACAATGATGCCCACGGCGGCAATTTTGAATATCAGATCAATTTCCATAAAAATCCTCACAGCAAGATCACGACGAGCGCCAGGCCTGTGCAGACAGACGCTGTCATCCAGGCCCTGGCCTTTTGTTTTTTTATCATTTCCGCTTCCGCAATCAGATCGTCTGTTCGGCGCTTATAGAGTTCCAGCGCTCGGGCTTGTCCGTCCAGATCATACCGTCCCAGCGCTGTACTGAGTTCCAAGAGCAGTCCCTCTTCCTCCTTTTCCAACAGGGGCGTCTGCTGTTCCAGTTGAAGTTTCATGGCCGTAATGGGCGGACGGCCCCGAACCGCCTCCATCTGCACGCCGGTTCCCGTCAAAAGTTCCCCCAGTCCGCCGCCCAAATGCCGTCCGACCGTATCAAACAGTTCTGGCACGGAGACCATATTCAGTTCCATCTCTGACTGCATCAGTTCCAACGCCAGCCGAAGCTGTCTCAGCAGATCGAGCCGTCGGCTCAGACTTTGACGGGCCGACCAGCCCACCATCAGTGACGCCAGCGTCACAAATGCCGCCCCCAGAATTTTCATATATTTTCAGCCTTTCCATACGAAAGATATGTCCCTGTTCCAACGTGATACACCATTCGAAGGCTCCGGCTCGGATCAACTCCCGATAGCCGGGCCGGGCCAACAGCGATCTCAGACTGTTCCCATGCGCTGTGGCCAGCAGGGCAACGCCGGAAAAAGATGCGTTCCTGGCCGCATTCAATTCCTCCTTTCCGCCCAACTCATCCAGTGCCAGTACCTGCGGGTTCATCACCCGAATCAGAAGCGGGATAGCCTGGGCCTTCGGGCAGCCGGAGAGGATATCTGTAGAAGGGCCGAGGTCCAGCGTTGGAATGCCATCCTGCAACGCGCCCAGTTCTCTTCGTTCGTCCACCACGCTGACTCGAAAGCCCTTTTCACTGATCAGCCGCACCAGATCCCGGAGGAACGTGGTTTTCCCGCCCCCCGGCGGCGAGACGATCAACGCCGACGCCACACTGCTGGGATGGATCAGCCGGTTTGCCGCCTGAACCGCCGCGCCCCGGTGTTCTCTGGCAATGCGAATGGCCACAGAGGAAAGGGTTTTGATGCCATGCAGTTTCCCGTCCCGCATGACCGCTTCTCCGCATAATCCCATTCGGCAACCCTGTTCCAGCGGGAGATACAGTCCCGTCTCCTCCAATCGCAGAGCGTAGGGAGAAAAATTCGTAGCACGGTCCAGCAGTTCCTTCAGGAGCCTGTCCGTCACCGGGATGCTTCTTCCCCCCTCCGTCAGCAATTCCTGACCATGGGGAAATATCAGCGTCACATTCTGGCCCTTTCGGAACCGCAGTTCATTCAGCGCCCGGCTCCGCCCCGGTGACAGCTCGTCCAGCGCCCGTTGAATGCGGGGCGGCAGTGTATTTAGCTTCATTTGTTTCGCCTCCTGCCCTACAGACTATGAGCGGACAGGGAAAAATATGAAATAGAAACGGCGCACCAAAGGCAAAAGAAACCTCTTTGGTGCGCCGATATTTCGTTGAGAGTTTTTCAGCAGCAGCTTTTAATCCGCCATGGAACCGCTCGGAATGTAGGCCGCTTTTCCTCGTTTTCTGTGGGAGTCCGCAGAAATTGACAGTAAGTCGTCTGCGGAAACATTATAGAATTTGCACAAAGTAATAAAGTGCCGCATAGGTAGTTCGTTAGCACCTCTTTCATATCGGGCATACATAGTCTGTGAGGTACCAAGAACATAAGCAATCTGGGTTTGCGTCAAATCATTATCTTCACGCAAGCCTTTTAGTTTCTCAATATAGGTAAGCATCTGC
>CAZGOQ010000095.1:0-1821 GCA_964527315.1 uncultured Oscillospiraceae bacterium | reverse complement strand
TAAATATATTTACTATAATAAATGTACATACAAAAAGAAAGGGTTGAAAACCATGAAAAAGGGCATGAGTATTTTACTGATAGCGGTAATTCTATTGTCACTGTGCGGCTGTGGAGATACTACAGCAACAGACAGCACAAATACAAAAGATACCAACTATCAGGAACTCATAATAGGAAGGTGGCATCCCGAAGGCGGAGGTAACGATTACATTTTTTATGACGATGGCACATTTGAGAATGATGATGATTACGGAAGTTGGGCGATTGTAAACGGAACCATCCTGAAGATGGAGCAAGAAACCTATCCAGCACCAGTTTATACAGGTGAAATTATAACATTAACTAGTAGCGAGCTTTGTATTGACTGGAGAGGAAATGAAATTACGTATATAAAAAGCGACTATTAAATAACACAGCCCGGAAACCGATGGATGAGGTTTCCGGGCTGCTTTTTTCGTTGTTTTGAAGAAATCAGCCGACCAGTTCGGCGGTATCCTTTGCGATCATCAGTTCCTCGTTAGTGGGGATCACCAGAACCTTGACCTTTGCGCCGTCGGGAGAGACAATGCGTTCCTCGCCCCGAACCTTGTTCTTCTCAGGGTCGATCTCGATGCCCATGAACTCCAGGCCCTTGACAAAATTCAAACGCATATCGGCGGAGTTCTCGCCCACGCCGGCGGTGAAGATCACCGCGTCTACGCCGCCCATTGCCGCAGCGTACTCGGCAATCATCTTGCGAACGCCGTACTCAAAGACCTCAACGGCCAGAGCGGCACGCTTGTTGCCCTTGGCGGCGGCGTCATCCAGATCACGGAAGTCGGAGGACACGCCGGAGATGCCCAGCACGCCGGACTTCTTGTTCAGGGTGGTCATCATATCCGCCATGGACATATCATACTTCTTCATGATATATTCCATGATACCGGCGTCCATGTCGCCACTGCGGGTGCCCATGGGAAGACCGGCCAGCGGCGTCAGGCCCATGGAGGTGTCCACGCTCTTGCCTCCGTCCACAGCGGTAATGGAAGAACCGTTGCCCAGATGGCAGGAGACAATCTTCAACTGTTCGATAGGCTTGCCGAGAATTTCGGCGCAGCGCTGGGACACATAGCGGTGAGAGGTGCCGTGGAAGCCATAGCGGCGCATTTTATCCTTCTCATAGTATTCATAGGGGATGGCGTAGGTGTATGCCTTGGCGGGCATTGTCTGATGGAACGCCGTATCAAAAACCGCCACCATGGGAACGCCGGGCATTTTCTCCTGACAGGCTTTGATGCCGATGATGTTGGCAGGGTTGTGCAAGGGCGCAAGGGGGTTGCACTCCTCAATGGCAGCCATGACCTCGTCGGTAATGACCACAGAGGAAGCGAACTTCTCGCCGCCATGGACCACGCGATGGCCCACCGCGTCGATTTCCTTCATGGACGCAATGACGCCATTCGTGGGGTCCACCAGCGCGTCGAGCACAGCAGCAATGGCTTCTGCATGGGTGGGCATTGCCACATCTACCGCGTCCAGGACCTTCTTGCCCGCTGCCTGAGGCTTGTAGGTAAATTTACCGTCGATACCAATGCGTTCGCAAAGGCCCTTGGCCAGCAGATCACCGTTTGCCGGATTCATCAGCTGATATTTCAGGGAAGAACTTCCGGCATTGATCACTAATACATTCATGATGTCATCTCCTAAAAAGTAAAGTATTTCTTGCAAATGCGCTGTTTCCCAAGTACAATAAACAGCGCATGGAACTTTTTTTATTTTAGTACAAAATTCCCGGAAGGGCAACTGTTATTTTTCCAAAATTCACTGCTTTGGAGGATTT